>JAKPUX010000394.1 GCA_029554865.1 bacterium | reverse complement strand
GTCCCGGTCTGCTGGCCCTGGTTCGGCCCCCACCCCTCCGGCGGTGGGCTGCCGATGCACGGCTTCGCCCGCCTCCAGGAATGGCGTCTCCAGCATGTGACCTCCACCCAGGCCAACGAGACCAGCGCCGTGCTGGAACTCGAGGATTCTCCCGCCACCCTCGCCCTCTGGCCGCACCCCTTCCAGCTTCGCCTCCAGGTCGACGTCGGCGCCCATCTCCGCATCGCCCTGACCATGACCAACCGCGACACAGAGGAGGTCGAGATCACCGCAGCCCTTCATTCCTATTTCCAGCTCGGGGAGGCGGAACTGGTACACATCACGGGGCTGGACGACACCTTTTACATCGACACCCTCCAGCAGGAGCGCACCACCCTGCAGCAGGGGCAGATCAGGATTGACCGGGAGATCAACCGCATCTATCTCGAAACCGGCAGCAGCTGCACCATTTATGATCCGGTGCTGGCACGGCAGATTGTGGTTAAGAAGGAGGGCAGCCGCTCAACCGTGGTCTGGAATCCGTGGCAGGAGCGCAGCCGCGCCTTCCAGGACCTGGGCGGGGAGGAGTACAAGAGGTTTGTCTGCATCGAGGCCGGGAATGTGCGTCAGGATCGCATCCTGCTCGCACCCGCGGCCAGCCATACCCTGGCGACGGAATTCACCGTCATCCATTAGCCTGGAGTGCAACGAGAGCAGGAAAACCTCCATTTTATGCTTGCTTTTTTGATTTATTATTTCTATTTTAATCAGCTTGGTAGGAAAATATTCAATACAGGATAAATGAGCAGGAGTTTTTCCAATGTCGAGAAAATGTGATATATGCGGCAAGGGCCCGCTAGTCGGCAACAATGTCAGCCACGCCCACAACCTGACCAAGACGCGCTGGATGCCCAACATACGCAAAATGCGCATCGTCGAAAAGGGCGTGACGCGTAATGCCTACGTCTGCACCCGCTGCCTCCGCGGCAATAAAGTGGCCAAGGCCCTCTAACCTCAGCCGCTGCGCCAAACAACTCAAGCCGGGTCCCGTACCCGGCTTTTTTATTTCGCCTCCCCCCACCCGTGCAGCAGCCGCCCTTTTTCCAGTCCGTTATCGATGAAATCCCAGGGCAGCGTCTCCTCGGGGACCTTGCTGCGATGGACCCACCCGGCAAACTCTCCGTAGATCCCCTGCCACTCCCGCTTTTCCTGCACCGCCCGCACCAGGGCCTCGCCGACCTCCACAGTGCCAATTGAAAAGAGGGCCTGGAGCACCTCCTCACGTCCGCTTTTACGGCCGACGCTCACCCCTTCGATGCGGTTGAGAGGCTCGAGGACCGAGCGCCGTTTGGCCCTGATCTCCCGCTCTGTTGCCATGCCCGCCCACTGAAAGGGGGTCCAGGGCTTGGGGACAAAAGTGTTGATGCTGACGCGCAGTTCCCGCCCACTCCCCCGGCGGCAAAAGAGGGCAGCCGCCTTGCGGGTGAGGTCGACCACTCCCTGCAGGTCTTCCGGCTGCTCGGTCGGCAGACCAATCATGAAATAGAGCTTGATCTGACGGAACTGGAACCGTCCGATGAGGTCGACGGCGGCGAGGATCTGCTCCTCGTCGAGATCCTTGCGGATAACCCGGCGGAGGCGCTCCGTGCCCGCTTCCGGCGCGAGGGTGACCGTGCGGATGTCGGAAGCAGCCAGGGACTGCAGGAGCATGGGGGAAATCCGGTCCGCACGCAGCGAGGAGAGACTGATCTTGTGCCCGCGGCCGAGCAGCTGTTCGCAAAGTTGATCGAGCCGGCGGTAATCGGAAAGGGCGGCGCCGACCAGCCCGATGCGGTCACCGGGGTGGGCATGGCGGTCAACCGCCGTGATGATCTCCTCCAGCGGCCAGCTGCGGAAGGGATGATAGACATTGCCGGCAGCGCAAAAGCGGCAGCCCCGGCCGCAGCCGCGGCCGACCTCGACCATGAACATCTCGAGGTGGGTGTTGGGCGTGACGCAGATCGAACTGGCCGGGGGATGTTTTTTAATATCAATATAGCGCCTCCGCACCCTTCCCGACTCCGGCTGCAGGCCGTGCACGGCGGGCACCCACGCCCCCTCGATATGCGCCAGTCGTTCCAGCAGCTCCTCCCGCCCCTCCCCCTCATTCAGATGCTCCTCATAGGCCCGGGCGAACTCGGGGATCATCTCCTCTCCCTCGCCGATGAGAAAAAGGTCGGCGGCCGGGGCCATGACGGTCGGATTATAAAAAGCAGCCACCCCACCCATCAGGATGAGGGGATCCCGACGGGTGCGCTCCCGGGCCAGCAGGGGGATGCCTGCCCGTTTGAGCATCTGCAGGACCAGTGGATAGTCCATCTCGTAAGCGAGGGAAAAAGCGATGATCCGGAACTGGTTCAGGGGCTGCTGGGATTCAAGGGTATGATAAAAGGCAGCGAACGGGCCTTCCAGCTGGAAGGCCCGTTCGCCTTTGAGGAGTGGCTGCTCGTTCAGCAACCGGTAGACGGTCTGATATCCCAGACTCGACATACCCGTTGCGTAACTATTGGGATAGACGAGCGCCAGTGGAGTGGGGCCGGTGGGAGAGAACTCGCGGCGGCGGCTTTCTGCGCTGAGCAGCTTCCGGGCGTAGCTCCGGAAGGCCCCGTACTGATCAGCCATGGCAGCCGCTCCGTATCATGGCGCGCCTACTCGACCGCGCGGCTCCTGCATCACAGGAGCTTCCAGCGGTTGCGACGGCACGCGGGTATATCGAACTCGGTGTCTTCATGGCCATTGCCGTTGCCGGACGTGACCTGGACATCCTGCAGCGTCCGCTCCACATCTTTCCAGGTGTAAGCGGGCTCAGGACGGCTTGCAGCGGGCTGCTCTTCGGACCTGGACTCCTGCTGAGGCGTCCGGGCCGGGGCTGCCGGCTGCGTCGTGCGCTGCTGCCATTTGGGATTGAGGATGTCGCGGCTGGCCTCGCGATTGACGTGGTTGTTGATCTCCTCCAGCCGGGTAACCGCCGGGATCTCCTTCTGCAGCAGGCCGCTCTGTTCGAACTGGGTGCTGGTGCGGGTGCCGGCATCGCGGACGCGGCGGTAGTTGCTGGAAAGACCGGTGGCGATGACCGTGATCCGCATCTCATCGTCGAGATTGTTGTCTATGACCGCACCAAAGATGATGTTGGCGCGCGATCCTGCCTCCTCGAAGATGATGGTGGTGGCGGTGTTGACATCGTTCAGGCTCATTTTCGGTCCGCCGGTGATGTTGACGAGCAGACCGAGCGAACCGGCGATGGAGACATCCTCGAGCAGGGGACTGTGGATGGCCTCCTCTGCGGCGGTCTTGGCTTTGTTCTCACCATGGCCCATGCCCGATCCCATCAGGGCGTCACCGGCCTCGCTCATGACAGCGCGTACATCGGCGAAGTCGAGATTGACCAGGCCGGGCACGGTGATCAGGTCCGAGATGCCCTTGGTGGCGTTGAAGAGGATCTCATCTGCATAGCGGAAGGCCTTGTCGAGCGGCGTCTCCGGCGGCACGATGGAGATGAGGCGCTGATTGGGGACGACGATGAGGGTATCGACCGCCTCCTTGAGAGCAAGAATACCTTCATCGGCGCGCACCATGCGCTTCTGACCCTCAAAAATGAAGGGACGAGTGACGATGCCGACGACGAGGGCGCCGATATCGCGGGCGATCTGGGCCACTACCGGGGCGGCCCCGGTCCCTGTGCCGCCGCCCATACCGGCGGTGATGAAGACCAGATTAGAGTCCGCCAGGGCGTCATAGACCGCATTGCGGTCCTCTTCAACTGCACGCAGCCCCTTCTGTGGATCTGCACCGGCCCCCAGGCCCTGAGTGGTCTTGGTGCCGATCCGGATCTTGGTGGGAGCCATGCAGTACTCCAGCGCCTGTTCATCGGTATTGATGGCGATGAAACCCACACCCTTCAATCCCTCAGAGATCATGCGCGTGACGGCATTACCGCCCGCACCGCCGACGCCCACCACTTTCAGAACCGCGCCGTTGGGGTTGGTATCGTCAAAATCGAATGTAAGATTCATGGCCCGCTCCCTTGTGTTTGAAAGACCGTCCGTCAGACTTGACCCGTGTCTGCTGGATGATGTCAGTCCCATACTGCACTCCTCTTATTACATCTCTCCCCTCCGAACCTATCCCAAGCCCGGGGGAGAGGCTGTTGAGGTGTCGGCCGATGGCCGCGCCCCTCATGGAATTACAACTTGCGGTCAAAGAGCTGTTTGAATTTTTCGTACAAGCTGCTGAAGGACTTTTTCTCCTTGCTGTAATCGGGTCCCTCCTCCCCGCGATGCTTGAGGGCATACTGAATCAGACCGACGCCGGTGGCGCACTGCGGGGTTCCCGCCTCGGCGATCATGCCGGTGAACCCGGTCGGATGACCGATCTTGACCGGCATGTTAAAGATCTCCTCCGCCAGTTCCATCGTGCCAGGCAGCAGGGACGCCCCGCCGGTCAGAACCAGACCCGTGGTCATGAGGTTGACGTAGGTCGACTTTTTGATCTCTTCATAGATGATGGTGAGGATCTCGACCATGCGCGGCTGGATGATATCCACCAGCAATCCCCTGGAGATCCGCCGCGATGGGCGGCCGTTGACTCCCGGCACCTCGACGACCATCTCCTTGTCCCCTTCGCAGTGCAGGGCATGGCCATGATCGATCTTGAGCCGCTCCGCCGATTCGATCGGCGTGCGCAGCATGATGGCCAGATCGTTGGTCACGTTGCGTCCGCCAAGGGCGACGACCGCGGTGTGGCGGATGCAGCCCTCATAAAAGAGGGCAATATCGCTGGTGCCGCCGCCGATGTCGACCAGAATCACCCCAAGCTCCTTCTCGTCCTCGCTCAGCACCGAGTAGCTGGAGGCCAGGGGCTCCAGGACCAGGCTGGCGGTGGAATAACCCGCCTTTTCAATGCAGCGGTAAATGTTCTGAGCGGAGGCGATCGCCCCGGTGACAATATGAACCTCGGCTTCGAGGCGCACGCCGGCCATGCCAACCGGATCGCGGATGCCGCGCTGGTCGTCGACAATGAACTCCTGCGGCAGAATATGGATCACCTCGCGGTCGAGCGGCAGGGCGACGGCGCGGGCGGCTTCGATCACCCGGCGGACATCCTCCTCGCTGACCTCATTGTCCTCGCCTGAGATGGCCACCACCCCGCGCCCGTTGATGCTGCGGATATGGTCGCCCGCAATGCCGGCATAAACCATGTCGACCTGAACGTCGGCCATCTCCTCGGCCTTTTCCACCGCCTGACGGATGGAGCGCACGGTCTTTTCGGAATCGACGACGATGCCGTAACGGAGACCCTCCGAAGGCGCCGTTCCCACACCGATGATCTTGATCTCCTGGGCTTCGTTGACCTCGGCGATGAAACACCCGATCTTGGTGGTACCGATGTCGAGCCCGGCAATGATATCGACTGCATCCATACACGTATCCTTACGAATGGGTTCGGCTCACGATTTCTTCTTGACGATGATCTGGCTGGCCAGCCGCGCGTCGAGGCAGCGGATCTGCCCCATCAGCGTGGAGGGCCCAAGCTCGCTGAAAAAGAGGTCGAGGTTGCGCGCCTTAGCCTTCAAATCATCCTGCCCGAGCAGCACGGGCAGCATCCCGGTTTGCGAAAAATAGGCGACCAGGCCGAGCTCGGGATCACAATAGACCTCGGAGAGCTGACGGCTGAGCAGGTCGCTGCGGTTGTCTACCTCGTCGATCAGCTCCATGGCCTGGTTAAAGAAATAACCGTCGAGTCGGTTGCTCTTGCTGTTGAAGCGCAGGCCGGGGCCGGTGATCACTGGCAGATCAGGAACCGGCTTACCCTCCTCGAGGGCAAGAATATGGCCTCTGGCGTCGATACCGCAGATCTTGCCCGCGGCGAGAAGCGCCACCGGGCGCCCCTTGCGTCCGCTGCCCTGGATGAAAAGCTTGCCCTCGCGCGAATTGAGGGCGATCAGCTCTTTATCCTGGTCAGCCCGGCGGATCTTCTCTTCCAGCTTTTCGCGCAGTTCGTCGCCGTCGACGTACTGCAGGGCATTCTGCTCGGCAAGCTGGTCGATTGAGAGCACCGGCTCATCGGTGTCATGGGCCTCCAGCATCCGCTGCGAAATAAAGAGGCCCGCCACCAGGGCGAAGCTGAGGAAGAGCATCACCTTGCCGTATTGTACAACGCGTTGACTCATCTCTTTTCCCTGTTTCCTTTGGATTTCAATTGTAAAACCGCGCGCGCGAGATCCGCACTGGCGGAGACGAATGCCGACTCTCTGGCCATTCTGCCCATGGCGGCCCTGCGCCCGGGATCATTGAGCAGGGCGATAATTTCGGCCGCAGGATCGCGGTGAGCGAGCTCGCGCTCGAGGATGACGATGGCCGAGCCGTTTTTCGCAAGGGCCAGGGCGTTGGCCTCCTGATGGTTTCCGGCAGCAGCGGCAAAAGGAATCAGGATGGCCGGCAGGCCGCACACATTGATTTCAGCCAGCGTCAATGCCCCGGCGCGACTCACCACCACATCCGCCGCACGATACGCCATGGGCATCTCGGTGATGAAATCCGTCATCCACACCTGGTTCTCACACCCGACGATGGCCTGCCTGACCATATCCTGATTCCATTTTCCGCTGCTCCAGATCACCTGCAAATCCGATTCCGCCAGCAGACGGGGTAACACCTTGATCATTAACTCGTTGATCACCCTGGCGCCCTGGCTGCCCCCGAAAACCAGCAGCGTCGGCTTGTCCGGTTCCAGACCGAAATGGCGCCTGGCCTCGGCCGGTGTGGCCGCCACCTCCAGATTGCGCACCGGATTGCCAGTGACCGAAATATTCTTCCGCCCCTTGAAGAAGGGCAAGGCCCCGGCGAAGCCGAGATGAACCTGATCCACTCCGCGCGCCAGCAGCCGTGTAGTGACGCCGGGATAGCTGTTCTGCTCCTGAATGAGCGTCGGATAGCCGAGGAGATGAGCCATGAAGAGCATCGGCCCGCTCACATATCCACCCGTACCGATGACGACATCGGGGCGCACCCGGCGCAGGATGGCGGTGCTCTGGCCCAGGCTGCCGATCAGCCGGAAGGGGAGCGCCAGATTGGTCCAGAACCGGCGGCGGGCGAAACCGCGCACGGAGAGAAGATGCAGTGGAAAACCCATTTCCGGGATGACCCGGGCCTCGACGCCGCGGCTCGTGCCGGCGAAATGGATCTCGGCCTGCGGCTCGAATTCACACAGCTTTTGGGCGATGGCGATGGCCGGATAAAGATGGCCACCAGTGCCGCCGCCGGCGAAAAGATAGCGGGGCTTGATCCCGCTCTTTTCATCCTTGGTGTTCATCGATAGCTTCTCCGCAGGGCGACGGTCTTGCGAACCGCGCCACGATGGGCTGCCGTGCGGACAGGCGCGGGAAAGGCCCGCTCCTCGACCCGCTGCTTGTACTCGCGCCACCCCGGACTGGCGGCAAAAGCGGGACTGCCCTGCGCAGAGATATTGAGCAGGAGCCCGAGGGCGCAGAGATGAGTCACCAGCGAGGTGCCGCCATAGCTGAGAAAAGGCATCGGAATGCCGGTGGTGGGCAGAAGGCCGACCACCACGCCGGCATTGATGAAGGCATAACTGGCATAGCAGGCGGTGATCCCACCGGCCAGATAGCGACCGGCCAGATCCGGTGCCTGCCGGGCAATGGTCAATCCACGGTGGACGACCACCAGAAAGAGCAGCAGCACGCCCACCGTGCCGATCAGTCCGTACTCCTCCCCGATCATGGCAAAAATGAAATCGTTATGCGCCTCGGGCAGGAAGAGATATTTTTGATGGCTCCCGCCGATACCCTGTCCGATCAGTCCCCCCTGCGCCAGGGCGATGAGCGACTGCTTGAGATGAGGATGCATCTCGCCGCCGGTGCTGTGGAGGTGGTCGGTGAGCCGTTTGATCATGTAGGGATTGACACTGATATAAAGCAAAGCCAGGCTGAGGGTGCTCAAGCCGGCAATGATGGAATAGCTTATCCTGACCTCCGCAAGAATGAACATTGTAAAGGCGATGAGCAGGGTCAGGGCTGCGGTGCCCATATCGTGCTGCAAGGCGATCGGGCCGGCGATCGCCAGGGTCAGTCCGAAAAGGATGGCATAGCGGTTGATGTCATCCAGTTCGTCCCGCCAGAGATGGAGCTGCCCGGCCAGAAGCAGGATGAGGGCATAACGGGCGAAATCCGAAGGCTGGAACATGAAGAAATAGAGATTGATCCAGCTGTAGGCCCCGTTGCGCGGGGTGATGCCGGGGATGCGCACCAGGAGGACGGCGAGCAGAAACAGGGAGACACCGAATAAAATCCACCGGTCAGCCAGCCACTTGCGGTAGTCGCGTTTGGCGATGAAAAACATCAGCAGCAGACCAATGAAGGCGCGAACCAGCTGTTTGGTGAAATAGTACTCGCTGTTGCCGAACTTCATCTCCATGCGATAGGAGCTGGCGGAATAGATCGTCGCCGCTCCGAGGATGATGAGCAGGAGTATGCAAGCGAGCAGGGCAAAGTCCGCGCGCGCCCAGTCCATTTTCTTTTCTGCAGGAATCATCTTATTTTGAATGTCGTCAGGGTTAGAAGCGCCAGAATAATACCCACAATCCAGAACCGCACGACCACCTTGGGTTCGGCCCATCCGCTGAGTTCGAAGTGGTGGTGAATGGGCGCCATCCGGAAAATGCGCCTGCCGGTGCGTTTGAAGTAGGTGACCTGGATGATCACCGACAGGCTCTCGATGACGAAGATGGCGCAAATCAGCAGGAGGAGGAGCTCCTTTTTGACCAGCACCGCCACAGCGCCGATAGCCCCACCGAGGGCCAGAGCGCCGGTGTCGCCCATAAAGACCTGGGCCGGATAGGCATTGTACCAGAGGAAACCCAGGGAGGCGCCGAAGAGAGCCGCACAAAAAATCGCCAGTTCGCCCGCCTCCGGCAGATAGATGATGTTGAGATAGTCGCTGAAATCGACACGGCCGGTGACGTAGGCGATGAGGCCGAATGCGAGGGCTCCGATGGCGCTCAGGCCGATGAGCAGGCCATCCAGGCCATCGGTCAGGTTGGAGCCGTTGGACATCGCCGTGATCACAAAGGCGACCATGAAGATGTAAAAGATGCCAAATTCAAGCTCGAAATCCTTGAGAAAGGGGATGGTGGTGCTCGAGCGCTCGGCATCGACCGCGGGCAGGTAATAAACCACCAACCCGACGAAGAGGCCGATGACAATCTGGCCGACCAGTTTGTAGCGCCCGATCAGTCCTTTGGGCATCTTTTTGACGATTTTAAGATAGTCGTCGAGCAGACCCAGCATGCCCAGCCAGAGGGTCACAATCATCACCACCCAGACCCCGGTCTCGGCGATCTTGGCGAGCAGCAGGGTCGGAACCAGGGTGCTCACCAGAATGAGCAGCCCTCCCATGCTCGGGGTGCCGCGCTTGCCGAGATGGGTCTGCGGCCCGTCACTGCGGATCTCCTCGCCGATCTGCTTCTCGCGCAGTTTCCGGATCAGGGCGGGCCCGATGATCAGGCTCAGGGCCAGGGCCAGCAGCGCGGCAAAGGCCGCCCGGAAACTGATGTAGCGGAAAAGGTTGAAGAAGATATGACTGTCTTTCAGGGGCGCGAGCAAATAGTAGAGCATGGTCAGTTCCGCTATTTAAAATTCGTCGCCAAATGGTGGTGGACCCCCTCCACCAGGGTTTCCATCAGCATGCCGCGCGATCCCTTGAAGAGAATGACATCCCCGGGCTGAAGGATCGCAGTCAAGGCCTGCACCAGTTCATCCTTGTCGCTGAAATGGTGGACAACCAGCCGCAGTTCTTCAGCCCGTTCGAGCGTGGCCTGGGTTTCGCGGCCGAAGAGAAATAGTTGATCCAGGCCGAAGCCGGCGGCGAGATCGGCCAGTTTGCGGTGTTCCTGGATGGAGTAACCGCCGAGTTCGAGCATGTCCCCCAGCACAGCGATGCGCCGGCTACTGCCCTGCACGGAGATATCCGCCAAAGTTCTGAGGGCCGCTGCGCAGCTGTTGGGATTGGCATTATAGGTATCGTTCATCAGCAGCACCCCGCCGCTGGAGCTCAGGGCCATGCGCTTGTCCACCTCCGGCAGAGCGGCCAGCCCTTTGAGGATCTCATCCAGGCCGAGTCCGAACTCCATTCCGACTGCCGCCGCTGCAAGGGCGTTGTGGACATTGTGGCGCCCGCTGACCGGCAGAGTCACCTCTTGCCCCTGGATACGCAGGGTATAGCGGGCATGGGCATCGCAGCCGACGACCTCGGCGGTGAGATCAGCCGGATGGTCGATGCCAAAGGAGAGGGTGCGGGCCAGTGGGTAGTGGCGCCCGCGCAAAAGCGGGTCATCGGCATTGTAAAAGGCCACGCCCTCGGGACGGCAGTGGTTGAAAATCTCGAACTTGGCCCGGGCCACTCCGGCGAGATCATGAAAGAATTCAAGATGGGCGTGGCCGATATTGGTGATCATGGCCATCTCCGGTTTGACCAGGGCCCCGAGGCGGTCAAGCTCACCGAAGTGGTTGGTGCCCAGCTCCGTGAGCAGGATCTGATGCTCATCACGCAGCGCGAAGAGGGTGAGCGGAACGCCGACGTGATTGTTGAAGGATTTGGCGTTGCGCAGGACCCGGAACCGGCGCGAGAGCACAGCGTAAATCGCCTCCTTGGTCGTGGTCTTGCCGACGCTGCCGGTGACCGCGACCGCGGGGATCGAAAAGGTGGCGCGATAGGCGGCGGCCGCATCCTGAAAGGAACGCAGGGTCTCCGGCACGACGATGAGATTGGCTGCAGCGGCCTCTCCGGCGTGTTGCGCAAACCAGGCGGCCGAGACCATCGAGACCGAGACACCCGCAGCAGCGCGGGGCAGGACGAAATTGTGGCCGTCGAACCGTTCACCGGCGAGGGCGACAAAGAGGTCGCCGGGCTGCGCAGTGCGCGAGTCCGTGGAGACTCCGGAGAGCGGGCGCTGCAGCAGCGCCTCTTCTCCGAACCACTCGCCCCCAGTCCAGTGCAGAATATGAGCCGGTGTCAGTTCTGAATAGGCCATTATCTTCTCAAAAAATGAGCAGTTTTCTCAGATCGACCGAGGATTCGCACACCAGCAGCACCTGGTCGCCCGGATTGGTCCGCCTTCCGGGAGGCGGCTGCTGCGAGACCACCTTGCCGCTGCCGTTGACAACAGCGGTGATGCCCTCCGCAGCGAGAACATTGAGGGCGTTGCGAATAGGCAGTCCGGTCACGCGCGGCACAACATGCCGCACCTCATCGGAGGGGCCCTCCTTGCAGACCAGCTTGACGGTTGCGGGAATCGAAATCTCCGCCCCAGCCCGCGGATGCTGCTCCACAATCACGCCATGACGCCCGGTGATAGCCAGCTCGATCTTGAGATCACCGGCCATCTGTACGGCCGCGGACCGGTTGAACCCGACAAAATTCGGGACGATCCGGCGGTCCTCCTGAACAAATTTAAGATCCAAATCCTTGCCCTCCTCCGCCTCCACATCAACCCCGCGCTGATAGATGATCTGCTGCGCAATCCGCCTGAAACAGGGCGCAGCAACATCCCCGCCCATATAGCTTCCCTTCGGATTATCGATCATCACATAGATCGCCACATCGGGATTCTCCTTGGGGAAAAATCCGCCGAAGTTGGCCACATACTGCCCCTTGATGTAACCGCCGCCGCCGCTGCGCACCATGCGCGCCGTCCCGGTCTTGCCGCAAACCGTCAGTCCCTCGAGTTGGGCCTTCCTGGCCGTCCCCTCTCCCACCACATCGGCCATCATCTCCTTTAGTATGTTCGCGGTCTCCACCTTGATCACCCGGCGGACCGGCCTGGGCCGGAACCTCTCCTGCACGTGCCCCTCAGCATCCTGAATCTCCTTGACCAGATAGGGGGTGAGCAGAATCCCGCCGTTGGCGATGGTGCAGAACATGTTGGCCATCTGGATCGGGGTCACCGCAATCTCGTGGCCGAAGGCCATGGCGTAGGGGGTGAAACCGGACCACTCGGCCATATCGCGAAGCTGCCCGTTGACCTCCCCCTCCAGCCCGATGCCGGTGCGGGTGCCGAAGCCGAAATCACGCGCATACCGGTAGACAATCCCCTTGTCCTGGTCCTTGATCGCCTTGGCCATACCGATGTTAGAGGATTTGACGATGACATCATGAATGGAAAGGCTTCCATACTTGTGAACGTCGTGAATGGTCTCTCCCATCACCTTCCAGACCCCGTTCTCGCAAAAAATCTTGTCCTGCGGGGTATAGATGCCCTCATTGAGGAGACCGGCCATGGTGACCAGCTTGAAGGTCGAACCGGCCTCGAACTGGTCGGTGATGGCACGGAGCCGGTAGGAAGAGGGCGCGAACTTGCCATAGGCGTTGGGATTGAATCCTGGCTCCGAAGCCATGGCCAGCACCTCGCCGGTCTTGGGATCCATGACCACGACCACGCCGCTGTCGGCGTTGCTCTCCTGCAGGGTCCGGCGCAGCTCGCGATGAGCGATGCTCTGGATGCCGGCGTCGATGGTGAGCACAACATGTCCGCCCGGTTCAGCCTGGTGGACCGGGTAGTCGGGATGGTAAAAGGAGTACTGATTGCCAACAGCGGTCTTGTGTTTCACGGCATGGCCGGGTACGCCAAAGAGCAGAGGCTCGAGCTTTTTCTCGATGCCGCTGATGCCGTGGCCGTCGGCATCCATAAAGCCGAGGATCTGGCTGCCGACCTCGCCCATGGGATACTTGCGGCCGTTCTCCTTGATGATGCTGATGCCCTTCAATCCAAGGGCCTCGACCAGCAGTCCGGTATGCCGTGCTTCGCGGCGCACCAGATAGCCGAACTTGCGGTCCCGGCGCATTTTGGCCTGCAGGGTCGAGGAGGAGACGCCGAGGATGCGGCTCAGCTTGCGTGCGGTGGCCGCGGGATTGCTGATCCGCTGCGGATAGACGCCGATCGAAACCGTGGGCACATTGATCGCCAGCGGCCGCATACGGCGGTCGTAGATGGTGCCCCGCACCGGGTCAAGCCTGACCTCCTGCAGATATTGTTTCTCAGCCAGCACGGCGTATTTCTCCCGGACGATGATTTGGATGTAGACCAGCCTCAACACCACAACGATGACGATGGTGGCGAGCACCCGGTAGTAGAGATTCAGACGCGACTGATCCCTGCGCTGCTGATTTTTTCGATTGGAGGAGTAGTTCATCATCTGTCACTGTTTTTACGGTTCCAGGACCCGTTGCGGAAGGTCAGCGCTGCCAATCTTCCAGTTTATCCACCAGCTTGGCCACCACCCCTTTCTCCCGAAGGACGATGGTCGGCACCGGCACCAGCTTGAGCCGGCTTTCCGCCAGCTCGCCCATCCGCTGCATCGAGCGCAGTCCGTCGATCCTGACCTCGAGCAGGGCGTTCTCGCCCTGGAGGACAAGAAGCTCCTGCTCCAGTTTGCCGTTGCGCCGGATCTGATGATCGACATTGACCTTTTGCCAGACCTTGAGGAAAACCAGCACGGCGATGATGGCCAGGACCGCGATCACCTGTTCGCGTACGCGCAGATAGTCGCTCTTGTGCGGACGGACCTGATATCTCTTGCTCTGCAGACGCATGGATTGCTCACCTAGACGATTTTTTCCGCCACCCGCAGCCGCGCCGAACGCGCGCTCGGATTGGCCGCAACCTCCGCGGCCGAAGGCACGACCAGCCTGCCAACCGGCCGAAGACGCGCCACCGCCCCGCAGACACAGAACGGCAGCTTCGGCGGACAGGTGCAGGGATCAGCCTCATTGCGGATGAACTCCTTGACGATCCGATCTTCCAGAGAGTGGAAGCTGATAACCCCGAGACGACCGCCGGGCCGCAAGGCCGACAGGGCCTGCGGCAAAAAGAGCTCAAGATTCCTGAGCTCGTCATTGACAAAGATACGCAGGCTTTGAAAAACCCGCGCACAACTTTTGATCGTATGCGGACCCGGCACAGCGGCGCGAATGATGTCGGCGAGCTGGCCGGTGCGGATAATCCTGCCCCGGCTGCGCGCGCGCACCACAGCACGCGCAATCCGCCGCCAGGCGCGCTCCTCACCCAGGGTGCGGAAGATCTCGCCCAGCTGCCCCTCGTCAAACTCGTTGACGACCGTCTCGGCGCTGAGACCGCTCTGTGGATCCATCTGCATCGCAAGCGGTCCATCCGCTGAAAACATAAAACCCTTCTCCGGAACGGTGATTTGCAGGGTGGAAATACCCAAGTCGGCGAGAATGGCATCTACATGACCCTGATCAGATTGCGCCAGAAGAGTCTGTAGATCGCGAAAATTACCCCGCACTACCTGGATACGATCTGCATAACTGGCCAGCCGCTGCCGCAGCCTCTGCAAGGCCTGGGGATCCCTGTCGATGCCTGAAACCCGTCCCGCGGACGGCATCACCTGGAGGAAAGCCTCCATGTGCCCACCGTCGCCGGCCGTCACATCATACACCAGCCGGGCCTCCTCGGCCCTGAGCAGCTCCAGAACCTCCCGGACCAGTACCGACTGATGATATCCTTCCACTGCTCTCCCCCCCGCCGCTCAGTCCGGCTCCGGGGATGAGGCCTGACTTGCGCTGAGCGAAATACGTCCGAATATCTCCTGGATGGTCTCCTCACTGGCCACGGCATCTGCCTGATAGAGGGCCGGATTCCAGATTTCGAACACCTCACCGCAGCCCACTACCAGGACCTCGCCGTTCTCGGGAAGCTCCGCATAGGCGACCAGATTTTCCGGGAGGACCAGCCGCCGCTGCTTGTCCAGTTCACAATCCGCAGCCGCGCCGATGATATGGCGCTTCATAATTTGCTTGGATTTCTCATCAATATTTAATTTATTGAGGGAGGAGACCAGGGCTTTCCATTCGGTCCGGTAGTAGCCGGTCAGGCACTTGGCGATCCCACGGGTGATCTTGACCCGGTCACGCAGTTCATCTTCCTGGGAATAGTAAAGCTTGGTCGGCAGCGCCAGCCGCCGGTTGGTATCCAGGGTGATGTTATATGAGCCTGAGAGTTCGGCCATGATTCAGAGGACCCCGATAAAGAGAGGATTTAACACCAAAAAAATCCAATAGAATCCAATTATTTCTAAAAATCTCCATTCTTCACCATAAGATAGCTTATTAGCTATTAAAAATCAAGTAAAAAAAGCGATTTTATATTGTTTTTTTGTGCCTCAGAGAAACGTCCCGCCAGGCCGCTGATGACCAATCCCGTTTATAATCGACCAGAGTCCCACTGCCGCATACCCATGACGCAGGGAGATCACCCATGCCGTGCTTCCGCCGTATAGCCCTGATCGGCCTTGTTATGGCCGCTGCCGCCACCGCGGCCTCCCTCTCCATCCCCTTTGAAAAGTATCAGCTCGAGAATGGCCTGGAGGTCATCCTCCACCGGGATCTCTCCGATCCCATAGTGGCCGTCGCCATCCAGTACCACGTCGGCTCCAACCGCGAGGTGCGCGGACGCACCGGTTTCGCCCACCTCTTCGAGCACATGATGTTCCAGGAGTCCCAGCACGTGGGCCAGGACCAGTTTTTCAAAAAGATACAGGGGGCCGGAGGCGAGCTCAACGGCGGCACCGGCAACGACGGCACGGTCTATTATCAGGTGGTGCCGCGCAATGCCCTGGAGATGGTCCTGTGGCTGGAATCAGATCGCATGGGCTGGCTGCTGAGCACAGTCACGCAGGAGGCCTTTGAGAACCAGCAGGGTGTGGTCCAGAATGAAAAACGGCAGAATTACGACAACCGCCCCTACGGGCAGACCAACTACGTCATCGGCAAGCTCCTTTATCCCCCCGATCATCCCTATAACTGGACGGTGATCGGCGAGATGGCGGATCTGCGCAGCGCGACCCTGGCCGATGTGCATGACTTTTACCGGAAATGGTACGGCCCCAATAACGCCACCCTGGTGGTCGCCGGCGACTTTGATCCCGCGCAAGCCCGATCGTGGATAGAGAGGTATTTCGGCGAGATTCCCTCCCGCGGGGAGGTAAATCCCCTCCCCCCAATGCCGGTCCAGCTCGAGGCGAGCCGCCGGGTCTGGTATGAGGACAGCTTTATCAAATCTCCGGAACTGACCCTGGTCTTCCCGACCATGCAGCGTTTCACCCGGGAGGGGCACGCCCTCCAGTTCCTGGCCGAATTTCTGGCCGGCAGCAAAAAATCCCCCCTTTACCAGATCGTGGTGGAGGAGGAAAAGCTCGCCCCTGCGGTGCGAGCCTGGCAGAGCAGTCAGGAGGTCGCCGGCGCCTTTTACATTCGTATCCGCGCTTTTCCTGAAGTCTCCCTCGCGCGGGTTGAGGAGGCGGTCACTCGCGCATTCGCCCGCTTCGAGGAGCGGGGTTTTACCGGCCGGGATCTGCAGCGCCGCAAGGCGGGCATGGAGACTGCCTGGTACAACCGCGTCTCAAGTGTTCTCGGTAAATCGATGCAGTTGGCCAATTATAATGAATACGCCGGATCGCCCGGCTATATCGCCACCGATCTGAAACAAGCCCGGTCGATCACCGGGGAGGAGGTCTGGCAGGCCTACCGCACCTTCATCAAGGGAAGGCCTTCAGTGCTCACCGCCTTCGTACCCCGCGGCCGCAGCGATCTGGCGGCTGCGGGCTCGGTGTGCTTTGAAATTGCGGAGGTTCAGCCCGTCGCTGCGTCCCTTCCCGGTGCGGAGCAAAAGGCGTCCATGAGAGTGGAGAGGATCCCGAGCAGAATCGACCGCGCCCGCGAGCCCGAACCCGGCCCTGATCCCGTCATTCACTCCCCGCGGGTCTGGCGCAAGGAATTAAAGAACGGAATGCAGCTCTTCGGCATCGAGCAGCACGAGCTGCCTCTGGTGCAGGCCTCGCTGACGATCAGGGGGGGCGCTCTGCTGGACGGGGAGGGCAAAAGCGGCACAGCCAATCTCCTCGCCGCCTCTCTGATGGAGGGGACACGGACCAGAACCCCGGTGGAGCTGGAGGAGGCAATTGAGGAGGTGGGAGCATCGATAGGGATCAGCGCCTCCGCCGAGAACATCACCCTCAATGCCACCGTCCTGGCGGAGCACTGGCCGGCTGTGGCGGAGCTGATTGCGGAGATCCTGCTCGAACCCCGCTGGGATGCGACCGAGTTCGCCCGCCTGCGTCAGGAGACCCTGGAAGAGATTCAGCGTAGCCAATCCAGCCCTGCCGCCATCGCCAACCAGGTCTTCAACCAGCTCCTCTACGGCGAAGGACACCCCCTCGCCCTGCCGGTCTCCGGAACCCGGTCAAGTGTCGCCGCCCTGACCCTCGCCGATCTGCAGGGCTATTACACGCGCGCCTTGACCCCCCGGCTGGCCCATCTATCAATCGCGGGGGATATCACCCCCAGCCAGGCCCGCAAGAGCCTGCGCAGCCTGGAAAAATACTGGCAGGGCGGCGATGTCGATATGCCCAGGCCTGCCCTGTTG
>JAKPUX010000393.1 GCA_029554865.1 bacterium | reverse complement strand
CGGATTGAAGGAGGGCTCCGCCTTCTTCGCCTGCGAGATTGCGCCGGCGACGGTGACTTCCGCGCCCTTGAGATAATCCACAGGATTCTGCCGGGCGAGGTTGTGGTCCGCAGGGTCCAACAGGATGCCCGCCTGGCCCGTTTCATATTCGTATACGCACGTCCCCAGCTCGCGTCCATCGGCCGTATCGACGATCACGCATCGCACGGAGTTCGTGCCGTAATCCAAACCAATCACATATTTCATATCCAATCCCCTTTACCGCACTATTCGCAAGTTTTCACCGGTCACGAGCCACGAGTCACGGGTCGCTTCTTCTCAGCCGCTGAAGTAGATGTAGGCCGTCAGGATCAGGGCCAGAACCACGCATGTGAACACCACGTCCCCTTTCGTCCAGCTCGCACGCGACTGACGACGATCCTCCGCCGTCTGCGTCGCGAACGTCAGGCCCTTGATCTTCTCGTAGTCCGGAGCCGCCGTCGCGTAACTGACCGCGATCATCACGATCGCGCACGTCAGGAAGATCAGCACGCTGTAGTACTGGAAGTAGATGTTGTTCACGATCCACAGGAACGAGCCTTCCGTGTAGGCGAAGTCGGGGAAAACGCTCTTGAGCTTCATCGGGGTGTCCACCGCCAGGCGGAACAGGCCCATCAGGAAGCCCACGATCAACGCCGCCAGGCAGCCTTTGCCGTTCAGACGCTTCATAAAGACACCGAGGAAGAAGACCACGAAGATCGGCGGCGCGAGATAGGCCTGGACGCCTTGCAGGTAGTCGTAGAGGCCCTTGCCCCCTTTGATGACCGGAATCCACAGCAGGCCGATGAGCACCATGACGGTCGTCGCCACCCGGCCGATCCAGACGAGCTTCGCCTGCGTCGCGCCGGGACGCAGCTTGTCGTAGAAGTCCATCGTAAAGAGCGTCGCGGAGGCGTTGAACACGCCCGCCAGCGAACTCATCAGGGCCGCCAGCAGGCCGGCGACCACGATGCCCCGAACGCCCGCCGGCAGGACCGTCGCGACCAGCATGGGGAAGGCCTTCTGGCATTCGTCGCGGGCGAGCGTCCCGTCCGCGGCAAAGAGGGTCTGCTGGAGCGTTGCGTTCTGGCCGCTCTTGGCCAGGGCGAAGGCAATGATGCCGGGGATGATGAAGATGAAGACCGGGAGGAGCTTGAAAAAGGCGGCCGCGATCGAACCGCGACGGGCTTCGGTCTCGCTGCTGGCGCTCAGTGTGCGCTGGACAATGTACTGGTCGGTGCACCAGTACCAGAGGCCGACGATCGGGGCGCAAAAGAGCATGCCGATCCAGGGATAGTTGTTGTTGAAATACCAGGCCATGCGGCCCGTCTCCATCACCGGCGCCCAGGTCCCCTGCACGCCGTGCGGCACCAGGGGCTTCCAGAGGTTGAACATCTCGGAACCGGCGATGGCGCGAAGCTCTCCCCAGCCGCCGAGGGCCTTGAGACCGAAGTAGGTCACCAGGGCCGAGCCGATGACGAGGACAACCGTCTGCAGGGCTTCGGTATAGGCGACGGCTTTCATGCCGCCCAGGATGGTATAGAGCCCGGTGATCAGGATGACCAGCACCGATCCGATCCAGAAGCTGTCGAGGCCGAACCAGTTCAACTCAGGCAGGAGCACGCTAAAGACCACACCGCCGGCGAAGATGCCGACCGCAATCTTGGTCAGTACATAGGCGACCAGGGAGACGACCGAGAGGAAGGTCCGGGCCGACGGCGAGAAGCGCCGCTCGAGAAACTCGGGCATGGTGTAGACCTTGGAGCGCATATAAAAGGGCACCATCACCCACCCCAGCACCAGCAGACACCAGGCGTGCAGCTCATAATGGGCCATAGCCACACCGTCGGTGGCGCCGGAGCCGGCCAGGCCGACCAGATGCTCGGAGCCGATGTTGGAGGCGAAAATCGAGGCGCCGACGATGAACCATCCCAGCGAGCGCCCGGCGAGAAAATAGCCGTCCGTTGTCTGCTTCTGGCGCCGGATCACCCACCAGGCCAGACCGAGAATAATAACAAAGTAGGCGAAAATGATGACCCAATCCAGACCCGCAATAACTGACATGATCTGCTCCTCTCTCGTTGATTAGGGGCTTGCTATGGTTTTGTCACCTGATCTCCTGGATCGCCCCCGCGGGGCCCGGCGAAGTTCTCTTCACGTTTCGGGAAATATAGCAATTAATTGTGTTCAATGCAAAAATAATCTCAGCGAAAATGGCGGCAGGTAAAGCGATAATTTTGCATGCATTCTGTCGCCGATTTCACTATATTGGACGGCAGCCAGGAGAGGAAACCATGTTTTTACCCGCAACACGGCAGGAGATGAACGAGCTGGGCTGGGAGGCGTGCGACGTTATCCTCGTCACCGGTGACAGTTACATCGACAGCCCCTTCAACGGCGCCGCGCAGATCGGCAAATGGCTCCACCATCACGGCTTCCGCGTCGGCATCATCGCCCAGCCATCGGTCGAGAACCCGGAGGAGATCACCCGCCTCGGCGAGCCCGGGCTCTTCTGGGGCGTCAGCGGAGGCTGTGTCGATTCGATGGTCGCCAACTATACCGCCCTCAAGAAGCGGCGGAAGGGCGACGATTTTTCCCCGGGCGGGCTCAACAACCGCCGCCCCGACCGGGCCGTGATCGTTTATACCAACCTGATCCGGCGCTCGTTCAAAGCCACCCGGCCGATCGTCCTCGGCGGCATCGAAGCCAGCCTGCGCCGCATTGCCCACTTTGACTATTGGTCCGATTCCATCCGCCGTTCCATCCTCTTCGACGCCAAGGCCGACGCCCTCATCTACGGCATGGGCGAACGGGCCGTCCTGGAGCTCGCGCAGGCACTGGCCCAGGGCGGTGATTTCCGGGAAATCCGCGGGCTCTGCTATATCGCCCATGCGCCCCGTCCGGACTATCTCACCCTGCCGGACTTTGAGACCGTCGCCGCCGACCAGGAGGCCTTTACCGGGATGTTCCGTCTATTTTACGACAACAACGATCCCGTGACGGCCCGCGGCCTCAATCAGCAGCACGGCGACCGCTGGCTGGTGCAGAATCCGCCAGCCCTCCACCTCAGCGAAGCCGAACTGGACCAGGCCGCTGAACTCCCCTTTGAGCGCGAACAGCATCCCTGGCATCAGCAGTTCGGAGCGGTGCGCGCTCTCGATACGATCCGCTTTTCCATCAACACCCACCGCGGCTGTTACGGCGAATGCCATTTTTGCGCCATCGCCGTCCACCAGGGGCGAACCGTCCTCTCCCGCAGCGAAGCCTCAATCCTCAGGGAGGCGGAGGAACTGACCCGCCACCCCGCCTTCCGCGGCATCATCAGCGATGCCGGCGGGCCGACGGCCAATATGTATGGTTTCGAATGCGGCCGCAAAAAAAGCAGGGGGAGTTGCCAGTTCAAAGCCTGCATCGGCGCACAGGTCTGCTCCACCCTCAGGCCCGATCACCGGCGCCAGACCGAACTGCTCAAAAAATTGCGCCGGCTGCCGGGCGTTAAAAAGGTCTTTGTCGCTTCGGGACTGCGCTATGATCTGATTTTGGAAGACCGGACCGGAGGTGAAGCCTATCTGCGGGAGTTGACGGCTCACCATGTCTCCGGACAGCTCAAGGTGGCCCCGGAGCATACCGAACCGCACGTGCTCAACCTGATGAACAAACCGGCGGCCGCCTCGCTGCTGGAGTTCAAACGGCGCTTCGACCGGCTCTCGGCCGAGGCGGGCAAAAACCAGTTCCTGACCTATTACCTGATCGCGGCCTATCCCGGCTGCACCGACCTCGACATGCAGGCGATGCAGCGCTTTGTCAGCAGCGAGCTGCGGATCACCCCCGAGCAGGTGCAGATCTTTACGCCGACGCCATCCACCTGGGCCAGCGTCATGTATTATACGGAGAAAAATCCCTTCACCGGCGAGAGGCTCTTCGTCGAAAAGAACGGAGCAGCCAAAGAGCGGCAGAAACAGCGGATTGTGGGGGGAGTGGCCCGGAAAAAAACGGGCAGGAAGGGTGGTTGAGGCCGGAAAAGTGTCACAGGCGCATGGCTCCCTGCCGGCGTGCAGCCGCCTTCCCGGGGAGCCGACGCGGAAACTATAACACACGCATGGGCCGGATCGTCAGCGCTGGCGCGCCGCCTCACCGTCTCAGCTTGAACGTATGGTAGAGAAAAGCGTGGCCGGCGAGGCTGCCCAGAGCGATGGCCGAATGGTAGACCAGGCCGTCAAAATTTTCGTTGGTATCGATCAGATAGGTCAGACCCCCCGCCAGTAATCCGCCGGCGATCTGGCCGCAGGAGATCAGCGCCCCTTCGTTGAAATCAAAATCCTCGTCCTTCAGCAGCCAGTTGCCGATCCCGACACCCAGGACCCCGCCGGTCATGGCGCCAACCGTATAGGACTTTTCTTTCTTGTCAGCGATGGCTGCGGCGATGGGCATCATGATCTGCGCACCAAGAATACCCTCCATCCTCAGCACATAGGCGTCGCCGCGGGTATAGTGTTCACGCTGTGAAAGCAGGTAGCCTCCGGCCAGTCCCGCTCCCGTCATCCCGAGCATGAGCGAATGAGCCGCCCGTTCGCGGTCATCCCCGTTCCACAACTCCGCGAGATGAGTTGTGCCCAGTCCGAAACCTGAGCCGAAATCACCCATCACTCCGATCAGTTCCGCACTGCCCAGTGTCAGGCCGCTCTTTTCAGCCAGCCGGAAAGCGGCCACCGAACCGATGAGGCTCCCCAGCAGCGGCGGCCCCCATTCGGCCGCATCCGAATAGGCGTCCGGTGCCACCATGTTCCTGACAAAGAGGCCGTAGAGCAGACCCCGCGTCGAACCATAGGTGGTCATCATGGTCTGGGTCGTGGTGACCGGGCGGTTTCGCGTCAGGTAGTAGGGGAGGGCAAAACTGGCGGCGCTGGTGAGCATGTAGGCGGCGATGGTTCCGCGCGTACCGTCGATCTCCATCATGCGGGGCACCGTCCAGCCGTAAAGGCCGAGGCCCATCAATGTCTGGCGGACGATCAGGCCGGGCCGGCCCTCCTGGTCCATGCGCTGCGTGCGGGCCGGCGATTGAAGAGCATGTGTCAGTTCCTGCCGGAAAGTACGGACTTGGGCCGCGGTCATCAGGCTTCTCCTTCTGGCCAGGCGCCCCTCCTCGCGGTAGGCGATCTCCAGAACAAAGGAGGAGTCGCCGCCCTGGAAGAGGCGGGCGGAGAGAAAATCCTCCACCTCGGGAAAGAGCTGGGTTCGTGTCTGCAGCTCGGGCGAGATCTCCACCAGAACACCAGCGGAATCCAGAGGGACCTGGACCTCCACCTGCACTTGCTGCGCCCACAAAGCACTGCACATGAGGAGCATCAACAAGACCGGAGAACGCATTGGAGCATCCTTTCAAAAAAAGGGCGGCCAAACCGCGACCGCCCGCATGAGCCCGCTGCAGGCACATCCTGAAAGGCTGCGCCTGCGCGGGAAATGGTGAAATTTAATCCTTGAGGATGAAGGTGATGCGCATGGTGACGCGATACTGAACGATCTTGCCATTTTTTATATCGACCTTCTGGTCGCTGATCCAGGCGCCGCTGACGTTCTCGAGCGTTTTATTGGCCCGCTCGATGCCGCTTTCGATGGCATCCTGAAAACTTTTGGGAGAAGCGGAGATGATCTCGGTCACTTTGGCGATGCTCATGGGTAGCTCCTTGTGTTAGTGCATCAGGGAATTCCGGCCGGCCTCCCTGCGGAGACCGTGCCCAGTGTTGTACATTATAACGCAAAACTGCAAGCAAATTGTTCCTGCCGGTTTCATCCCGCTGCAAGGGCAGCGGTGGATATTGGCACTCAGACGGCTTCGATAGTCGAGGGCGGCTTGGTGGCGATGTTGTAGGTGACGCTGACAACCCCGGGCACCTTTTTGAGAATCTCCGCAGCCAGCCCTTCCAGCAGGGCCCAGGGCAGCCGTGTCGGCCGGGCGGTGCGCGCATCCCGGCTCTCCCGGACGATGCGGCCGAAGACCTTTTTGTAAAAAGTCTGGGTGATGGCTTCGCGCTTCTCCTCGGGATCGGTGAGCCCCTTGAGGGCTGCAAAGAACTCCTTGCGGGCGTCGATGATCTCGACCTTGACGCCCAGTTTTTTAAACCAGGCGGCGACCTGTTCCGGCTCCCCTTCGCGCATGATGCCGTTATCGATAATGACCGTGCGCAGCTGCTTGCCCAGCGCCATATGGCCGAGCATGGTCACAACCGATGAATCGACTCCGCCGGAGAGGGCGTTGATGGCCATCCCCTTGCCGACGGCCGCCTGGATTTCCGCCGTCTTTTCCGCGATAATTTTCTCGGTATTGAGGTTGCGGGCTTTGATCTCCTGGATCATTATTGACTCCTTTCCGGTATCGAGAACTTGCAGTTTCTTTGCCGCATACATATCAGAAAAATTAACCAAATGCAGGCCGATATACAAGCAGTTTTCGAAAAAGAATGACGCTGAAATCTTCTTGCATCCATCCGACGGGTGTGCCGGTTCGCGCCCAGCCAGGGCGGCAATATTACCGGCGCCGAGGCCAATCTCAACCTCTGCTATACGCCCAGTGTTTTTATGGACCTGGAGCTGCACGCGGCCTATATGAAGCCGGGTGATTTCTTCGATTCACCGGAAATGTACGGCAGCGCGAATGGACGTCCACAGAACCCCTGGACCGTCTTCGCCACGCTGAAATGGATCATGTTCTAGGAGCGTGAAATGAAAATAAAACATCTTGTCCTCTTATTAACGGTGACTGCCATGATTCTTTCAGGCTGCGCAACCTCCCGCTATTACCACCTCGGGAGCAGGGAGTTCGATGATTTCGACTATGGCTTTGCGACCAAAAAGGTGCAGGTGCGCAACATCCAGGTCGCCTGCATCGATGAGGGCCGCTCCGACAGGGTGCTGGTGCTGATCCACGGCCTTGGCTCCTCTGCCAAAGGCTGGGGCCGCAATATCCCCGAGCTCGCCAAACACTATCGCGTCATCGCCGTCGATCTGCCCGGCTATGGCAAATCGGATAAGGGCTTTTACCCTTATACCCTGCCCTTCTACGCGCAGGTCCTGACCGAGCTGCTCAGCGAGCTCAAGGTTCAAAAAGCGGTTTTCGTCGGCCACTCCATGGGCGGCCAGATCGCCATGGTCACCTCCCTGCTCTATCCGGAGCGCGTCGACAAGCTGGCCAGGATCAGATATGAAACCCTGATCTTCTTCGGCCAAAACGACAACCTCATCCCCAACTCAGCCCTGCACGGCGGCAGCACCGAATCGATCGCGCAGATCGGCGCCGGCCAGATTCCGAAGAACAAGCTGATCATGGTCCCCGAGTGCGGCCATTTTGTTCAGTTTGAAAAACCCGAGGTGGTCAACCCGGCGATTGTGGAGTTTGTGGGTAGTAAATAGTCGGGAAGGCAGAACGAAAGAGAGTTCGTGAAATATGATCTCTCTTGTAATAGAGATGATTAACCGTCAATAAAAAAAGAGCTCTGCAATCCAGAGCTCTTTTTTTTCGGCAAGTTCATCTGTCAGATCTTGATAAAAATCCGGTTGCGGTAGAGCCAGTAGCAGATCCCCCACAGGGCCAGCCAGACGAAGAGGGCGGTGAAGGCTGCGGCACCCTCGGGCCCGCTCCAGGCGAAGAGAAAGTGTGTGAAGGGCTTGAAGATGCCGGTGATCCAGTCGGCCGCGCCGGTGTGGCAAAAGAGATAGATAAACAGGGAGTTCATCCCGACATAGGTGAAGAAACGGGGTACGCGCCGCCATCCCCGGAGGTCGACCGCATAATAGCTGAGGCCGAGCGTGATCAAACACCAGCCGCCGCTGACGATGACAAAGGAGCTGGTGCAGATACGCTTGATGATGGGGGTCACAGGATCAAGCGCCACACCGGCGATCACCGCCGCGATGCCCAATCCCAGAAGAACCAGGACCTTTTTGTTTTGTCCCGCCCGGCTGGCCAGCCACTGCCCGGCGACCACGCCCCAGATGGTATGGGCCGAGGTCGGCACGGCGTTGAAGGCCACCCAGTGCCCATGCGAGAGCTTGCCCATCAGCAGCATGTCGACCCAGGAGCCGAAATTGCGGTCCGGCACAAAGGGCTGGTCGAATCCCGGCACCGCCCACAGTCGATAGAGGGCTTCGCTCAGAAGGATCAAGCCCAGGCTGGCACCGATCTGAACCGCAGCGGGGTAGCGCATCAGCAGAAAGGCCACCAGATAGGTGAAGGAGAGCTGCGCCAGGACATTCCACAGCTCAAAGTTCAGGCGGCCGGCGCTGATGCAGTAGAGGCCGATGCCGAGAATCAGCAGCAGTAGCGAGCGCCGCAGGGCGTGACGGTACAACTGCGGCCAGCCCGCGCCGGCGGTCCGGCGCTTGGCGACCGAAAAAGGTATCGCCACGCCGACGATGAACATAAAAAAGGGCTGCACCAGGTCCCAGAAATGGAGGCCGTTCCAGTCGTGATGCTCAAGCTGCCAGCCGATAAAGCCGAGAAAGGTGCCGTTGAAAGCAGCCCCGCGCAGGATCTCGTAAAGCCGGGTGGATTCCCCGATTAAAAGAAACATGGTCAAGCCGCGGAAGAAATCCAGCGACATCAGGCGATTGGGCTGCAGAGGATTCGCAACCAGGGGTTCAGCCATGGGTTCTCCTTTCTTTCCGGCTGGATGCTTTTACAGCACGGCGAGGTTGGACACCAGATCGGGCAGCCTCATCCGGAGGGAGCGGAAGATCGGGGCACTCCGGCCAAAAAAGATTGCTTTGGAGCTGCAAACTTGTTACTTTATGAAAACAGGAGCCCCCATGCGCAAGATTCGCAATCCCTTCTCGACCTCACCCGGCTACCACTGCTTCGGCTGCTGCCCGACCAATCCCATCGGCCTGCAGATGGAGTTCTGGCTGGATGGCGGCGATCTGGTCGCCATCTGGCAGCCGAAACCGGAGTATCAGGGCTGGGGCAACATCCTCCACGGCGGCATCCAGACCACCCTTCTCGATGAGATTGGCGGCTGGATCATCCTGGTCGCCCTGGAAAAGGCGGGTGTGACCGCACAGATGGAGCTGGCTTTCCTCAAGCCGGTCTCGATCCTGGATGGCCCGCTGACCATCCGCTGCCGCATTCTCGAACAGAAGCGCCGCTTCGTCTTCGTGGAGAGCGAACTGCTCAATCCGGCCGGCGAGATCTGCACCCGGGGAAAGACGCGCTACTTCACCTTTGAGCGCGAAAACGCCCCTGAACACCTGCGTTTTCCGGACAAAGAGGCCTTTTTCGAGCAGGAAGAGACGCTGTAACAGGGAGGTCCCGGCAGCCGGGACCTCTTTTGCGTCAAAGCTGCGCTACGGAAGCACCTCCCACTTTAACTCCCAATCCCATTGATCGAAATAGAGGTTGCCGCCGCGCCACTCCAACTCGCCGCGCTGCGAATCGAGGGTCTCGGAACGGAAATGTTCCTTGGGCGGATCGAAGGGCCGGCTGACGTCGTCGTTGAAGATCAGCCGGTAGCTGTCCATGCCGCTGAGATAGAACCAGTGCTGGACCGGGTCTTCGGCATCGCGCCGGCCGTAGGTGACATCGGCCGGCACCCAGCCATAGGGGGCGAACCAGATCATGCTCCAGTCGTGCATGCTGTCGGTGGGGGGCTTGAATTCCCAGCCGGACTGCCAGCGCGCCGGAATGCCGCTGATGCGGCAGAGGGTGATAAAGGTGAGGTGCTGGATGCCGCAGTCGCCATGGCGGTTCTCCCAGGCGTACATGGGCAGATTGCGGATGGTGGAGTACTCCCGCGCCGAGGCCCAGGGGATATTCTCCTCCACCCAGGCGTAGAGCTTTTGCGCGACGCGGTAGGGATTGGTCTCGCCGCCCGCCACCTCGGCCGCCAGGGCGCGCAGTTCCGGCGTGAAAACGATGTGGGGCGGCTCTTCGCGCAGCCAGGGCTGCAGCGGGCCGTCCGGCGCCGCGGGCTTCACCACCTCCGGATCGATGCGGGTGAACGAGCCGTGGCTGGTGTACTCGTAGGCGACATGGAAGCGCGCCGGGACTCCGGCGATGGCGGGCTGCTCGAGATAGATCGTCCGCTGCAGCCGGGAGGTATCGGCGAGAAAATGGTTTTCCGGCGCCGTGCTGATCAGGCGGATAGCGGTCTGGCGGCCGGGGATCTCGCGCGGGAAGGGGATCCAGCAGCGGATGGTCTCGCCGGCCGGGACTGCGTCCGCATTCACCGTCAGGGTATGCTCGATGCGCATGCGCACCGGCGCGACGAAAGGCTGCGCGGGGGTAGCGCTGGCAAGGATGCGCGCAATGTTCTCATCGAGCGCCCGGCTGCCCGGGCCTCCGGCCGCTCCGGCATCGAGGGGATGGGCCGCCCGCCAGAGTTCGCGGCACGCCGCGTTGATGCGGAAAAGATTGCGGGCACTGTTTTTAAAATAGCGCTTCTCGCCGTCGATACGCATCATCTCAAGAGATTTCTCCGCTTCCCATGCCGCCAGCCGGGCGCTGTCGGCATCCGGATAGTAGATCCGGATAAAGTCCAGCACATCGGCTTCGCTCTTGGTGAAATCCTTGCGGATGCGCCCCATGCGCTCGATCTCGAATTCGAGCCCGGCACGTTCCGCCGGGGAGAGGCCCGGCTGTTTGAGCAGCTCCGCGATCGCGAGACCGGCGCGGGTGAATTCGCCCTGATCGATCATGGTGCGATACTCCTCTTTGTGCGCCCGCCCGGCCTGCGCACAGGCCAACGCCAGTGCAAGGCTGGCGAGAATGAACCATTTTCCTTTTCTCGACATCGTCTGCCCTCCTCCGGATAATATTTTAACACTGCAAATAGTCGCGCAAATGACGGCAGAGGGCCTCCTCGGCATCGGCGTGCAGCCAGTGCGATCCCTCCGGGATAGTGACCAGCTCCGCCGCCGGGAACAGGGCGCGGATAGCCGCCTCATCCTCGTCCAGGACATAGTCGGATCGGCCGCCGCGGACAAAGAGGGTTGGTTTTTCAAACCGGCGCTCCGATGCGATCGCCGCAAAGATCGTCCCGAGATTGTCGCGCAGGCTCTGCACATTGATCCGCCAGCGAAAGCCCTCCTCGGTGCGCTGGAGGTTCTTGAGAATGAAAAGCCGCACCGCCGGATTGGGGACAACCTCCGCAAAAACCTCCTCGATCGCGGCGCGCGTCGTGAACCGGCTCAGGTCCAGAGCCAGTATGAAATCGAGCACCCGTTCGAAGAAGGGATGGTGATAGGCCTTGGGGGCAATGTCCACGATCACCAGTTTTTCGACCCGCTCCGGGTAATGGAGGGCATGGCACATCGCCGCCTTGCCGCCCATGGAGTGGCCGATGAGGCGGACATCTCCAAGATCATGCTCGCGGATAAAGTCCTGCAGATCCTCCGCCAGGATCCGGTAGCTGAATTCCGGGGAATGCGGCGACTGACCGTGATTGCGCTGATCCAGCAGATAGACTGTGTGATTGCGGGCGATCCGCCCGGCGATGGTCAGCCAGTTGTCCGCCATCCCGAAGAGTCCGTGCAGGATGATCAACGGCCTGCCGCTGCCCGTTTTTTTATAGGCGAGTTTCATCGATCGGCATCCTCTTTTCCCGTACGATTCAGGGGCAAATTAGCAATCGGAGAGACCAGAAGCAAGCACAAATTCCGGCGAGGCCGGCGAAAGTTGCTTGCTTTGTCAGCAAAGGATTTCTATATTGAGGGCGGGCCGGCCGGAGGGAGAGGTTAAAAAAACAAGGAGAACGACATGCTCGGAGATATTCCTGTCCTGTTTGTTGAGGGCGAGGGGCTTGCCGAAGCCTGGGAAAAATCCCTGATCAGCCTCCATGAAAAGGGCTGCGAGATCAAGACCGAATATGACAAGCCCGACGATCCCCCGAGCAAGGACTGCTCGATGACCGTCGTCATCCATAATCCCCTGGCCGAGCCGATGATCCACAAGGACTTTCCCGGCGGCCTCGAGGACCTGCAGGAATATGTTCTGGAGGTGCTCGAGGGCATCAAGGACCACTGCATCCGCGACGCCTCCGCCGGCCCCGAGGATACCCGCTGGGAGTACACCTACCACCAGCGCCTCTTCAACTATCAGGACCCGGTGATGGCCCGGAGCTTTGATCAGATCGAACTCATCGCGCAAAAGCTGGCGCAAACCCCCTGGTCACGGCGGCAGCAGGCGGTCACCTGGAAGGTCTGGGAGGACAATTTTTGCTACGATCCCCCCTGCCTGCAGAGCCTCTGGTGCCGCCTCCTGCCCGGCGAAGGAGAGCGCTGGCGTCTGAACATGAATGTGCGCTTCCGCTCCAACGACGCCTACAAGGCCGCCTTTATGAACATGTTCGCTCTGGCGCAGCTGCAGCTGAAAATCGCCGCCCGCATCGCGGAACTTGCCGGCAAGCAGGTCGTGCCGGGCCGCTACGTGCACCAGGCGGACAGCTACCACATCTACGGCTTCAACCTGGCCGAATTTAAAGCCCGCTTCCTCCATGCCTTGCAGACGCGCAGCTTTGAAGGGCGCACCTTCCGCTATGAGGATGTGCGCGAGATCATGGAGGAGGCCATTCCCGCCATCCGCGCCAAGGCCGCGGCCATGGGGCGAACCGGGGCGCCAGCTGTGGAATGATCCATTCAGGAAAGGCGGTCAAGATGAAAAAAAGGTTCGCCTGCCGGGCTATCCCGCTCTTCTTTCTGCTTACCATCATGCTCTCGGGCTGCGCCGGGAGCGCCCGAATGGGCCGGGATATTTTCGCCAGCGGCGACGAGAGCCCTGAAAGGATCGGCCGGCTGGTCGCTGGAGAGCTGCTGCAGCGGCCCGAATTCATGCTCTATCGCGCCTCACACTGGCGGGGGATCCACTACGCCGAGGCCTGCGCCGGCTTCGGCGCCATACGCCTGGCCGGCCTGCTGGAGGATAAGGAGCTGCTCGCCCGCCTGTCCAACCGCTATTCCAGGGCTAACACCGATACGCTCACCGATCTGGCCGATCATGTCGATGCCAACGTCTACGGCATCCTGCCGCTCGAACTGTACAAATATATTAAAGATGAACAGTTTCTAAAGCAGGGGATCGAGTTGGCCGACGCCCAGTGGGCAGCGCCCCGCGCGGATGGCCTCACCCACCAGACCCGCTTCTGGATCGACGACATCTGGATGATCGGCGCCCTGCAGGTCCAGGCCTGGCGCGCCACCGGAGATCCGGTCTATCTGGAAAGGGCCGCCCTTGAGATCGACGCCTATCTGGAAAAGCTGCAGCAGCCTAACGGACTCTTTTACCACGGGGAGGGCGCTCCCTTTTTCTGGGGCCGGGGCAACGGCTGGACCGCCGCGGGGATGGCTGAGCTGCTCTCCGAGCTGCCACCAGGGAATCCCCACTATCCCGCCATCCTGGCGGGCTATCGCAGGATGATGGAAGCCCTGCGCCTCCATCAGGCCGAGGACGGGATGTGGCGGCAGCTGGTCGACCATTCCGCCTCCTGGAAGGAGAGCTCGGCCACGGCGATGTTCGGCTATGCCGTCACGGTCGGGGTGAAAAAGGGGCTGCTGGACAAATCCCTCTACACACCGGTTTACCGGAAGGCCTGGCAGGCTCTCGTCACCTATATCGGCGATGACGGCAAAATCTCCGAGGTCTGCGTCGGCACCGGCAAGAGCGCCGATATCAATCACTACCTCACCCGGCCGCGCAGCGCCGGGGATCTGCATGGCCAGGCGCCCATATTGTGGTTCGCCTACACGTTGCTAGCCACATACCAATAAAAGGAGGAGCGTCACAATGTTCACGGGGCTTAAAACAGCAGCCATCAAATCCTTCATCAATCCCTACCTCGAGGGCATCGGTTCGGTCGAGGAGATCGAAATCGACAAAAAAGCCAAATCGATCGTCGCCCGGGTGGTCATGGCGGGTGAATCGCTGCCGGTGCGCATCGAGGTGCACGGCTATCATCTTGGAGCCGATTTCATCACCATCCCCCGGTTCATCTGCAGCAAGCCCTGGGTCGAAGCGGCCCTCAATCGTTTTCTCGCCAACCAGCGTTTCATGATCCCCGAAAAGGCCCGCAGCGTCATCAAGCTGCTGCTCTGACCTTTTCGTGTATTTTATCAGATGATCGCTCAACAAGTACTTCTTGCAAAAAAGCCATTTTTTACATATAATAGTTAAAAGCAGTAAACAGGCAACAAACGGCAGACCAATGCCAATTAGCACATTGTTATTCTTGCATAAGAAGAAATGATGTTCCTTATATCTGAAACAGGAGATGCTCTGCTTTTTTTAAAAAGAGAATTTATGTACTAATCAACATCTTCAGTTAGTCTTCAGCTCTAAGATCAAGGAGAATTGTATGAGCACAGTAAAAGTTACGATCAGATCCATCGCGGTTATATATTTATTCATTGCATTAATTTCCTGCCAACGAGAACCCAATGCCCCCCACAGCCTTCCTGATACTATAGCAAACGCAATAAATTACACCGACAGAACCCTTGCTGTTCCGGATTCAATACCTGCAGTTGTCGATGAAGCTGCCTTGAAAAGAGCACAAGAACTGATGTGCAGTGGTATTAGGCTGTTACTTATAGAACCGGAGAAATCGTTTTTAGTCTCATTTTTTGATCCCTTAACTCAAGATGTAACGACAGAAGAGGGAATAGTTGAAAGCCGGATAGTCAATTTCGACTATAAAAATAACAGAATTCTCTCTGAATCGATTGCATCAACAGAAATCCATTCATTAGCCAAATCATTCAGCTACAATATTTGCTGGTCATTGGCCCAAGTCTTTGAAGATGCTGATTACAGCGGTGATTCTTTTTTATTCTCCCAAGAAACTTCTACCACGGGATATTATCATAAAATAATTTACAATTTGGCTCAAAGTCAATCATGCTGTTGGTATAATTATTCCGGAACTTTAAACGACTGTCTCTCATCCCACCAATGGAGTTACCACAATGAAGGTACTCTTTACACAATGGTTCCTGACAACTTTAAAGTTTGGCGGGATGCCCAGCGAAGCGGCCCGAGCCATACTTTCAATGCCGCTGGAAGCGGATGCATTCGAGAGTGTTATGATGATAATTGGATCGATGAATACTGGTGGGATAATGGATTATCAGTTACTATTAACGATAAAGTCTCTTCGATAGACATGTCTTACTGGGTTGTAGAATACAATAATTGCCCCTAATTGATATCTAAAGACAACTAAATACGTTTACCGGTGCTCCGTTCTCAGCCAAAGCGATAATGAAATGAAGGAGCGGTTAGATGAATAGGATAAAATTAATCATCTTGATTGATCTCCTGATTGGAATTATTTCTATATCTACTGGGCAAGTTTCTCCAGTTTCTGTCGAGCTGTTCGGCGGTGCGGGATTTCTTGCGAATCCGGGAGGAACTTTTAATGAATTTAATGGTGGGTATGCCTATCCCGCCGCTGACGATGGCAGACAGCTGCGGACCTACTATTCAACGGAATACCAAGGCAGTTATTTTTTCAAGCTCAACGTGTGCTGGCGTATTTCTGAGCGCTTTTCGATACAGTTGGCCAATCAGTTTGTCTTGCCCCGTTATGATTTTAACAATACCTTTTATGCTGTAAACGCAGGGAAAACTTCAACCTCAGCACCTCCCAGCGGTTTTCCGTCACTTCGAATGGCCAATTCCTGCTATTACTATACCCCGGCCTTGGGCATCCGGGCGAACCTTTTCCGTCGCATTGATTCTCCCTATCTTGAGGTTCTCTACGGGCGCACCTTCCGACACCTGGATCTGGAGCGAAATGACGACTATTATCCAACCTCTGGATTCTTTCAATTCTCCCGCTTGCGTGACCGCTCCAGCAGAGCCTACATGCAGATCGGCATCGGCACAACCCATTCTTTAAGCAACCGCTGCCTGCTACATTTGCGGATAGGTCTGGATACCATTCACGAGTCCGGCGGTGGACTATTTTTTTTAGAAGAGAGCGGACAATATTTGACCTTTGACGGCAGCATTGGTATCGGCTATAGATTTTAGCGAATCTTGCATCGCTACCGCCATTCAACGTTTCGCCCTTTGGGAACCAGAGTAATCTCTCTTGCATCATGTCAGAATGCATTTATTCACACCGTCCCCACCAGATTTATGGCAAATTTCAATAGCATGGCTAGAATAGACACCAATTACTTTTAGAGAGCGGTAGATTTTCTAATATCCTCACTCAGGGGTATTTTCAAACGCCGTTTGACAAACCGGTCTGGTAGTGGGAATGTGCGCAATTTGCGAATAACAAAATAATTTTCACCGTACTGAAGGATTTATGACTATGGAACTCCCTCACTTCAATAACGCGCAATTTACTTTTATGATCAGCAGTCGAAACAATCCGTTGTTCGCAAAGCAGATATATCTGTCTGATCACGGTCTCTATATTAACCTGAGTGATCAAACCGATTGCAGCTTTGCGGAGGAAAGAACCAACTACCTATACATAATCGGACTATGCATAGATTCTCACGCGGAATTGGATCGGGAAGAGATTCCATCATTCTTAATTAGTCAATGTAAAGGAGAATTAACTACAGCACTGTCTCTCGCATCCAGATTCGCCGGTTCCTTTGTGATTTTGTTCTCAATTGGTGGCCAACTATTTATAGCTAACGATGCATCCGGCTCGATACCAGTCTACTATTCAGATGCCAAGACTATTTGTGTCTCTTCATCTGATCAAATGGTCAGTACCGAATGCAATTATAAAATATCACAATATGCTGTACAGATACGCCAGAGCCAGGATTTATTACAGCCTCTCCCAAATGATATTACTCTTTATGAAAATGTCAGGATACTATTGCCTAACCATTACCTGAAATTATTATCTAGCGATATTAAAAGATATGCACCTCTTCATTTTTATGATAAATCCTCGAAAAAAAACTCCGATCAGAATAAAATATTGGAAAAACAAATAAACCAAATTGATAATATTATAAAAGAATATGCCAGGTATAATCATCTCATCTGTCCACTGACCGGAGGACGAGACAGCAGACTGGTTTTCGCCTTCCTTAAAAGGCATCTGCATAATTTGGAGTGTTTTACATTTTTCCATAAAGGATTCACTCAATCGAGCGGGGATATTTACATCCCTCAAGTCATCTGCGACACGTACAAAATCAAGCATCATCTTGTTGACGATTTGATTGCTACTGATTCTTATTTTCAAAGCATAACTGAAATAATTGGAACATATCACAGTCGCTATACAATCAATTTAGCCTATACCTATACATCAACTTTCAATGGCGTCGCTCTTGTTAATAGCAGCATTCTTGACCAGGTTGGTAAAAGCCTACTCGGAAATTCTCTTCCTCTATTTTTTGCAAGGAGTAGTTATTTTACTGCAAAACAGCATAATTTTTCGAGTGCCTGTAAACGAGAAACCAGCAACTATATTGATTCGGTTAAAGCGGAAGAACTGTTTCCGGCAATTTATGATTTATTTGCAATCGAAAATCGTTTGGGCCGTTGGGCGTCTCAAGGCAACATGATCTATTCTGCTGCTGGCATAGTTAATCTTAATATTTTTAATTGCCGGGAAATAATTGAAAGCTGGATGCAAATACCGAGAAGGAAGCGAAAAAAATACTTTATTCACAATTATTTCTTCAATGCAATCGCCCCTGACTTGTTGCAGTTTCCTTTCAATCCCGATGACAAAACAAGCTGGATTAAAGATTATGCACCACTATTCCTGATCGGAACATATGCAAAATACCTGGCCGCCAAGTTACGTTTCCGGATTAAAAAAGTGTAAATAAGTGCAAGTAATGTAATCATTGAAAATGCAGAAATCCCTCCAACGCGCCATCAGTAATATGAACGCTTTCATCGTTTGACTGCGTTTATAACACCATCTCAGTCTCCGGCGAGCATCACAGTTCTGAGAGTTCAATCCCAATAATCACATGAGATGAGGTTATGCTGGAACTCACCCCACCAACCCGGCCCAATGGCACCACTCCCCTAAAAAAAGATACCCATTTCAAAATCCCCTTGACTTTTAGGCGATATTCTTCTATCTTCAAATGAAAGATTATTTTCATGTCGTAACATTCTGAAAGAATTCTTGCAGCAATGACCCCGGACATGAAAAATATCGAAGAGCGGATCTGCAAAAGCCTGCCCGGCCTGCCTGCGCATCAGAAAAAAGTCGCCGATTTTTTCCTGGAGCACATGGACCTGGTCGCTCTGCTCCCCATCCGCGAGGTCGCCCACAAGGCCGGGGCCAGCGAGGCCACCATCGTCCGCTTCGCCCAGCTCCTTGGTTATCGCGGCTACAAGGAGCTCAAGGAGACCCTCTCCAGCAGCCTCAAGGCCCAGCTTTCCCCCACAGCGCGCTATCACCTGGCCGTGGCGGAAACGGGCAAGTCTCCGGACGTGCTCAAACTCGCCTCCCGGAACGTCATCTCCAATATTCATGAGACCATCCGCTCCATCGACACCCACATCTTCGCCGCCGCGGTCGACAGCATCATCGCCGCCGATCAGATCTACTGCATCGGCCTGGAACTCTCATCCCATCTCGCGCAGCTGATGACCTTTCTCCTGCGCCAATACAGCTATAACGCCCAGCACCTCTCCCTCGACTATTTCCGCTACGAAGAGCAGGTCGCCTTTATGAATCCGCGGGACCTGGTGATCGCCTTCAGCTTCTCTCCCTATTCGCGGGAGACCGTCGATGCCATCGCCCTGGCCAAAAAGCGCGCCGTTCCCAGCATTCTCTTCACCGACAAGAAGAGTTCGCCCGCCCGCACCTGGGCCACCCACTGCCTGCCGATCAAGACCGACAATATCATGTTCAGCAATTCACTGGGGGCGGTCGTCACTGTCCTCAATGCCATCATCACCGAACTCAATTTCAGGGACAAGGAGCGCACCCTGGCCGCGCTCCGGATCATCGAAGAGAGCATCCGCGATGACCGCTATTTTGTAGCGCAGACCTGAGGCCAGGCCCTTTCAATTCCCGCTGTTCGTACCCGTTTTTTCAAAATACGAGGGTATATGGACGAACAAAAGCTGGTCACGCTATTTCTCGAACTGGTCCGGATCGATGCGGTCTCGCTGCAGGAGCGGCCCGTCGCCGATTTCATCAAGGAGAGGCTTGCCGCCCTCGGCCTCGAGGCCGAGGAGGACGACGCCGGCCGCAAACTCAACGGCAGCGCCGGCAACCTGATAGTCCGGCTGCCGGGCGAGGATAAAAACCGCGCGCCCCTGCTCCTGCTGGCCCATATGGATACGGTGCATCCCACGGCGGGAGTCAAGCCCGCCCTCGCCGACGGCGTGCTGCGTTCGGACGGCAGCACGATTCTCGGGGTGGACAACCGCGCCGGCGTGACCCTCATCCTCGCCCTCATCGATGAGCTGATCGAACGGCGGCTCCGGCACCGGACTCTGGAGATCGTCTTCACCGTCGGCGAGGAGCTGGGCATGCTCGGCGCCATGGCCCTCGATTTTTCCCGCCTCGAGGCGCGGGAGGGTTTCGTCTTTGACTGCACGGCTGTGCCCGGCGGCTATGTCGCCTCCACGCCCACAGCCTATGATTTCAAGATCCGCATCACCGGCAAGCCGGCCCACTCGGCGGTCGCCCCGGAGAAGGGGATCAACGCCCTCACCATGGCGACGCATGTGATGAGCGGCTTCCCGGTCGGCCGGATCAGCGACCACTCCGTCGCCAATTTCGGCACCATCCACGGCGGCACGGCGGATAATGTCGTCCCCGACCAGGTGACCCTGACCGGCGAGTTCCGCTCTTTCAGCGAGGAGGAGATCTCGGCCATGCGCGAGCTGCTGACCTCCCTGTGCAGCGCCGCCGGGGAGCGCTGGGGCGGCTCCTGCGAACCCTCTTTCATGCTCTCCTTCCAGGGCTTTCAGTTCGGCCCGGAGATGCCCCTGGTGCAGCGGCTTCATGGCGCCTTTGCGCGCGCCGGCGTGGCGCCGCAGCCCCTGGTCTACTACGGCGGCAGCGACGCCAACGTCTTCAACCAGCACGGCATCAAGATCATCAATACCGGCATCGGCGCCAATGCGCCCCATTCCACCGATGAGCATATCCGTCCGGCCGACATGCTCAAGGGATACGAAATTCTCAGCCATCTGATCGAAGCGGAGTGACAAGGATGAAAAAAACGGCGGCAGCGGGGATCATTCTTTTAATGGCCGGGCTCATGCTCTGCCAGAAGCCCGGGGGAAAAGGCCACCTCATGATCATCGGCGGCGGCGACAAGCCGATGGATGCCATGCAGGCCTTCGTCGACCATTGTCAGGGCAAGCCGGTCGTGATCATCACCTCGGCGAGTTCGGACCTCGACTACGGCCAATTCACCGCCGGCCAGCTCAGGCAGTGCGGCGCGGCGCAGATCGCTCTCCGCCACATTGTCGAACCGGAGGTTGCCAACTCGGACAGCATCACCGCTCTCATCGATGCGGCCGGCGGAGTCTTTTTCACCGGCGGCGACCAGGACCGGCTGATGAACCGGCTCGGCGGCACCCGCACTGAAGAGGCCCTCAGGCGCCTCTATTATGAACGGGGCGGTATCATCGGCGGCACCAGCGCCGGCGCGGCGGTGATGAGCGAGGTGATGATCACCGGCAATGAGCTGGTCAATACCGATTCGACGCGCAATTTTTTCTGCATCCAGAAAGGCAACGTCGAGACCAAGCGGGGATTCGGCTTTGTCAGGAACGCCGTTATCGACCAGCACTTCCTCATGCGCAAGCGCCACAACCGCCTCATCGCCGTGGTGCTCGAACACCCGGAGCTGCCCGGCATCGGCATCGACGAGGAGGCGGCTATTCTGGTCTATCCGGACGGGCGCTTCAAGGTCTACGGTCAGGATGCCGTCATCGTCTACGACGCCCGCAGGGCCCGTTCCATCCGCACCGCTGAACGCGGCCTGCTCGGCGGCCGCAACATAAAAGTGGATCTGCTCCTCCCCGGTGAAGAGTACCGCATAAAGTAGAGAGAACCCCATGGCCGGCAAAGCGCATTTCTCCTTCAACACCCTCTTCATGATTTTCGCCATGGTCGTGATCGTGGCAGCCTTGACCTGGATCGTCCCGGGCGGGGAGTATCAGCGCCAGGAGGTGGAGGGCAAGACCCTGGTGATCGCCGATTCCTTCAACCGGGTGGAGAGCCAGCCGCAGGGGATCGGTGCGGTGCTCATGGCCCCGCTGCTGGGCTTCATGGCGGCCGCCAAGATCATCGGTTTCTGCTTCATCATCGGCGGCATCTTCACCATCATCCAGAACACGGGGGCGATCACCGCGGGGGTGAACTGGATGGCCTGGTATTTCAGCCACAAACCGCACATGCAAAAGTTCTTCATCCCGGCGACGATGACCATTTTCTCGGTGGCGGGCACCACCTTCGGCATGTGCGAGGAGACCATGCTCTTCGTGCCCCTCTTCATGATGCTGGCGATCTCGCTGGGCTACGACTCGCTGGTGGGGACGGCGATCCCCTTTCTCGGCGCGGCCGCCGGCTTTGCCGGGGCGGTGATCAATCCCTTCACCCTGGGCATCGCCCAGGAGATCGCCCAGCTCCAGCCCCTCTCCGGCTGGGAGTACCGCCTCTTCATCTGGTTTTTGAGCACTTTTTTCATGATCTTTTTTGTCATGCGCTATGCCGCGCGGGTCAAGGCCCGTCCCGAGCTCAGCCTGGTCTATGAGATCGACCGCAAGCGGGGGCTGCAGCTGGAGCACGGCACCGGGCCGGTGCGCATGGAGCGCCGGCATATCCGGGTGCTGCTGGCTTTTCTGCTCGCCCTGGCGGGACTGGTGTTCGGGGTGATCCAGTACGAATGGGGGATCGTCGAGATGAGCGCCCTTTTTCTCGGCCTCGGTCTGGCCGCCGGCGTGGTCGGCCGGCTGTCGATCGGCGAGATCACCGAGGGCTTCAAGGCGGGGGCGAAGGATATGATGGGGGTCGCCCTGATCATCGCCTGCGCCCGCGCCATCCTGGTGGTGGCTGAGGAGGGGAGAATCCTCGACGTCATGCTTTATCAGCTGGGCGGCGTCATCTCCCATCTGCCGCGCGTGGTCGCAGCCCAGGCGATGTTCGTCACTCAGGGGGTGATCAACTTTTTTGTTCACAGCGGCTCCGGTCAGGCGGCCCTGACCATGCCGATCATGTCGCCCCTGGCCGACGTTATTGGCATTTCCCGCCAGACCGCGGTCCTCGCCTTCGTCTTCGGCGAAGGGTGGATCAATCCGATCCTGCCCACCTCCGGTGTGACCATGGGGGTGCTCGGCCTGGCCGGCATCCCCTGGGAGAAATGGGCCAAATGGATGCTGCCGATCCAGATCTTCTTTTTCATTTTGGCGTTATTGCTGCTGATACCGCCGGTGATTTTTAATTTTCAGTGAGCCCGTTCCCTGTCCGACCGCGCGGCGGCCGGGCGGGAGTTTTTCCCACACCCTAACTGGAGGAGGTCTCCATGTCATCACGTTTACTCACTCTGCTGTTGTGCGCTCTGTTGCTGGCGGGTCTGACGGTTACAGCCGCCCAGGCCACGGTCAATCTCGAGAGCGGCAAGGTCGGCATCCGCATCAGCGATGCCGGCAGCGTCCGTTTTGTCGTGCCCAGCACCTCAGGCACGCGCCAGATCGATCGCATCAACTTTATCGCGGCGCTCTCGGAGCAGGCGGTCTGCGACTATAATGAGGATCACGACGCTGGCGATCTGGCTGCAGGGCCTGTGGCCGTCCCTCTCAAGGCCGACGTCGAGGGTCTGGTGCACTTTACCAGCCGCTACGCCAATCTGCCGCCGAACCTGATCTTCCGCCTCCACACCTACATGTGGAATGACCAGCCTTTTGTCGTGGCCAAGTACACGGTCATCAACGACTCCTCCGAGGTGGTCACCCTCCATCTCGGGGCTGTGGCAGTGCCGCGCATCAATGGCAGCTACGGGGGCGAGACCGACCGCTATGATCCGGCCACCGGGCTGGCCTACTGCTTCCGCGGCGATGAAGCCGCCTACGCCGGCCTCGTTCTGCTCTCTAGTACTCCCTATTCCTACAAGGCCCTCGACTGGAACACCTATTCGCCGGCCGATCCCAACAGCGATGCGGCGACCGATTCGACCCGTTACCACCAGACCGCCGATCCGGGCTTCGGTCCCGAAGTCGTGGCCGGGGGCGATGGCTCGATCTACAGCCTCAACGCCGGCCCCGTCACCCTGGCTCCTCATGATTCGGTGGTAGTCGTTTACGGGTACGTCTTCGGCGCTAGTTTTAACGAGATGGCCGCCGCCGCTGAGGCCGCCCAAACCGCCTACTCGCTCAAGATCGCCGAGAATCCCGCGAGCACCTATTTCGAGTCCGGCACCATCGGCGTCCGCGTGAGCGGTGCCGGCAGCATCCGCCTGCTCACCCCCAACACCTCCGGCATCTGGCAGCTGGCCCGAGTCAACATCATCGCAGCGCTCAACGAGAGCGCGGTCTGCGACTATAACGAAAATCATAATCCTCTCGATGGCACCGTGATGCTCGCCCACCCGACCAAAGCGGATATCGAGGGCTTTGTCCATTTCGACAGCCGCTACTACGATGAGGATGATCCGGCCTCCACGCCCCTGCCGCCCGACATGAGCTTCGATCTCCACACCTACATGTGGACGGATCAGCCCTACGTCATCGGCGAATACACGGTCACCAGCGATATGACCGAGGTGCTCACCTTCCATATCGGCGCGGTCTCGGTGCCGAGCGTGGGCGACAACTATGGCGGGGAAACCGTCAAGTACCACGCCGGCACCCGTATGGTCTATTGCTATCGCGAGGGCGAGTCCGATTTCTCCGGCGTCTGCCTGCTCTCCCACGAGCCTTATTCCTACAAGGTCCTGGATTTTGCCGACTATTCACCCGAGGATCCCGCCAGCGATGCGGCCACCGATTCCACCCGCTACCATATGACTGCGGATGCCGGCTTTGATGCGGATCTGATCGCCAGCGGCGACGGTTCCATCTTCAGCCTCAACGCCGGGGCCTTCACCCTCGCCCCGCAGGCCTCGGCCAAACTCGTCTACGGCGTCGTCTATGCCACCTCGGTGGATGACCTGATCGCGGCGGCCAACGCCATGCGCGCCAAATACGCCGCCCTTTTCACCTCCGTCGAGATCAAACCGGGCGCCGAGCTGCCCAGCCATTTCGCCTTGAGCCAGAACTGGCCCAACCCCTTCAATCCGGCCACCGCGATCCGCTTCGAACTGCTTGAGCGGGCAGAAGTGCGTCTCTCGGTCTACAACCTCAAGGGCCAGCTGGTCAATACCGTCGCCTCCGGCCTCTACCCGGCCGGCGCCCATCAGGTAATGTGGGATGGCCGTGACGCCGCAGGCCGTGACGCCGCGGCGGGCGTCTATCTCTATCGCCTGGAGGCCGGCCAGCAGGTCCGGACCATGAAAATGACCCTGATGCGCTGAGATCGGCCGGCTGTTTCAATATCTCCAGGCCGGAAAAACGTCCTGCGATTCATCACGCGTAGTAGCAAGACGGGCAGAGGGCCGGAAAGGCCCTCTGCCCGCATCCTGTCGTTCAGCCGAACCAGCGAGGTTTTTGAGATGAACAAAATTTGGATTTTTCTGCTGCTGCTGGCCCCCGCACTGCTCTTCGCCGGGGTCACCGGCAAGGTGGCGGGGACCATCACGGACGCCCAGACCGGAGAACCCCTGCCCGGCGCCAACATCCAGATCGTCGGCAGCACCATCGGCGCCGTCTCCGATATGGATGGCCGGTACATCATCCTCAACGTCCCGCCCGGCACTGTATCGGTCAAGGTGACTTTTATCGGTTATGAGAGCCAGATCGTCACCAATGTACGCATTATGATCGACCTGACCACCACGGTATCGGCCAAACTCGTTCCCTCCTCGGTGCAGATGAAAGAGGTGGTCATCATCGCCGACAAGCCGATGATCCAGAAAGACGTCACCAGTTCCGGGGCGACGATGCGGCGGGAGGAGATTGAAAGCCTGCCGGTCTCCGAGTTCACCGATGTGCTCGCCCTCCAGGCCGGCGTCACCGACATGGGCGGAACGCTTCATCTGCGCGGCGGCCGCTCCAATGAGGTCGGCTTTATGATCGACGGCATGTATGTGCAGGACCCCCTCCTCGGCCGCATGATCACCCAGATCAATAACGACGCCATCCAGGAACTCAACCTGCTCAGCGGCACCTACAATGCGGAATACGGCAACGCCCTCAGCGGCATCGTCAACATCGTCACCCGCGACGGCGGCGACATCCAGTCCGGAAATATCGAGTTCCGCTCCAGCCAGTTCGGCATCGACCGCTACAACCGGCTCGAGGAAAACCGCCTCAACGGCAGCCTCGGTGGTCCCCTCGTCCTGAAAAATCTCAAATATTTCATCTCGGGCGAACAGAACAACAAGGGCAGCTATCTGCCCTACGGCTACGACCGCAGCGGCAGCCTCTTTGGCAAGCTCACCTATCAGCTCAAGCCGACGGTGAAATTCACCCTCAGCAACCGCAACACCCGGTCCAGATATCAGCGTTACAGCCACAGCTACAAGTACATCCCGGAGCAGTATCTCCGCCACCGCTCCGACTCCCACCAGACCCTGTTCATGGTCAACCACAGCATCAAGCCCAACCTTTTTTATGACATGCGCGTCTCCTTCCTCGATGAAAAGTACTACTCCGGCATCGACAAGGATACCTCCGCCTATCTCAGCGCCACCGAGGCGGAGTATATTCCCTGGGCCGGGGACGGCTATGAATTCTATGCCAGGGCCGATTATCCCGAACTTTTCGACAGTCACAACAAGACCGCCGATTTCAAGACCGACATGGTCTGGCAGCTCAACAAGATCAACGAGATTAAAATGGGGGTGCAGTACCGCAAACACTGGCTCAAACTCTTTTACGTTTACGACCCGAAGCGCAACTACCCCTACCTCAACGACTACAACATCAAGCCCTTCGAGGCCTCCGGCTACATCCAGGACAAGATCGAATTCCCCTTTCTGATCATCAACCTAGGGCTGCGTTACGACTATTTTAACGCCAATGCCACCTTTCGCAAGAATCCGCTCTCGCAGGATGACCTGATCACGGTCAAGGCCCGCACCCAGCTGAGCCCGCGGCTCGGCATCGCCCATCCGGTCTCGGAACGGACCAAGATCCACTTCGCCTACGGCCACTTTTTCCAGAATCCGGAGTATCAGTACCTCTTTGAAAACCGACAGTATGACCTCAACGTGCGCGAGCCCCTCTTCGGCCAGCCCGACCTCGATGCCCAGCAGACCGTCAGCTATGAAGTGGGGGTGTCGCACCAGTTCTCCGAACGCATCGCCGCCCACCTCACCGCCCATTACAAGGACATCACCGATTACATCGGCACCCGCTATTACGAAGCCTTTTCCGGCAACACCGGCCGCTTCGTCGGCTATACCGTCTATGTCAACGAGGACTATGCCAACGACAAGGGCTTTGAAGTCAACGTCGAGATGCGGCCGGGCCGCTACTTCGGCGGCGGCCTGAGCTACACCTTCTCCATCGCCAAGGGGAGCGCCTCCTCCGAGGCCGAGCAGTACCCCGGCACCGATGAGAGCACCAAGCTCTATTATCTGGACTGGGACCAGCGCCATAACCTCAGCATGCAGGCCCTCTTCCGCGTGCCCAGGGAGGAGGGGCCCCGTCTCTTGGGCAAACGCCTGCTCGCCGATACCGACTATAGTTTGGTGCTGCGCATGGCCTCCGGATTTCCCTATACCCCGAGCGGACGCGACATCGGTTTTGTCGACCGCAACTCCCTGCGCCGGCCCGGCACCTACACCATCGACCTGGAGGCCGGCAAGAGGTTCACCCTCGGCCGCGGCTTCAGCCTGCGCGCCTTCGTCGAATGCCTGAACATCACCGACCACCGCAACATCCGCTGGGTCTATGGCGATACCGGCGATCCCGATTTCACCCTCGTCGGCGGCTATTCGACCGAATACATGCGCGATCCCTCCAATTACGGCCCGCCGCGCAGCATCCGCCTGGGCCTGGGTCTGCAGCGATAAACGAACCCTCATGAACGGATCAACGATGATGAAGAAAATTGCACTATGGGCCGGCCTGGTCTGCCTGATAACGGGCGCAGCGCTGGCGGGACCGGGCGGCAGCGACAAGGACCGCGCGCGTAATGACGAAAGCGCCCTGCGCAAATCCCTCGGGGTCGAAGACCGGGCGGGCGGAACCCACAACGCCAGCAATATCGGGCTCTTTTTCGAGAACCGCGGCAAGCTCTATCCCCGCCGCCTCACCCAGGGCCCCTCGGGCGAGTATCCCATCGGCTCGGGGCGGAATTACATCTATCGCATCAATCCCATGGTCGGCGTCCCCGGCAATGTCATCCAGGGGCGTTATACCACCAATGAGGAGTGGGAAGCGGTCGGCGGCTATCACAACCGCAGCTACGCCAAGATCGCCTTCAGCGACAATCCCCTCTCCTGGGACCCCGTTCTCGGCTGGCCGGTCAGGGACAAGGCGGGCAACCCGGTGGTCAAGTCGGATCAGGACAGCTACTGCGTCTACGACGACCACAACAACACCATCACCCCGCTCGGGGTGCAGGTGATGCAGACCGGATACGCCTACGGCGTCAAATTCGCCCAGAACCTCCTCTTTTTCAAGTTCGAGATCACCAACAAGGGGGAGAAGGACCTCGACAGCCTCTACTTCTCCATGTACTGCGACATCGATGTCGGCGACATCAGCGGCGGCGCGCCGGAATACGGCGACGACAAGCTCGAGTTCGACCGCGCCAACAACATGGTCTACTTTTTTGACGACGGGGCTTCATCGGAGTGGTCCGGCAACGTCACCGGCTACTTCGGCATCGCCCTGCTCGAGAGCCCGCCCATCGGCGGCCTCGAGGCCGGCATCACCGATTTCCATTACAACCTCTATGACGACGACCGCGACGACGACAGCCTGCAGTTTGCCATCATGTCCAGCAATCCCGGCCTGATCCGCCCGCAGTCGCTGGTGCCCTTCTACTTCCATCAGGGCGCCAATCCGGACCGCCACTTCGACGACCCCGCCACCATCCCGGCCTCCGGACTCGACCTGCTCGCCAATTTCAGTTCCGGTCCCCACCGCCTGGAACGCGGCGACACTCTTGTCTTCTACACCGCCTGCATAGCCGGCACCAACAAGGAGGACCTCTACACCTCCCTAAAGACAGCCCAAAAAATACTCGCCTTCAATTTCGAGATCAGCAAGCCGCCGACCACTCCCATTCTCAGCGCCCACGCCGGGGACCGCCAGGTCACCCTCTTCTGGGACAATGCGGCCGAACGCTCCCTCGACACCTATTCCGGCGAATACGACTTTGAGGGCTACCGCATCTACCGCAGTGTCGACAAGGGGCTGCATTGGGATCAGCTCGACCGCAACGTCGATCCGAGTGTGGGCATCGATCCGGTTCCCATCGCCAAGTTCGATCTGGTCAACAACATCGGCCTCGACCTCGGACTCCAGCACAGCTTTACCGATACCACGGTCGAGAACGGCTTTGAGTACTGGTACACCCTCACCGCCTATGACCGCGGTGACGCCTCGGTCGAAAGCCTCGAGAGCCCCAAGGGCAACACCCCTGACGCCCTCAATACCGTCGCGGTCCAGCCGGTCTCCAGCGCGGCCAACCGCACTCCTGTCGCCGCCGGCGAGGTCGGGCACAGCCGCGGCAAATCCACCTATGTGCTCGATGTCCAGCCGGTCGACCAGGACTCGCTCGGCGACCGCTCCTATACAGTCCGCTTTGACTATCAGCAGCAGACCACCCGCGGCACCCTGCGCACCCGCATCATCCCGGTCATCACCGATTCCAGCCTCACCCCCGGCACCCACATCGGCATCGAATTCGCCGCGCCCAACTCTTTCCATCTCATCGATCTCAACACCGGCGATTATATCGGCTCCGATCCGCGCAGCTACCGATCGGGCACCACCTATTCGATCAACAAGGGAATGCGCATCAAGGTGGAGGACCCCGATCCAGCCGCCGCGCCCCAGTACCTGCCCAAGGCGGGGGACTATCTCACCCTCTTTTACGCCCTCGAGGTGACGCGCAACGACGGTCAGGTGGTCACCCCACTGCAGCCGGTGTTTTACGAAAAACCTTACGCCACCCGCGACGGCGTCATCTTTACCCTCAAGCAGCCCCAATACATTCAGAGCGTCTCGCGCATCGGCGGCACCGACAACCTCGACATCACCTTTGAGGTCGCCGATGAATCCGCGGTCAAGGCTGCCAGCTACCAGATCTCGACCACGGCCGGAGGCAAGGACAGCGCCGGCAAGGGTTTTGTCTCACTGCTGATCAGCACCCCGGGTGGAGAGTTGACCGTTGACTCCCTCTACACCGGCGACAGCTTTGATTTCGACGGCCTCAGCGGCACCCTCTCCTTCCCCGCCGCGCAGCCGCCGCAGCCGGGCAATATCTTCGCCGTCGAAACCGTGCTGCCCATCCTGCCCTCCCTGCAGGACCGCTACACCTTCCGCATCGAGGGCGCCAAAGTGACCGCGGCGCGGGTGCAGAACCAGCTCGACCGGATCAGGGTGGTGCCCAATCCCTATCTGGTCGCCTCCCTCTATGAACCCGAATTCGGCGAACTGCGCAAGGAGCCCCTGCGGCAGATCCAGTTCATCAACCTGCCGCAAAAATGCACCATCTACATCTACACCGTGGCTGGCGACCTCGTCAAGACCATCGAGCACGAAGCGGCTCACGGCACCGAACAATGGGACCTCCGCGCCGACGGGGGACGGGAAATCGCCCCGGGTATCTATCTCTATATCGTCAAGACCGACGGGGCGCAGTTCAAGAACACCTTTGCAGTGATCAAGTAGGAGGGCGGCATGAACACGATCAGCAGATGGATCCTCATAGCCCTTCTGGCGTTGAGCGCGCTCGCACAAGCGCAAAATCCCAACCTCGGCACCAGCGGGGCCCAGTTTCTAAAAATTCCGGTCAGCGCGCGCGCCGCGGCCATGGGCGGCGCCTACGTGGCCGTCTGCCAGGACGCCACCTCGCCCTTCTGGAATCCGGCCGGCATCGCCGGCATCAAGGGCCACGCCGCCCACTTTTCCCACACCCGCTGGTTCGACACCTTCGACGTCAGCGCCGCCTCCTATGTCTACAATGCCGGCAGCTTCGGCGCCTTCGCCGCCAGCGTCATGATGCTGGGCGTCGACGAGATGGAGATCACCACCGAATTCCAGCCCAACGGCACCGGCGCCTATTTCGACGCCCAGGACCTGGCCGTCGGCCTGAGCTACGGCAGGGAGCTGACCGACCGCTTCCGCGTCGGCCTGACCGCGCGCTACATCCAGCAGCGCATCTGGAATGAAAGCGCCGGCGGCCTCGCCTTCGACGTCGGCACCCAGTACCAGCTCCCCTTCCGCAACCTCGTCATCGCCATGAGCATGAGCAACTTCGGCGCCGACATGCGCTACAACGGATCGGACATGAGCGTCAAATGGGACGGCGACGCCAACTTCCCCAACCGGCTGGTCCCGACCCGGCTCGAGACCGAGGCCTTTGCCCTGCCCCTCAATTTCGCCTTCGGCATCGCCATGGACCTCTTCCGCGCGCCGTACGCCCGGGGGCTTGTCGCCCTCGATGCCGTGCACCCCAATGACAACAAGGAATGCATTCATCTCGGCACGGAGATCACCTTCTTCGACCGCCTTGCCCTGCGCGGCGGCTGGAAGGTCAACGGAGAAGAGGAGCTCTATGACCTCGGTTTCGGCGTCAACGCCTTCTCGCTCGGCATTCCCCTGAGTGTCGATTATGCCTACTCCGCCTACGACATCCTGCCCGACGTGCACCGTTTTTCGTTCGGACTCTCCTTCTGACCCATAAAAAAAGGGCGGGCTTTTCAGCCCGCCCTTTACGGTCTTACCGCTCCCTCATCTCATACTCCAATTTTCGAGGCCTGTGGTGCGCCCTCAGTCCGGCCAGGCCGCATAGGGGACAAGGGGCGGCGCCTGTTCCTCGATCACCCTGTAAAAGGGATAGAAAGTGGTGGCCTCCGGTACCAGGCCGTATTTCCAGTAGCGGACCAAGCCGAAATCCGAGGCCGGTTCGAGCAGACAGGGCAGCAGATTGGCGGCGGGCTGGCGGCAGGAGATGTAAAAGTCCCCTTTTTTGCAGGGGAGGACGAGACGGCGCGCCTCGACCTCGATCCGCTCCGGCGCCACATAGTCGTATTTCGACGGCGTCACGGCGGTAATAAAGCTGCCCTCGACTTTTACAGGCACCTCCTCCGTGAAAACATTGATCGCAATGCCATGAAGCTGAAGGGTGGCGATCACCTCCGCATGTTGAGCCGGGATGACATAGCTGAGAGGCCGTACGACGCTCAGGGTCGGCGCCACCAGGGGATACCACTCCTTCTCGACGCGCTCGACCACCTTCTGCCCGTCCAGCTCCGGCAGGGGCTCGATTTCCGAGCGCAGCAGCACTTCGCCCGCCCTCTTCTCCACCTTCAACCTGCCGGCCGCCGCCGGCTCCCGGCGCTGGAACTCTTTCAGCCGCAGGTCGGGCCGGGCCGGATCGCGGCGGTACTCCATCCTGATATGCACCCGATGTTCCGGATTTAAGACCGTAGCCTGCTCGAGGAGCTGCCGGCGCAGGCCGTTCACCTGCGCGGTCATCTCCGGCCCGTGCTCCGCCACTGCCTGAATGAAGGCGCGGATGCCCCGCTCCTGCCAGCGCGTGCGCGCGGCCAGGGTGGCCAGATCATGCCGCGAAGCCGCCTCCTGGATGAAGGAAAAGGTTTGATAGAGGCCGAGAATATTGCGGCCGTCGTTGATGTCCGTGGTGCTGTGGCGGGTGATCTGCGGCCAGCGCGCCAGCTCCTCGTCGGAAAAATCGGCGCCGGAGGCGTCGCTGGGCATGTTCTCGGAGGTGACTATATATTCGTGAAAGGTAATCTTGTCCCGGGCGAGGGCCTCACCGACACTGTTGAGGATGACCCGGCGGGAGTAGGCCTCGATGGCGGGATCGACGTTGAGATTGGAGACGCAGCCCATGCTGATGCGGTAGTACTTGTCGCCCTGTTCATGCACATCGAGGGTGACCTCGGGCATCCAGGCGCGGAAGACGCGGTGGATGGCCTGCACTCCCTCGCTCTCCATTTTGATGTGGTCGCGGTTCATATCCAGGCCGATCTCGTTTACCCGGCGGTCAAAGTAATTGCCCCAGGGATTGACCATGGGCATGATCAGAAGGTTTACCTTTTCGAGCAGGGATTTGAGCTCCCCCACGGCGAAATCGCGGAGGATGAGCAGGGCCGCCTCCTTGGCCGACTGCTCACTGCCGTGTTTGGCTGCGGTGATGAAGAGGGTGGGCTTGCTGCGGTCGAGCTGTTCCGGCCGGTTGACCCCCTCCGCGGTGAGGATGCAGAGCAGCAGGCTTTTGGCGGAGAAGCCCTCGACCGGCCTGGTCCGGCCGACCTCACGGACCTGCAGCGTCCTGGAGTGCGCGGAGAGAGCGCTGAGAAACCGGACGACCTCTTCATGCTGGGTGTAGCGGGAATAGCCGTTGATCTCGCCCGGGGTGAGGAGGCTTTGGGCGCCGGCCGGCAGCAAGCATGCGAAGAGCAAGAGAGAGCAGATCAGCATCCGTCGCAGCATGGGATCATCCTTTCCTTGAGTAGAGCCGTTCCTGTTGGATGGTATAGCGCGCCAGCCTGTCGGCCGGCACCTCCACGCCGATGCCCGGTCCCGGCGGAATGGCGATATAGCCCTCCCCGTCGAGCACGACCGGGGGATCGGCGATGTCCTCGTGAAAATAGCGGCTGGTTTCCGAGGTGTCGCCCGGCAGGGTGAATCCGGCGGCAGTCTGCAGGTGAATGTTGACCGCGCGGCCGATGCCGGTCTCATCCATTCCTCCTGACCAGACCGGAACCCCCGCGGCGGCGGCCAGCTCCGCCATGCGCAGCGATTCGATCAGCCCCCCGACCCGCCCCTGCTTGATGTTGATGATCCGGCAGGCCCCGAGGGCGAGGGCGGTCTCGGCATCCTCGAGGCTGTGGATCGATTCATCGAGGCAGAGAGGGGTCTGCAGCCGCCGCTGCAGCAGGGAATGCTGGAATATATCGGAATAGGAGAGGGGCTGCTCGATCATCATCAGTCCAAAGGCGTCGAGCCCGGCCAGACGGGATCCATCCGCCAGGGTATAGTCGCCGTTGGCATCCACCATCAACGGGATATCGGGGAAGCGCTGGCGCACCGCCGCCACCCATTCGACATCCTGTCCTTGCTTGACTTTCATCTTGACGCGGTGGTAGCCTTTGGCAATAGCCTCCTGCACTGCTTGCACGAGCTTGTCCGGGCTCTCCTGCAGCCCCAGGCTGATGCCCGACATGATCTTTTTCTCGGGCAAGCCGAGGAACTCGTACAGCCGCAGCCCCTGCTGTTTGGCGAGAAGATCGATGACCGCGTTTTCGAAGGTCGCCCTGGCCATCTGGTTGCCGCGCAGCTTGTGCATCCGCTCGCTCAGATCGCCCAGGGTCATCCCGGGCTCGAGCAGGGGCAGGAGAAATTTCTCGATGATGTATCGGCAGGAGCCTGTGGTCTCCGGGGCATAAAAAGGATCGGGGTCGGCGACGCACTCGCCCCAGCCGACGAGTCCCTCCGCCTCCACCCGCAGAAGGAGCGCCTCCTTGCAGGACCAGGCGTAGGAGCTGATGGCAAAGGGTTGAATGAAGGGGAGCCGGACCGTCAACAGGTCGATGTGGTCGACAGGTCCGATGGGGGTCTGGAGAAATTTCATTTGGCGCCTCGTATTCCGGTTTACCGTCCGCCTCACTTATACATTCCCGGCAGATCCTTTACGTCGCCCCCGGCCGCTCTCGCAGCCTCCCGGGCAGGACTCACTTATACATCGCCGGCAGATCCTTTTCAAAAAAGGTGAAGGGATGGAGATGAAAAAGCGAGAAATCGGTGGCGCTGATCTGCCCGACGTAGGGGGCCCAGTATTGGCTTTCGCTGGCGTTGCGCCAGACCAGGGCCCAGGTGGTCTTTTTGGACTGGGCATTGTACATCACCGCAGGCAGGAGATAGCCGGTCCAGTAATCGCTGACCGGGACATTCTGCCAGCCGACCTCGGTGAGGGCGGAGATCTTGCCGCGCGCCTCGGCCAACTCCGCCATCATCGCCAGGGACTTGCCGAGATCGTCGATGCGCCCCTTGCTGGTCAGGAGATAGTAATCCATGCCGAGGATGTCGACCCACTCATCGCCGGGGTAGCGCGCCAGATACTGGTCGATGGTGTTGACCTCCTGCGGCGAGATGGCGTAGAGGAGGTTGTGCACTCCCCGGGTGTCGCGCAGATACCCGACGGTCATTTTCCAGAGGGCGTTGTACTCGGGCACAGTACAGGCGCCGGCGCCCCACCACGGCCAGTTATGGTTGTGCTCGTGATAGGGTCTGAGGATGATCGGGATGGCGATGCCGCTGCTGCTCTTGAGGTCCTTGAGAAAAGCCGCGATCTGGTCAAGGGTTTTCAGATAAGCCGCATGGTGGGATTGGCCGGGGAGGATATATTTGACCGCTGCCGAGTTGTCCCAGGCGCTGCCCCCGGTGTAGGGATTGTCGAGGTGCATGCTGATGGTATTGATGCCGCCGCGCTCGTAGACCTGGCGGATCCACTGCTTCATGGCGTCGAAATAGACCCCGTCGAGATTGGTCTGTTTGTGAATGTCGCCGAGGTCCCAGCCGTAGACGGCGGGATAGTCGCCGCAGACCTCCTTGACGTCGGAGCGGCCCGGCGCGGCCCACCAGCCGACGCCGTAGGCGAGGTCGTCCTGATGGCCGAAAAGCAGGTTGGTCTGGGCCAGGCTCTTCAGATTATTGAAAAGAGCCACGGTTTCGGGGGTGGCGAGGGAATCGACGAGGATGGTGTTGGTCACCACCGGCTTTTCATCCTTCGGCCCGCTCGGGGACTCTTTTTTGCCGCAGGCGGACAAGAGAGCACAGAAGAATAAAACCAGAGAGAATATTCGACCAAGTCGCATATTGCTTCCTTTCAAATGATACCCCAATATAGCCACAAGAAGGGCTTATAATCAAGGAGAATTCGATTGAATAAAAGCCCTGATTTTGCTATTATTACTGTCATGAATATCCTCTACATCAGCCAGTACTTTCCGCCCGAAGTGGGCGCCACCCAGAACCGGGCCTTCGAGATGGCCGCCAACCTGGTCCGCCTCGGCCACAAGGTCACCATCCTGACCGAATTTCCCAACCACCCCGGGGGCATCATTCCGCCCGAGTACCGCCGCCGCTGGTATGTAAAAGACGAGCTGGCGGGCATCCGCGTGGTGCGGGTCTGGGTCTTCGCCCGCCCGGTCAAGACCTTCTTCACCCGTATGGGCTTTTATCTCACCTTCATGGTCAATGCCGCCCTCGTCGGCACCCTGGTCCGCGGCCCCTATGACATCGTTTATGCCACCTCTCCTCCCTACTTCGTCGGGGTGACCGCGCTCTGGCTGAGCCTGGTCAAGCGGGCCCGCTTCGTTTTCGAGGTGCGCGACCTCTGGGTCCAGTCGGCCGCCGAACTGGGCGAACTGAGCAATCCCCGCCTGCTTAAAATAGCCGGTTGGCTCGACCACCTCTATTACCGCAAGGCGTGGCGCATCATCGCCGTAACCAGGGGCATTTACGATGCTCTTGCCACCCGCGGGCTGGCCGCCAAACTGCACCTGATCTACAACGGCACCAACTGCGACCTCCTCTACGACCGCGGCAGCGGCAAACGCCTTGAACTGGGCTGGGAGAAAAAGTTCGTAGTCATGTACGCCGGTATCCTCGGCATCGCCCAGGGGCTGGAGGAGATCTGCCGGGTAATCGCCCAGCTGAAATCCGACCCCGAGATCCAGTTCGCCTTTGTCGGCGCAGGCCCGCTCAGGCAGAGGATCGAGACCCTGCAAAAGGAGCAGGGCTTGACCAACCTTACCCTGCTCGGCGAGATCCCGCGCGAGCGCATCGCGGACTATTTGTCTGCCGCCGACTGCTGCCTGGTGCCCCTGAAGAGGCGCGAGACCTTTCGCGGGGCCCTCCCCTCCAAGATGTTCGACGTCATGGCCTGCAGCCGGCCGCTTCTTCTCAGCGTCGACGGTGAGGCGCGCGAACTGGTGGAAAAAATCGGCGCCGGCCTTTACGTGGAACCCGAGAATGATGACGAGCTGCGCCAGGCCATCCTCGCACTGAAAAATGATCCCGCACTCGGCAAAAAAATGGGCGC
>JAKPUX010000355.1 GCA_029554865.1 bacterium | reverse complement strand
GTTGACGTTGGCCTCGGCGATGAAGGCCTCCACCGGCAGATCGACGGAGGCGAGCACTTGCGTTTCACGCATGATCCACCAGCGGATGTATTCCGCCGCCGGGTTGCCGAGAACGCCGTCGGGCAGGACGATGCCCATGCGACCAGTGCCCGGCTTGAGCCACTTGATGCAGCGCTCGATAAAGAGAATCTCCGGCGCGACGCTGCCCTTGGGGGTGCCGGTGTTGCGGAAGCCGCCTTCACCGTCCGGTTCCCAGGCGTGTGCCAGCTCGTATTGCTCCAGGATATGTTTGTCGGTGATCGGGATGTCGGAGCCGAACGGAGGATTGGTGGCGATGATATCCACCGACCCCAGTGGGATCTCCTTCTTGGCGGAGGGCAGATCGGCCAGATGCCCCAGCGGGAACTCCAGGGAGTTGATGTTGTAAATGTGCCCACGGCCGTCACCCGCCAGCACCATGTTCATCTGGGCGGCGCGGATCAGGAATGGGTCAAAGTCGGCCCCGAACACGTTGGCGGCGGCGTATTCTTTCAGCCGCTCATGGACGTTTAGAAACTCGGTGGTGTTTTCGTTCCCGGGCTGGGTATGCTGCTCCTCGCGGTACTTCTTCAGCATGTGTCCCAGGGTGGCGACCAGAAAGCCGCCAGTCCCGCAGGCTGGGTCTAGCACCGTCTCGCTCTCCTTGGGTTCGAGCATTTCCACGACCAGCTTCACCACGCCCCGGGGAGTGAAGTACTGACCACGGTCACCACGCAGATTGACACCCACCAGCTCTTGGTAGGCCACGCCCTTGGCATCGACATCCGTGCGGGTGAAATCGTATTTGGCTAATTCAGAAACGATAAAGGCCAGCGCCCGATCGGAGAGGGTGATCTCCTCGTTGCCTCGGAATATGTTTTTGTACTGCTTCTTGACCTCGGTGAAGAGCTCCTCGATACGGGCACGGATGGCCTTGCGGCCCTGTGGCTCGAACTGCTCCTTCGGGCCAGCCCAGAACCGGCGTTTCCAGGCCTGGCGCTGCTTGCCGCGCAGATTCTCATCATGCATCTTGCAGAAGATCAGGTAGAGGAACTGCCAGAAGGCGGCATCCTTGGGCAT
>JAKPUX010000341.1 GCA_029554865.1 bacterium | reverse complement strand
CCTGAGGCCCAGGTGGACCGCTTCATGCTCAAACTCTCGGTCGGTTATCCCGACCGCAACGAGGAGCTGGAGATCATGCGCCGCATGACCCGCGTCGATCTGCCGGAGGCCGGTGCGGTGGTCACTCCCCAGGAGATCATCAACGCCCGCCGCGCCGTGCATGAGGTCTATATCGATCCCAAGATCGAAAACTATATCGTCGATATCGTCTTTGCCACGCGCAAGCCGAAGGAGTACGGCCTGGATGAGCTGGCCGATCTGATCGCCTACGGGGCCTCCCCGCGCGCCTCGATTTATCTCAGCATGGCCTCCAAGGCCCACGCCTTCCTTAGCCGCCGCGGCTATGTCACGCCCGAGGATATCCGCTCCATCGCCATGGATGTGCTCCGCCACCGCGTCATCATCACCTACGAGGCCGAAGCCGAGGAGATCACCGCGGAAGACGTGGTGCGCAAGATCATCAACAAAGTGGAGGTGCCCTGATCGGCGGCCCTCGGGACCGGCGCAGGCAACAGGTGACAGATAGATGATTCCAAAAGAGATACTCAAAAAAGTCAAGCGCATCGAGATCCAGACCCGCGGGCTGGTCAATGATGTCTTCTCCGGGGAATACCACTCGGTCTTCAAGGGCAGGGGCATGGAATTCTCCGAGGTGCGCGAATACCTGCCGGGGGATGACATCCGCACCATCGACTGGAATGTCACCGCGCGCATGGGCCATCCCTTCGTCAAGATCTTCGAAGAGGAGCGCGAGCTGACCGTCATGCTGGTGGTCGATGTCAGCTCCTCCTCGGCCTTCGGCACGGTCGCGCAGATGAAGAGCGAAATTGCCGCCGAGATCTGCGCCCTGCTCGCCTTTTCGGCGATCAAGAACAACGACAAGGTCGGCTTGATCATTTTTTCCGAGGGGATCGAAAAATTCGTCGCCCCCAAAAAGGGCAAGTCCCATGTGCTCCGTGTCATCCGCGAGGTGCTCTACCATCAACCGCAGGGGAGCAGGACCGACATCGGCCAGGCCCTGGAGTACCTCAGCAAGGTGAGCCGCAGGCGCAGCGTGGTCTTTCTCATCTCCGATTTTCTCTCCTCCGGATACGAAAAGGCCCTGCAGATTGCCAACAAGCGCCACGACATCGTCGCCATCTCCCTCACCGATCCTCGCGAGCTGGAGCTGCCCGATGTCGGTTTTATCGAGCTGGAGGATGCCGAAACCGGCGAGACCTGGCTGCTGGACAGCGCGGACGAGGGGACGCGGAGGGCTTTCAGCAAGCGCGCCCAGCAGGGCAGGAGCGGCCGGCAAAAGCTCTTCCGCAGCATGAATGTGGACCAGGTCGAGATCAATACCCGGGCCTCCTATGTCGAACCGCTGATCCGCTTCTTCAAGATGCGGGCCAAGCGCTACCGTTAAGAGCATGAGGTGCTGCATGCGCAAGAGAGAGCTGCTGCTGGTTTTGTCTTTGCTTGTGATAGTTGTCGCCGCGGGCTGTGGATCGGGCAAACGTCCCGCCGGCGAGGCCGAAAAGGTGCGCGAATTTGCCGCGGACCTGGTCAACCGCTCGCTTTTCACCCAGGCCATTCAGGAGTACGAGAACTGCCTGCGTGATTACGATTTAAAGGCGAACGAGGCGGCCAATCTGCAGTACGCCATCGGCAATATCTATTTCGAGCGGCTGCACAATTATGCGGACGCCCTGACCTGGTATCTGAAGGTGAAACATTTTTATCCCGAAAGCCCGATCGTCCCGGAGGTCAACAAAAAGATCGTCGCCTGTCTGGAGCGGCTCGACCGCAGCGCCGATGCCCGCCAGGCCCTCGATGAGACCGTTCAACTCGATCCCGCGCGGGTGCAGAAATCGCGCCCGGGTGCGGTGGTGGCGCGCATCGGCAGCCGCGAGATCACCCTGGGCGACCTCAATTTCGAGATCGACCAGCTTCCCCCGAGCGTCCGCGAGCAGTTCCGCAACCGGGAGACCAGGCTGCAGTATCTGCGCGAGTATGTCGCCACCGAGCTGCTTTACGACACTGCCAAACGGGCGGGGCTCGACAACGACCAGCAGGTGGTCGACGGCGCCTTCCAGGCCAAAAAGGCCCTCATGGTGCGCCGGCTGCTGCAGGACAAGGTCGCGGACCGGATCAACGTCAGCGAGGGCGATATCGATCTCTACTACCGGGCCCACAAGGAGGATTACGCCGAGAAGAATGATAAGGGCAAGGTCATGCGCGCAAAGCCCCTCGACGAAGTCCGGCAGCAGGTCGCTCAGGACCTTTATCGCGACAAATATCAGCGGGCTTTTCAGGAACTCATCGGCGGCATGATCCAGAGTGAGGGCGTGCAGTTCTTCGACGAACAGGTACGGTGAAATTGTGTTCCACACGGTGGCACGGGGGGCACAGAGAAAGGATCTCTGTGGCTCTGTGCCACTGCAAGAGGTAATATAATAACCTGAGTATAAACAATACGATGAAAGTGCGAACAGGCATTGTAATATTCACTTCATTGATCCTGGGGGTGACGCAATCGCAGGGGCAGGTGACCATCGACTCGCAGGTGGATCGTGCCAAGATCCTCATCGGTGATGTGGTGCGCTACAGTCTCCGCGTCAGCCATGCCCCCGAGGTGACGGTGGAGATGCCCACGCCAGGGAGCAATCTCGGCATGTTCGAACTGCGCGAATATCAGGTTCTGCCGCCGGAGAAGCGGGAGGGCAAGATCATCCTCGGCGCCGACTATCTGATCTCCACCTTTGATACCGGCGAGTTCGAGATCCCGGCCCTGCAGGTCACCTACACCCTCAAGGGCGACACGGCCCGGCAAACCCTCAGCAGCGAGCCGATCAGAATCCTGGTACAGAGCCTCAATCCAAGCGAGGCCGGGGATATCCGCGACATCAAGCCGCCCCTGGTGCCGCCGCGGGACTGGAAGTCCATTTTTCTCAAGGTGGGGGGCGCACTGCTGCTCCTTGCCGGCGCTGCGGCCGCCTGGTGGTATATCCGCCGCCGGCGGCAGGGCAAGAGCATCCTGCCCGAACGTCAGATCCCGCCCCGGCCGGCCCACGAGATCGCCCTCGCCGAGCTCAGGGCTCTGGTCGACAGCGACTGGCTGGCCAACGGCAAGCACAAGGCCTGGCACAGCGAACTGGCCGATATCATCCGGCGCTATGTTCAGGGGCGATACGGCATCGATGCCCCCGAGATGACCAGCCGGCAGCTGCTCAGCGCCCTCGAGCAGTACGGCCTCGAGGAGAGCTGGCTCCCCGGCCTGCGCGATCTGCTCGGGATCTGCGACATGGCCAAATTTGCCAAGTATATCCCCGAGGCCGTCGAGACCGAACGCCTCACCGCCGCCGCCTTCGCCTTTGTCGAGGGGACCAAGCTGGTCTGGAGCGAGCCATTGGCCGAGGCCGCCGCTGGCGATGCGAAGGCGGCAGGCCGGACCGGTACTGAAGCGGAGGAGGCTCCTGCTGCAGCCGCGACCACCAAAGGGGAGGAGAGCTGAGATGTTCCGCTTCGCCAATCCCGAATTCCTCTTCCTGCTGCTCATCCTGCCAGTGATGCTCTTCTGGTATCTGCGCCGCAGCCTGCGCAGCCGCTCCACCGTGCGCTATTCCGACATCGCCCTCATCAAGGAGGTCGGCACCTCCAGCCGGCAGCGCTACCGCCATCTTCTCTTCCTGCTGCGTTTGGCCGCCCTCGCCCTGATGATCATCGCCTTCGCCCGGCCCCAGGCCGGCAGCCGCGAAGAGGAGATGATCACTGAGGGCATCGACATCGTCCTCTCCATGGATATCTCCAGTTCGATGCTGGCGGAGGACTTTCAGCCCAAAAACCGCCTCGAGGCGGCCAAACTGGTCGCCGCCGATTTTATCAAGGGGCGCAGCAACGACCGCATCGGCATGGTCGTTTTCGCCGGCCAGAGCTTCACCCAGTGCCCTCTCACCCTCGATTACGGCATCCTCCTCAAGTTCCTCGAGGAGATCCACATCGGCCAGATCGAGGACGGCACCGCCATCGGCATGGGACTGGGCACCAGCATCAACCGCCTGCGCGACAGCAAGGCCAAGAGCAAGGTGGTGATCCTGTTGACAGACGGCCAGAACAACCGCGGTGAACTCGATCCCATCACGGCTGCGCGCATCGCCAAAAGCTTCAACATCCGCGTCTACACCATCGGCGCCGGCAGCAAGGGGGAGGCCCTCTACCCGGTCGATGACGCCATCTTCGGACGGCGCTATGTGCGCATGCCGGTCAATATCGACGAGGAGCTGCTGCGGCGGGTGGCGAATATGTCCGGCGGTCAGTATTTCCGCGCCACAGACAAGAGCAGCCTGGAGAGGATCTACAAAGAGATCAGCGAAATGGAAAAGACCAAGATCGAGGTCAAGCAGTACACCCGCTACCGCGAACTCTTTTCCCGCTATTTGATCGCTGCCCTGATCCTCCTTGCCCTCGAGGTGATCCTCGGCAACACCGTTTTTCGCAAGATACCCTAATTCCGGGAACGCGCTATGCTGCGATTTGCTAACTCATATCTTCTCCATCTCCTCTGGCTGATTCCGCTGGCGCTGATCTTCTACTACTTTGCCTTCCGCGCCAAGTCCC
>JAKPUX010000326.1 GCA_029554865.1 bacterium | reverse complement strand
TCCTTCAGATCCGGGACAAAATCAGCATTGGCATCGACCTTGATGCTGGCGATGGTGGGAATCGCCGCCTGGTTCTCCCACTGGGCCTTCTTGTCCGGGAACCAGTTGAGGTCGCCGACCGGGAAGCCCGCCTCGCCGCCGGTATAGGCCGCCAGGTTGGTGGCATAGGAGACATCCAGGGTATCGCGGAAGTACTCGACGAAGCGGCGGTCGAAATCGTCGCGGGCGCGGACATAGTTGGCTTTGTCCTTGGTCTTGTTGCCACCCGCGGGATCCTCATACCAGCGCATGAGGTTGGTCATCAGCTTGGGGATGTTGACCGGGGTGAGGTCGATCTTGGTAAAGGCGGTGGCGGCGCCGGCGCCCAGCTTGCTCTGGATATGAGCGGAGAGGGGATTGCCCGGACCGAAACCAAACTTGGTCAGGAAGGCCTGGCCGGAATCGCTGATGGCGAAGAAATTGTTGCTGACCTTCCACTGGGTGGTGTCGTTCGGGGTCGTAAAGATCCAGGTGATCTTGTTGAGACCGTTGGCGTACACTTCACCGGTGTTGGCCCACTCTGCGCCGCGGGTGGCGTCCGTTGAGTCCTCGCCGAGGGCGAAGGCGTCAATGAAGAGGTTGTTGGTGATGATCATCTCTTCACCGACACCGCCGAGGGAGAGGAGTCCGTGGAAGCCCATGCCGTTGACGAAGGTGTTGTGGTTGATGCGGCCGTAGATGATCGGCTGGGTCGAGGTCGCATTCCAGTGGCGGATGGGGCGATCCTGGCCGTTGACAAAGGTGCAGTTTTCGACGATGAAGGTGTCGACCTGAACGTCGCGCAGGTCGAAGGCCTTGCCGGCGCCGAAGTTCGAGGTCACCAGGTTGCCCATGTTGGCGAAGGTACAGTTGGTGGCGATCACCTTGGTGGCGGCATTGTTGGTGCGGACGTGATTGCCGTTGGTATTGGAGAGGATGACATTATCCAGGATGATGCTGCCGCCGATGGCGTTGGTCTGGATGAGGCCGCCCTGCATGTTGTCGAAGGAGGTAGGCTCATACTCATAGACACCCACCATGCAGAGGTCACTGACCCGGGCATGGCCGCCCGCGAGGGTGATAGCCCAGCCCGGGGGTCTGATCGGATTGGAGCCCGTTCCCGTCGGCCAGAGATAGATGACCGGCAGGGGACCGTCACCTTCACTCGCCCGATAGCGGATGGTCTGGCCCGCCGGGACAGTGAGGGTGGCGTTCTGGAGATAGATCTCTCCCCGCTTGAATTCATAGACGCGGTCCGCGCGGAAACCGCGGCCGACCGTATCCGCGGCAATCTGCACATTGATCATGAGGGCCGCACTGCCATCAGAAGGGGTGATCGGAACCACCGTCTCCTGGGCGAAAACCACTGCGGCGCTGCAGAGCAACGCGATTGCCAGGACTGCAAGTACTCGAAAGCGCATGTTTTCCTCCTTTGATTGTTGAAAAACGGTTGATTTGTACTGCTCTCAACTTCTGGCTTACATCACCTCCTGTCCGGTTTTGTGCTCTCAGAACTCTGCGATGACACCGAAATCTGCAGTCGTGCCGTATTTTTCACTCATGTTGAACAGATTGCGATCGAAAACCCGGTTGCGGACCGAGGTGCCCTCCTCGACGTCCGTAAGATTGTTAACATTGAGGAAAAGGGAGATATTTTTACTGATGCCCTGCCTGAGGGCGAGATCGACGCGGGTGTAGGCATTGGTGACGACATCGCTCAGACCGCTGGCGGAGTAGGAGACGTTGTGCTCACCCTGGTGATACAGTGAAACCCTGCCGGAGAAGCGGCCGATGTCGTAGCCCAGGGCGATGTTGCCAAAGAACTCGGGCATGTTCTCCAGCTTCCGTTTCGCCTCGTGGAGCGTATTGAACTTTTTCCACGCTCCCTTGATCGGACCGGGGGGATCGTAAAAGACCGAATCCAGCCTGGCGGTCCAGATGTAGGCCTCCGATCGCACGATGGAAGCGTTGTAGGAGAGGACGATATTCTTCAGCAGCCCGGGCAGAAAATTGAAATTGACCTGGTGCTCGAACTCGAATCCCCACACCTTGGTCGGCTTGGGCGAGTTGTAGGGCAGGGTGAGGCTGTAGGCGGTGCCGAGCATCTGGCTGGGCCAGCCGATGCCGAAACGCTGGAGCAGGCTGTCGCCGGTGGTGCCGAAATCGTTGAGCATGTGGTACATGTCGTCGATCTCTTTGTAATAGGCCGACAAAGAGATCAGACCGATGGTGCCGCTGAAGAAGGTCGGGTTGACTTCAAAGTTCCAGGCTTCAGCGGTCTTGAGATCGGGGTTGCCGACCAGGAGTTCAAAATTGCTGCCCACCTCAGCGCCGCGGCCGGCGATATAGCGGTCGAGGCGCATGTTGAAATCGGGCCGGGCCAGGGCCTTGAAGGCCGCCAGGCGCAGCTTCATGAAATCAAAGAGGGCGAGGGCGACGTTGACGTTGGGCAGCACCACCGTCTGCGAGGCATCCGAGGTGGTGTCGCGGACCGCATTGGGCGAGATCGGAAATCCCGAGGAGGGTCTGGACATGTAGCCGGCGAGATAGTCATTCTCCTCCTTCTCGACGCGGACGCCGGCGATCACGGTGGCGAAACGGCCAAGGTTGAGGGTGTTCATGACGTAGCCCGCTCCCACCCGCTCGGTGATGTCGTAATCGTCGTATTCGTAGAGGGGATTGTTCCAGACCTCATGGATGTTCTTGGTCACATCCACCCCGTAGCGGTTAAGCTCGTACCACTCGCGCACGCGGTCGCGGTCGATGATGGGGGTTAGATCGTAGGAGCCGTAGATGCTGCGGGTGACCGGGTCTTTGAAAAAGCGGTCGATGGCGATGCCGCTGCCGCTGATCGCGGTCGAGGCCCAATCCGCAAAGGCGGAGCCGGCGAAATTCTTGTTGCGGAAGGTCCCATCCGGCAGCATTTCGTAGGGCTGCCATTTGCCGAGGTAGTAGGGGGTGAAATCCTCAAAACGTTCGTTGCTGCGATCCTTGACCTTGTACTTGCCGCCGATCTTGAATTCGCCGCTGAAGAGCCGGCTGAGGGTGTAGGGGCGGGCGACATCCAGAAAGGCGGTGCGCTCCTTGTCGAGGTTGTGCTGGCCGCGGTTGTAGGCCCAGCTCAGGCCGGCTTCGTTATAGTTCTTGTTGGCATAGCCGATGAGCTGCTCGGGATTCTCGCGCAGCATCGGCGAGGGTTTCATGCCGTCGAGGCCGACGAAGATGGTCTGGAAATCGAAGGGAAAATCGGCTTCCGACTGGGCGTAGGAAAGGCCCCATCTGAGATTAAGGCCGAGCAGGTGGTTGTCGCCGCTGAGGGCGCTGGTCAAGGTCTTGATCTCCTGCTCACGGTCGCGAAAATTAAAAGTCGGCGCGCCCTGCTGATCACCGCCGCCGTTGGAGGGATAGTCGCGGGTGGAGAGGAAATAGTCGCGGCGGGTGCGGCCGTAGACGTTGTTAAGCTTGATCGAGCCGTTGTCAGGGGTGTTGAAGTCGAGCAGGAGGCTGGCGCCGTCACGCTTGCGCAGCTCATCGGTGTATTCAAGAGTAAAGTCGTTGATAAAATAGTCGCGGCCGAAATTCAGGCTCTGGTTGTAATCGACATCGATGCGCTCGTTGCTGCGGATGCGCTGTTCGATGTTGCCCGCGAGCTGGACGCCGAGCAGGCTTCCGAAGAACCTCTCGCCATAGTGGAAAGAGGCATCATACTGATTGGCCTTCTCCTCGAGCTGGTTGTAGCCGCCCTTGAGGGTGGCCTTGATCTCGCGCTCCGCCGGGGCCTTGCGGGTGACCAGGTTGATGCTGCCGGCGAGGGCATCGCCATCCTTGTCGGAGGTCTGGGCCTTGTAGAGTTCGATGCCGGCCAGCGAGCTCTGCGACAGGGTGCTGAGATCGACGCCGCGGCTGGTGGCATCGGTGGGCGGAATCTTGATCCCGTCCACAGTGATGACCGTGAACTTGTCTTCCAGACCGCGCAGGATCACCTTGTTGGCCTCGCCGCCGGAGCGCAGCAGGGAGACCCCCGGCAGCCGCCCGATCGATTCGGCGGCGTTGGCGTCCGGAAGCTCCTGAATCTTCTCTTCAGAAATCACATTGACGATGGTCTTGGCGCTGATCTGCTGGTTGATGGCCGCCATCTGCCCCACTGCCTGGGCGGTGACGTCCATGCTGATGCCCTTGGCGATGTCGGAGACCAGCCGCACATTGCGCTCGAGGCTTTCACCGGCCCTGGGCTGCACACGCAGATTCCGGGTCCGGTAGCCGATGTAGGAGATGCGCAGGGTGTAGGAGCCCTCCGGTATGCCGACGATGCGGTAGGCGCCTTCGACATTGGTGACGCTGCCGAGAGCAGTGCCCACCAGATAGACGTTGGCGCCAATGAGGGGATCCCCCTTGGCGCTGTCGGCGACGGTGCCCGTGATCGTCGCCTGGGCGAGCAGGGCCGAAAATGAGGTGAGCAGAATCAGGATCACAAAGAGAATGGTCTTTCTCATACTTGGACTCCTTCACCTTTTTGGAGGGTCTGCAGGACAGCATAAAGCTTGTCTTTATTGATGGGCTTGGCCAGACAGGCCAGGGTCGGATGGTTGGTGACCTTGGGGAGGTTGCATTCAAAGGCGGTGACGAAGATGAGCGAGAAGGTGCCCTGCGCAAGGTTGAGGAAATCGGCTCCCGATCCATCCCCGAGCTGAAGGTCGAGGAAGACCAGATCGGGACTGGCGCTTTCGGCGAGCTGCGCCGCCTCGGCCACCGTGGCGGCCTCGCCGACGATGCGGATGTTGGGCATCGACTGCAGCATCCGCCGCAGTTCCAGGCGGATGAGCCATTCATCGTCGATGATCAGGGTCCGAAGCTCTTTCATGCACAAGCCACTCTGCAGGTCAACAGGCATGGTGCGCCCGGCTGGGATGATCGGCCGGACGGCGGACAGGAATGCAGGGTTATACCAGAGTATACATGAAAATAGCCAGCGAAGCAACCCCAAAAGGGCGAACGGTTAATAGATTATGTGAACGGTCAAACAGCTGCAGTTTTTCCTTGCTTAAAAGGCGGCAAAAACGTAAAATTGAGCAGCCGACCCGCCTGCCATGGCGACCAGCCCCTGCCACGCTGCCCCGCGCAGCCCAATCGAGGAAGGTCCGACTTGAAACCGCCAAGCCTCATTCTCATTCTCATCTTCTTCCTCGCCCTCTCCCCCGCCGGCGTGCAGGGGGCCGAGGCCCAGCCCAGCAACAGCCAGGAGCGCGAGCTGCAGTTCCGCAACCTCACCATCGATCAGGGACTTGCCCACAGCAAGGTGAACTGCTTTCTCCAGGACCGCCAGGGCTTCATCTGGTGCGGCACCAACGAGGGGCTCAACCGCTACGACGGCTACGACTTTGTCGTCTACCAGCAGGATCCCGCCAATCCCGGCGGCCTCTCCGCCAACCTCATCCGCTGCCTGGCCGAGGACGAGCAGGGCTACCTCTGGATCGGCACTGAAGACGGCGGCCTCAACCGCTTCGACCGGGACAGCGGCGCCTTTCAGCGCTTCGGCGCAGACTCGAGTGCCGGGCTGCTGCTCAGCGGCGACAATATCAACGCCATGCTCCTGGACAGCAGCGGCTGCCTCTGGGTGGGCACCGAGAACGGCCTCGACCGCATCAGCCGCGACCGCAGCAGGATCGCCAGCTTTTTCCCCTACCCCGGCAAAGCCGCTGCCGGCGCCAATGAAATACTCGCCCTCCATCTCGACCGCGGCGGCCTGCTCTGGGTCGGCACCAACTCCGGCGGCCTGCTCTTCTTCGATCCCTCCGGAGAAAGCTTTACCCCCTATCGCCACCTCCGCGGCGATCCCCATTCCCTCAGCGATGACGAGATCCATTCCATCTGCGCGGACCGCGAGGGCGA
>JAKPUX010000323.1 GCA_029554865.1 bacterium | reverse complement strand
AAATCGATGACGGGGATGAAGTGGAGAGCTAATCCATGCTCGGCCTGCAGCCGGCGATCGAATACCATCTTTTTCAGTCGGAAGCCGTCTCCATTTACACCGGCGGCATGATCTCATTCAGCTCCTACTCCGCCAAATCCGAAGTGCCCGATGTCGATGAGGTGACCTTGTCCAGCAGCAGCCTCGGATTTGGCGCCCTTCTCGGCGCCGAGTTCTATCCCTGGAAGAATGTCAGCTTTGCAGCGGAGTACCAGCTCGGTTTTGCGAGCGGTTCTGGCAAGTACGATGATGGCACCGACGAAGTCGAGGGCCCCAAGGCTTCAATGAAGGGGATCAACACCGTCGGCGTGACCGTAGCCTTCCACTTCAAATAAGCATTTCCAGCCTGTAACACTGATCCGCTCATATACTGCGGCCGAATGGAATAAAAAAGAGCCGTCCCTCCCCCGGGACGGCTCTTGCTGTTTCGGTCCTGACCGCTGCGTGCTTTTCATTCCAGACCGTATTCGCACCTTTTTCTGTTCTTCAGGTCAGCCGGATTCCTCAGGACCTCACAGGACCATGGCGGCCGGTCTTCCCCCACTCACTGATAATAAGAGACGATCACCGGACGCTGCACCTCCCCCGGCCAGAAGGGATTGGTCAAATTTTCAGAGGCAGGCCGGTAATAAATTTGCACATTCCCTTGAAAGCCCATCTGCGATTTGCTCACCACCAGGCCATGAATGACATTATTACCCGAAAAGATCACGTCATCAACGGCATAGAACTGTCCGGTGGCTGAGGAATTGCCGTGAAAGGTGATGCTCTGCGCCGAGTAAAAACCCAGATTGTTGCCGAGGGGATCGACCGAGATCGTGCTGACATTGCCGGTGACGTGTACTTCGCCCATGACGATAAAAACCCCGTAGCCCTTGAAACTGCCGCTCAGAAAAAGGTCGCCCTCGACGTAGATAATCTGCGGATTGTCGTAACTGCCCAACTGCAGCGACGAGGCGGTGATCGTAGTGCTGGCGCCACGGAAGACCTGCGTGGCGATGGCTATATAATCTGAGGGATCAAAAACCGGGATAGGGATATTGGGCACCTTCTTGGTGACCGGCGCGGAGAAGGGATTATTATTGGGAGCAAAAAACCGGGCCGCAATGTTGGGATGAAGGGTTAAAAGATCACAGTAGGTGCCGAACCCTTCGACAATTACGCTGCCGTTCGAGCTGAGGTCCTTGTTGGTGTGAACGTCCGAATTCCATGACGAGTTGCCGTCATCCTGCACCATGATATCGCCGCCGAGATCGAGGTCTTCATCCGAAATCAGGGCGTATTTCATCCAGGGAGGCACGCCATCAGTGACCGGGATCTGGATGACGGCGCGGATGGTGACGCTTTCTGCGCCGCTCCTCCCGGTCGATGTGACCAGTCTCCCCCATTCCCCCACATCCGGTCCGTTCGGATAGCGGCTGGTAGTATTTTGTATTCCCACCTGAATAGTGCCAGAGCTGGCCTGAAGCGTCACCCCGGATGACCAGGTCGTATCAAGAGCCAGTTTCATGACCGTGTATTCGATCCCGCTCTCGGCCAGGCTCTTGGCCTGAAGATGGGAGTATTCGTCCACAGCATTAACGGTCATGCGCGTATTGGCCTGCATGATATTCAGAGCGTTCAAGCCAAAGAGCACACCAAAAGCCACCACCAGGATCAGCATCATTTTTCCCATAGTCCACTCACAAGTTTCTCGGATAAAACCTGCGCGTCCAGTAACCTCCGGCCAGGTCAAACCCCTCTTTCAGACTGACCGGCTTTTCGAATAATATTTTTACCACAATCGCCTGGATCTGTGAGGGCGACAAGGTTGCTATGCCGGCCGGGGAGTAGCCCATCAGGGAAAAATCCTTTACCCTGATTCCAAAGTCAGCCCGCGGCGACAGGCTGGTATGGCGCGTCAGCACCAGGTTAGGCCGGGCTCCGGAACGGACCCAGGCCACCGAGTCCACCACACCATCATTGTTGAGGTCAGCGCGAAAGCGGATGAGGGTGCTGTCCATGACCACGATGCGCTCTCCGGAGGCGACGCGATAGCCGATTTTGTTGAAATCATGTTCGAGCACCCTGCCGAATTCGGTCAGATTGCGCTGCTCGATCTGGCTGACATTGTTGGAATGGGTGCTCAGGGTGTAAAAAGCCGAGAATCCGACCAGAGCGAGCAGCAGCAGCCCGCCGATGATCAGGGACCCGATGAGATCGATGTTATGCATCGTTTCCCCCTAATAGCTGACAAAGCTGTCGAGCACCACGGCTTTGGAAAGCCGCGCAGCAGTGACAGAGATCCGGATGCGTTTCATCCGGGTTTGCGTGTAGCTGATCACAGTGGGTGTCTCCGGTTTTACATAATGGACGGCCACTGTAGCGGTCACCGGGCCGGTGCGTGGAGTATTGATGACCACCGGTTTGTTCTTGTAATTATCGGTAATAAAATCGTCGACATCGTCATAGTAACCCGGATATTCGCTCCATCCCGGGCCCATGTAAAGTGTGAATTGCGAGACGTCATCAACAGTATTACTGTCGGTCACAGCTTCATCATAAGCCTTGCTCTTGATCTCATTCATCATGGATTCCGCAACTTCGGAGGCGGTGATCACGACCTCCGTATCCAGGCGCAGATTAGCTGCGGAGAGCACGGTGCGATGAGAGTTGAGAGTTATCAAGGATAGTATGGCCATCGCGCCCAGAATGAGCAGTATCTGGGACTGATTCATTTTATTTTACCCCCTTTCCGGAACAGGTGATAACATGGCCTGTTCCTATACCTTGCCGCGCAAGAAGATGCGCACAGTGCGCGTGCCGGTGCCATTGGGGCTTTCCAGTTTGAAGGTGATCTCGGCGGTTGTACTTTTGTCGACATCCGGATCGAGATTGTTGGCAAGTGACACAGCGAAGGCGGTAGAACCATAGCCGTAGTGATCCGGTTTGGCCATGAGATCAGTGTTAGAGAGTTTCCCAGCCGTCGTTTCGGCTGTCAGGGTGGAGCCCCTGGCGACCGGATTGCCGTTGAGGTCATAGATCCGGATGAGGATATTGGTCGCATCACCTGGATCCAGGGTGGATTTTCCGGCTTCGGCTGAAAAGACCAGCACAGGCCCACTGAAAACGGCTTCATTCAGCGCGTAAACGACGGCATCACCGCCGGCCTGATCACGGCCCCGTGTCGAGCACATGATCAGGCCGACGCCGTCATTCTCGCTGAATGACCCCAAACTATTGCGCACCAGCGATCCTTCGAAATCCGGCAAAGTGACATTAAGAACCAGCCCTGGTGCGTTAGGATTCGGCACGCGGTGTGGAGCCAGGGTGGTCGGATCGCCGGGCGCAATGGCAGGTCGCGGATTTGCAGTGGTCCAGATCGCAGTTCCGCGGCCCTGAGCGTCGGTGCGGGTATTGGTAGTCACAATGCCGGCCGTGCTAGTCAAATAAAGGGTAGTCCCTTCTTCTACAGGGTTGTTATATTTATCGCCCACATAAATGGTAACCAGAAATTCACGGACATGACTCCAGCCGTCCAGATTAAAGGCATCCAGGGCCACGGTCATATGGGATTCCACATGGTTGGGATCAGCGGGATCGATCCAGATGTAGGGCGGCCCGGAGCGCACAGTGATCTGGGTCGACCGGGTGACGATGGCGGGATAATCGACGAGCTGGGCCTGCATCTCGATGGTGCCCGAGCGTGTCCCGGCCTTGCAGGCGATGGCCGCAGCGCCGCCGGCGCTCTTTTGCACGGCGGAGAGCAGGGGATCACCCTCATTGGGCAGGAGCATCTCTCCGCCCCCAGGGCCATTACGGAGCATGAAGCGGACGCGCAATGGCTCTGGAAAGGGTTTGCCGTCGAGGCCGAGAGCAGTCGCAGTGACCATGCACTGGTCATCGAGGCCGGTGCCTGTGACCCAGATATAATTGCGATCAACACTCAGCTGCAGCGTGGTGGGCACACTGTCGACCAGATCGACCAGCGTGGTGTCGGACCACTCATGGAATTTGGCGATGATCTTGACGCCCCTTGCGGTTGTGGCGCTGCTCCGGAAGGTGGCGGCTGCTTCGCCGTTGCTGCCGGTGGCGGCGGTTCCGGTCACCATACCCTGCGTGCAGCTAAACTGGATCTCCGCACCGGCGACGGGAGTGTTGTCCGGCGAGAGCAACGCTGCCGTCAGGGGCAGGGTGCTGACACCGTCGGCTGCGAGTTCCGCCCGCTCGGGGTTCAGCGTGAGCCTGGGAGGTTGAAAGCTGATCACCAGGGAGCGGCGGAAGAGGTTCCCGTATTCGGCAACAAGAGAATCGGCACCGGCCAGGGTTGGAGAGGTGATGGTGATTACGGCATTACCCTTGTTATCGGTCCTTTCATCCTCAACCAGAGCAAGGATTTTACCCCGCACCAGGACCTGCGCGCCGGGAACTCCCTTTCGGCTGCTGCTTTCCCGCACGGAGATGCGGAGCTGGGCGGTGCTGATGCCGTCTGCGCACAGTGATGATTTGTCCAACTGTGCAGAAAAGCTGACACCGGTGAACCCGATTACCATCCTGGCCTCTGTAACCGGTTCAGCCGTGCTTTTCTGCAGGGCGTAGGCGACAGAGCCATCCTTGTTTCGCGATGCCAAGCCGAGAAAAGAGCCGGCACAGCGCTCTTTTTCGTCCGGCACTATGCGGGCGGTGATGGTGACTTCGAGGTCGGTTTCGCTCGCCACACTGGTAATTCGGGCCACTGCTTCACCATACTGGTCGGAGTAGGTTCTGGAAGTGATCGTCCCGGCGGTAGTAGTGAACTCTACAGCCGCACCAGCCAGGGGCGCCCCGGAGGTATCAAGAATAGTGGCAACCAGATCGAGTCCGGAGATTCCATCCGCGAGTACAGAATTCGCTTCAGACCATAAATCCTCCATCACCTCGTTGCCTGTCAGCTGATCGCCGTCCTCCCCACACTGACAAAAAACCAGGAAGAGGGCGAACAGGGCGCAAAGAGTGGATATTTTCTTTTTCATTGTTTCTCTCCCAGGGTAGTATAAGCCGGAAAGCGCACAATGGCCTGGTCGCCGGCGCGCACCGGAAGTTCGGCCATGCCCTGTCCGGCGATGCGCCGCGCCAGGGTTTTTTGCGAACTGGCGCGCAGCACTTCGGCCTTGCCAACTGTGGTCACCTTGTCTCCGGTCCGGCGCACCAGGGTCACCGTCTGCCGTACCAGCGAAGCAGGATCAAAACCCGCCTCCCAGCCGATGAGCAGCATGTCGTCCTGAACCGACTGGACAGTGCCATTGCGCAAGGCCAGGTCAGGATTCATCCTGCCAGCAGACGAGCTGTTTGCCCTCCCGCTCGTGCGGGAAGCAGCAGGTCTGGCGCTGTTTTGCGACAGGGCCTTTTCCTGCTCAGCCGGCACCTTTTCCGAACCCGGCGCTGTTTCCAGCTTCCTGTTTATCCTGGCCGGTTTTGAGAGATCGATATCCCCGGGGTCCGGCTGGGTCTTGAAGCGGTAGTGCTGCAGCCGTTCCTCGAGGGTGGCCCTGGCCTGTTCGGAATTGGCCCCGCTGCTTTGTCTGGCATAGACTTCAGGAAAAATCGATGCCTTGAGGATGATGATCAATTCCTTCTGGGTGTCTTCATAACGGTTGTAGCCGAAGATATAGCGTAAGCCAAGGACGTACCAGGGCAGATCCTTGAGCAGAGGCACGCCCTTCCGCAATTCAGTCTTTTCATTGGAATAGAGACCTGCGATCAGGGTCTCCTCGCCGTCGTAGAGCTGCACCAGTGAGTTGGCCTCGGATTTTTTGATAATGGTGCTGATGACATCGGGATAAGCCTGGCTGCGTTCGACATGAGCCTTGAGGAGGATGACCGGCACCTTGCCCTCGTTCTCGATGACATGGGGGGTGACCTGCAGGATGGTTCCCGTACTGATGAAACGATCCATCATATTGCCAGCGAAATCCCTGGTTTTGATGGAAAAATCCTGGCCGACCTGGATTTTGCCCTCATTGCCAGAAGTGACCACAACCTGGGGCTGAGCGAGGACCCGGCCGATATTGCGCGAATCGAAAATCTGGAAAAGGGCTTTGACGTCGATCTTGGCGATACGACGCGGGATGTCCAGCTGCACGGAAAAACCGCCCTCCTCGACCGCTGACTTCAGGGCTCCGGAAACATCGATCTGACCGTTGTAAAAGGTGCTCCAGTTGACGCCCATCTCGGAGAGGGCTTTGCGGTCCCCCTCAAAAAAGATGGTCTCAATCTTGACCTCCTTACTGCCCGGCTTGTAGTGGACGGTATCGCCGAAAGGCTGATCGATATCCCCTCCATCACCTGAAGCGGAAGGGTGTGCAACCTGGAAAAAGTGCTCCCGGTTTTCGTACCACAACCCGCGCCGGGCCAGGATGGTCTGCAGGGCTTTCTCCCAGGGCATGCCCGCGACTTCGATATTGATCGTCCCGGTCTGTTTGGTCGGATCGAAAATCGGCTTGCCGGCAAAGCGGATGGCATATTCGCTGAGCATGTCCAGGGCCGTGCCGATATCTAGGCTGCTGCTGAGCGACACCAGGGTTTCAGGGGGTGTAAATTCGGGCTCTAGTCCCTCCTGGCCGCACAGCGCTGAGGCCAGCACCAGGATGAGGAGGAGCGGAACAGCCGCATTAAAGGGTCTCATATCCGGCCTTTCAGTTCGAGCCGGAGGGGATGACCAGTCTGGTCGCCCCGCCGTTCTCATCTTGCATGGAAAAAGAAAGTTTGCCCTGCTGGGCATTGATGGTCTCAAGGGTGCCACCCCAGACGCGGTCCCCTGCACGCAGTCGCACCGTCCGGCCGGCGTGGTCCTTGAGAACAGCTGCACCGGGCATGATGGCCAGGACCTTGGTGCTGCTATCAATTTCTGGCAGTCCCTCGGTATTGCGAGGTGGCTCTTTTTTCACCACTGAGGGTGTCTCCACTTCACCTCTCCCCTGCCAGGATTTCACAAAACTGCCCCGGTTAGCCGCCGGTACGCGTCCATTGACCAGGTCAGCGATCTGTGGGGGCTTGATGGATGAGGCCGAGATGGTGGTGATGGCCGGTCCTTCAGCCCGGTTATAACCGTTGAAAGAAAGAGTAAAGGTCACATCACCTCGCCCACCACCCTTGACCCCCTCTCCCACCGCCGACATCTCCATCTGATGAATGTCATAGAAAACCGGCCCCTCCTCGAGCAGGCAGAGGAGTTGATAAAAATCGTTGAAGGAACCGCTCCCCTTGATCTCGTAGGTTCTGCGCGCCAGGGAGAGGAAAGAATCCTGGCTCTTGAGAGTAAAGTTAACCTCTAGACGCGAATTGTTGCGGGAGAGCTCCCGCAACAAATAGTCAAAAGTCTCGCCCGGAGACTCTTTGGCGGCCAGGGTGCCGTCTCTGGCCTGACGAAAATCCTCCAGCCCGGAGAGCTGCTCGGCCAGCGCGGAGCGATCCCTATCCAGGGTGAGCAGATCCATCAGGCGCTGACTTTTGAGGGTGTTATCCCTCCTGGCTATTACCAGCTGATCATCCTGATGACCATAGACGAAGAAAAATCCCCCGGCTACGATCAGCGCCCAGAAGGCTCCGATGAACAGGGTATTGCGGACTGCATAGGTCATCTCACTCTCCTTCCCTTCCGGCTGATTTTCCCCGGCACTCCAGTGTGACCAGTAATGAATTTGACTTCTCTCCCTCGCTGGCCACACTGAGCACAGTGCTGGGAATGATCAGTCTTTCGAGTTCGGCCACCTGGCTGCGGCGGTTGACCTCAGCTTCGGCGATGATTCTGCCGTCGGAGGTTCCCTTGATCTCTTGCAGAAAAAAGGGACCCGCTGTCGAATAAGCCGCGGAAAACTGCCGCAGCACCGGGCTCCAGCGCACGGAGCGAGACTTGAGAGAATCGACCAGGGCGGTGCCGGTCTCGAAGGAGCTGATTACGGCACGCAGGCTGTCGACCTCATGCGCGACCAGACTGAGACGGGCGAGGTCCATGGCCATCGCCGTCGAACTGGAACGCAGGTGTTTCAATTCCTGCTGACCGCTGACGGTCTTGTAGGTGAGGAAAAAGAAACAAAGGAAAAGCACGGCCAGAAGGGCGACGCCGTGCCAGGCAACCCGGTAAATCGACTGGCGATCGCGGATGCGCCGGGGTAAATAGTTCTGTTGATAAGGGGTGTTGACATTTTCCTCCAAAGCCTTGCCGGCAAGAGCGATGGCCGCTGTCCAGGGGGCAACCCGTCCGGTCAGTTTGGCGGCATGATGCCCGAGGGGCAAATCGGCAAAATCAAAGCGCGTCGCCTGGACGTTGGCAAATTTATTCTGAAAAGCAGCTTCTGCTCGCGTGCGGTCGACATCTCCGGTCAGGATAAGCCGGTTCACAGCCGAAATCTTGCCCGAGTCGAGTTCAAAGAGGATCTTGGCATAAGCGGTGTTGCAGACCTGCTCCGAATCCGACCCTTCATGGATAGTCGGCAGCACCTCCTCGATGAGTGGCCCACGGAAGAAGATAATCTTGGTAAAACTCTGGGCAAAAAAGACCACCGCAGTGATCTCCGTCTCCGGCAAAAGTCCGCGCCGGAACAGGGCATGTCCCAGCGAGAATTCCAGGGAATCGATCAGGGCCACCTGGGGCGGCCGAGAGCGCATGATGCGCATCGCTTCGAAGAGAGTCGAGGAAAATACCAGGGGATCATCGTGAACCATGGCCAGATAACGGGTTTTGCCATTGCGCAGGTAGCCGATGTTTTCCAGCTTGGCCTCCGCCGGGGCCTCGACAAAGATATCCTGCCAGATGGCGCGTTTGATCTTTTGCGGCGCAGCCGCAGGCAGGCCATCTATGTTCTTGTAGAGCACGCAGGAGTCGATGAGGCTGAAAGCCAGTCGACTTTCGCGCGGGCACATGGTGTGCAGCACACGCAGCAGGACGTCGACATTGGTCGAGACCTCCGAAATCGGTTTGACGTTTTCTGCGGTTGTGCCGAAGTCGACATCCAGCTCAAAGGGATTGTCATCTGCCGTTCCCCCCTTTTTTTTGCGGACATCGTCGAGCTTGACCCCGCTCAATATGCGTTCCTGAGGAAGAAAGGGCTGCTCCAGATGAAAGTTCTCGACCAGCTCAATCTGGATGCGTTGTCCCACCCGGCTGAGCAGGGCGCACGAGAGCTGTTGACCGTCGAGAAAAATCCCGAGTGAAAATTTCTTGCGCATGTTTTTCATAGTCTAATTGCCCAATAATTCCTGAAAACGGCGTTTGTTGTTAGCGTAATCGAGTGCCACCTTTTCGTCCACCAGACGTTCGGTGACAAGGCGGACCAGATCCTGTTCGAGGGTGATCATGCCTTGACGGTTGTTCTCGCTAATCATCTGATAGATCTCCTGGACATTGCGGTTGCGGATGGCTGCACGCACCGGAGTGGTGACGAGCAGGACCTCTTTTGCCATGATGAGCCGTCCGTTGATGCCAGGCAGCAATTTTTGTGAGATGATCACATGCAGCACATCAGCAAGACGGTTGCGCACCCGTTCCTGCTCCTCGCCAGGGCACTCGGCGATGATACGGTCGATGGTCTCGACAGCACAGCCGGTGTGCAGGGTGGAAAAGACCTTGTGACCGGTGTCGACGATCTCGAGGCAGGTCATGATGGTATCCGGATCACGCATTTCGCCGACGACGATGATATCGGGGTCCTGACGCAGGGCTTGCACCGCCCCATCCTTGAAAGAGTTGACGTCGCGCCCCACCTCGCGGTGGCGAATGATGCAGAGGCGGGAATTGTGAATATACTCGATGGGATCCCCGATGATGACGATGTGGCCGTCCACCGAGCGGTTATTGGCGTCGATGATACTGTCCAGAGTCGTGCTCTTGCCCGAGCCGGTGATGCCGGTGATCAGAATCAGTCCCTGTTTTTCGTAGCGCAGTGAAAAGGCGCGCGAGATGGCAGAATGAAATCCGAGCTGGGCATAGGGATAGATCTGGCCGGCGATGGCGCGCATATTCAGGGCAAGGTGGCCGAGGTCGAAATAGAGGGTGGCTCGCCAGCGCCACAACCCCTGCGGCCGCTGCATGGTGTAGGAGAAATCGACCGCGCGGCGTTTGAAGAGCCGTTCTCGCTGTTTTTCCGAGAGCAGGGAGTGAGCGATGATGTCGGTGTTCCCGATCGGCCAGATGCCCAGTTCAGCCCTGGCCATCTTCTTGCCCTGAATGCGAAACCAGATGTGAGAATTGGCCGTGACCCCGCCCATTTCAATATCCGAGGCCTCCTTCTCCCTCATATGGATGAGAAAGGATTCAAATCGCTCCCTCAGCGCCAGGCGGTCGGCGGCTGAAAGAGCGTTGACCGCGGCCGCGATGGTCTGCTGGGCCTCGAGCAGGTCCATGTTTTCGGGGATCTGGGAGAGGATGCGCTTGAAGATGCCTTCGAGGCTGCTATCCTGGCTCACCACTTTTGCGCTGTCAACAAATCCATTCATCGCTTTCTTCCGACAATTCTTCCATCAGTGGGTGGAATTCATCAACTCCGGAGAGCGGCTCGCCGTCGCGGCGGGCATGGTTCAGCTCATCATAAAGATGGAGCAGGCGATCCGACAGATTCTGCACGACGCGGGCCGCAAAATGGAGCAGATGATGCGCCCCCTGCTCCTGATAGAAACTGCGCAGCAGCTTGCGCGAGAGGAGGCACACCTCGAGACCGCTGTTGCCATCGAGGATCAGCGGCAGACTCTCTCCTGCCCTGCTGAAAAGTGCGGTCTCGCCGATGTAGTCGCCCGGTTCCAGTACGCTGATGAGAAGCCCCTTGTACCAGCAGCGCGCGACCCCCTGGTTAACTACGACCATGGTCTGGCAAGCGTCGAAAGCGATCTCCTGTCCAGCCTCCAGTGTCACCTTCCGGCTCCTGGACATCAGCGCCTCCAGGGTTGTATCAGAGAGCCCCGTGAAAAGCTTCGCCCGGCAATGAACGGCTGCAGCAGGTTCCTGGCTTCGGGCCTCCCCAGCCTCGTCAGCCGCAGCTCCTGCTGGGCTTTCGAGCTCGGTTACATCCGAGGCCGCGAGATCAATCCGCCCCTTCACCGCCTCGAGTTGGGGTTCGACTGTGCCCTCCCGGGGACGCACCAACCCTCCGGTCAGCCGGTCTGCCACCGCCTTCATCAGCTCGAGATGAACCGGCTTGAGCAGAACCTCCCGGGCCCCATAACGCATGGCGGTTTCCAGTTCCTGATGACCGTTGCGTTCGCTCATCACCACCAGAGGCGAGGCCGGGGCATGACGCTGCATCCCCTGAAGAATCTGGATGCCGTTGAGCGCCCCCGGCATGAGCAGATCCACCAGAATCAGGTCGAAGCGCTTTTGCTTGACCAGCTTGAGCGCCTCGACCCCATCGCTGGCGAAGGTGAGGGCGTAGACCCCGCCGTTGAGCACATGACTTACTTGCTCGCGCAGCTCTGGATCATAGTCGATAATCAGTACATCTCGCATGGCTTGTCTCACAGGCTTATTCAATGGTTACCGCAGCCACTTCTTCGAGAGTGGTCAGCCCCTCAGCGGCCCTTCTGCGTGCGGCCGCACGCAGGGTGGTCATGCCGGCCTTCATCGCCGAGGTGCGGATGGCATCCTCATCCACATCCGAAGAGGCATCGAGAATAATGCGGCGGATCTCCGGCGTGAAGGGAAGTACTTCGTGAATACCCATCCGTCCCGAATAGCCATTGCGGCATTTGGGACATCCCTCTGCGCGGTAAAAGGTGGCCCTGCTGATCTCCTCGGCAGTATAGCCCAGAGAAGAGGCGATAGCGGCTTCGGCCGCAGGCAGTGGCTGCTTGCAGTGTTTGCACAGGGTGCGCATCAGCCGCTGCGCCACCACCAGATTGATCGCATAGGCGATCAGAAAGGATTCGATCCCCATCTTGTAGAGACGCGAAACCACGCTGCTGGCGTCGTTGGTGTGCAAAGTCGTGAAGGTGAGATGACCGGTATTGGCCAGCTTGATGGCGATCTCGGCGCTTTTGGCATCGCGGATCTCGCCGACCATAACGATATCAGGATCATGGCGCAGGATCGTGCGCATCGCCTGGTCAAAATTCATCTTGTTGCCGATCTTGAGCTGGCGGGCGCCAGGGATATTGTACTCAACCGGATCCTCGACAGTGAGGATGTTGAGCTCCGGGGTCATAACGTGCGAAAGCGCCGCCACCAGGGTTGTGCTCTTGCCGCTTCCGGTCGGGCCGGTGAGGATGACCATGCCTTGCGGCTTTTTGATCGCCTTGATGAACTCGGAGCGAGCATAGTCATCAAAACCGAGTTTGTCCAGGTCGGTGATGACCTTGCGATCGTCGAGGATGCGGATGACCACGCTCTCGTACTTGCGCCCCAGGGCGGAAGAGACGATCGGCAGAATCGCCACGCGGAAGCGGATTAGAAAGGCATCGACACGGCGCTGAATAAAGCCATCCTGGGCCATCTCCCATTCGAAACGGTCAACATTCCTGGTCCGGTCCTTGACCACCGCAAGAAAGGCTTCGGGCTTGATCCCATCCTGCCGGTGCCAGAGGATGAGACGTCCGTCCAGACGAATATAAATCTCGGTGCAGTTGCCATCTTTGGGTATGATATGAATGTCGCTCGCCCCTTTGCGCACGCCATCGACCAGACAACCCTCGAAGAGATTGACCAGCAGGGATTTATTGAGCGCGGAAGTGAGTTCCTCCTCATCGACTTTGTTCTCCTCCTCCTCATCGATGATGGTGACCTCGGCAGCCACCTCCTTGACCAGATTGAGGAACTCGTTCTCCTGCGGGGCGATGCGGGCGAGGATCTCGCTGACGTCCTCATAACGGCCATAGGCGACTTCATAGCGTTTGATGCCCGCCCGCTGCATCAGGGATTCGATGGTGCGCGCTGTGGGATCGGGACATACAAAAATACGGATATTCTGTCCGCGTTCGCTGAAACCGAAGGGGAGCAGTTTGAGGGTGAGGAACTCCTCGCGGGTCTTGGCGTCCAGAGCTTTGTAGAAATTCTGCATAAACTCTATCCAGCCATCGGTCAGGGAGGCTGCACTGAGGCGGATTTCGCGAAAGGCGTAGATCCGGCAGAGGGCGCGGAAGACGAGATGGCGGTCATAACCGAGATCCGTAATCAGCACATCCGCAAGGGTGCGCGGCGTCGACGAGTTTTCGAGAATCTTCCCGGCCTGCTGCAGCTTCTCCCGTGTGAAACAGGTGTCCTGCTGCAGCAGCTTTTCAACAATGGCGCTGGCTATTTGATGCTTGCGTACCATGAGTTACATCCCCGGTAACTGTGGCTGGAAGAGTGCAGTCTCCGATGAAACTATGGTCAGGAGGGTCATGACCAGCATGATGAAAAAGGCGATGATGACCTGAATCCAGTCAATGATCGCTTTCATGCGGTAGGTGGTCTCCCGTTCATAATAGTTGGCAATTTGCAGGGTCACTCTTTTAAGCGTGCCCGATTCCGCACCGGCATTGAGACGGGAGAGGGCATTCTCGGTGAATACCTTCGCCTGTTTCAACGCCTGGACAAAGCTGGCGCCATCGCGGACCATCATCGGGATAGTCACCTCCTTGACCTGCTTCTCGATATACTTATTGCGGCAAGCCTCGGCGGCCGTGCGGATCACCTCGAGGTTCTCACCCGAGCCGCTGTACATGCTGTGGAAGACCCGGCAGAAAATCTCGATCGAGGTCTTGTGCAGAAGCGAGCCGATCACCGGCACCTTGATCATATGTTTGTTGACAAAGATCTTTCCCCTCGGCGTGACAGAAAGACGATAAAGTACCAGGGGAATGGCCAGGGAGAGTCCGATGATCCAGTAGATGTTGCGTACGAGAAAATGGCTCAGATCAAGACTGATCTTGGTCAGGGGTGGAAGCGTCGATCCGAAGCTGAGAAAGAGCTCGGCGGTCTTGGGAAAGATATAGCCGACATAAAAAATCACCGAAGCGATCAGGACGACGGTGGTGATGGCGGGCATGAGCAGGGCGCTGCGCATGCTTTTGCGGAATTCATAATCCCGTTCGAGGAAGCGGGCGGTATTGTCAAAGACCTCCGCCATGTTGCCGCTCTTCGAGGCCACCCCGAGCATCTTGGCGGGAAAACGCCCGAGATAATAGGCCTGCTTGCCAAAGGCCTCTTCCCCATCCTTCCCGTCCTTGAGGTCGACAAGGATTTCCTTGATGACCTTGCGCATCGCTTTGTTGCTGGTATCGCTCTCGAGCAGGCCGAGGATTTCATCGAAGGGCAGTTTTTCTCGCAGCAGATCGGCGGAGAGACGGATGAAGGTGATGACATCGGCAAAGGGCGGTTTTAAACGCAGATCGAGGATGATCTTTTGAACGCGAACATCCTCAAAACCGAGGCGGCGCAGGGCCACTTCTACCTCATCGCGTGAAAAAGCAACCTGATCGCCCTTGAGAATGGTGCCATCAAGTTTGCGCACACGGTAGATAAAGGTCGCTTTCTCCTGAATGGAGAGCAGCGTAAAATGGTGCAGGCCGGCCAGGGCTGTCGTCTTTTTTCTGGCTTCCCGCATGTTTTTCGCTTCGATGTAGCCGATAATGCGCTTCTGCTGCGCATTCAGACCGTTGTAGCGAAATTCGGCCATACACCCTCACCTCACACCTGCACCATTGAAAAAAGGAGCTGCGGGGCCCTCGAACACCAAGGGCCCCGCATTTACGGATTTACTGCGGCTGATCCCCTTAAAAACGGAAGCCAGCCGATTCCACCGCCGGAGGGCATGAGTATTACGATTTCATGCCCTGCTCCGATCTGGCGGAGTTAACCTTATTCGCCTGCTGCAATCGCTGTAGTCACATTGGTCGGTGTGACTGTGACCGTGACCACATTGGTGCCGCGTTTGGGCGTTCCGGTCAAAATGACCTGCGTAGCAGTTCCGGTGCCACAGGTGTAGGATCCGTTTTCATTGGTGTAGGTACCATCGGTGACCGATGGGATCAGATTTTTCATCGTGATCGAGGCGAAGGAATTGCCACCTCCGGCCATGCTGGTGGGTTTGATGTAGTACTGCTGTGCCAGGGAGGCCAGGTGCATGAGATCATTGGTTACGGCCTCGACATTGGCGGATTCGGCGGACGTGCTGAACATGTTGATACCGACTACAACGGCGATGCCGACGATGATCACGCTCAGCACCAGAAGCAGAAGTTGTTGCTGTCCCATAATAGTGTCTCCTCACAGCTATTAAAGGGTGGGCAGATTCGGGCCGGCACTCGCCGGACCCGGTGAGTTATGGTGTTACGGTGAAGATGAATTTATTGGCGAGAGCTACACCTCCTTCCAGTCTGTCAGGTTAAGGCCCTATTATCCATGTATCCACATAAATGGATAGTGCGGCCATGGGCCGCAGGAACTCCTGTGCCATAGAATAATAGCCGGCCGAAATACAAGCGGCATGCGCCGTTGTTATCTCAGTAGCAGAGATGGATTGAAGTGAGCGAAGCAGTGAGTGCAGAACTGATAGGGAAAAAGACCAGGTTGCAGAACAAAAAAGGAAGCCGGACTATTTGCACACGTCCTCAATCACACTCTTGTGATTACCCCACCCCAAAATAGTCACCGTTTAAAAATGAGTCAATTATGGCGATTAATAGCCATTCAATTAAATATACCTTGCGGCTGCCACAATGTCAAGTGTTATTTTATTGAACAATGAAATATTTTCATTTTTATAAGAGCTATTAATTACGTAACTTGTGTTCAGTAATTGCACAGACCGATTGCATTACTTTGAATGGTTCGGGAGAAAATATGAAATCGACGTGGTGGCGGGGTGTTGCGGCTCTTTTATTCCTCCTTTTGCCTGTTCTTCATGCGCAGGAAGTTAAAAACGAGCGCGGGCTCGCCTTCGCGGCCGTGCCCAGTTTGAGCTACAGCAGCGGTGAAGGCTGGGAGTATGGCGGCAAGCTCTTTTTCTACCAGTTCGGTAACGGGGAGAGCCGGCCCTACCGCTGGCACCTTCTCCTTAACGGCGCCCGCTCCACGGAGGAGAAGCAGGACTATTATGCCTTCGTGGACCTCCCCAACCTCTGGGGCGAGGGCAGCCGCCTCGATTTGCGCGTCGAGTACAAGGATTTCGGCCTCGACGAGTTCTACGGTATCGGCAACCTCCCCTCCTACCGTAAAGAACTGACCGATCCCGATCAGCCGGGCTTTCTCGACGAGAAATTCTACAGCTACAAGCACCGCTGGAGCGCCGGCTATCTCAATACCCAGTGGCCTCTTCGCGGCGGCCGACTGCGGCTGCTCGCCGGGGCCGCAGCCTTGCGCACCAGCCTATCGACCTATCCCCTGCCCAACCAGCTCGCCCAGTCCCCTCAGCCCGGCATGGCCGGCGGCTGGAGCAACTATGCGCGCATCGGACTGGTCTGGGACAGCCGCGACCAGGAGGCCGCCCCCACCTCCGGCTGCTGGAGCGATCTGCTCATCGAAAAGAGCGCCGCTATCCTCGGCAGCGACTATGATTTTGCCCGCATCACCGCGACCGACCGCCGCTACATCAGCCTTCTCCCGGGCCTGGTCTATGCCCAGCGTCTCCTTGTCGAGCACATGCCCGGCCATCCCCCCTTCTATGAAATGGCGGTGATCAGCGGCTCTTACCAGCGCATCGAGGGGCTCGGCAGCGGCCGCAGCATACGCGGCATCCCCAGGCTCCTCTTCGTCGGCCCCACCAAGCTGCTCACCAATTTCGAACTGCGCCTCCGCCTCCTCGACATGCGCATCCTCCGCCAGGAGCTCACCTTCTACGGCCACCTCTTCGCGGACGGGGGCAAGGTGCTGCTCAAGGGCGAGAAGGCCAGCCTCTCCCGCTACCACTGGAGTCAGGGCGCAGGCCTCCATGTGCAGTGGAAGAAGGAACTCATCGGCGCCCTCGACGTCGGCCGCTCGCAATACAACGACATGGCCGTCTATCTCACCTTCGGCAACCTCTTCTGAGTTGATAGGCATAAAAAAAGCCAGGCTCCTGAGGGGCCTGGCTTTCGGTTTTGCGCTTGTGCGGTCGGATTATTTGTCAGTCAGCGCCGCGACACCGGGGAGGAGTTTCCCCTCCATCAGCTCGAGGCTGGCCCCGCCGCCGGTGGAGACGTGGCTCATCTTCTTGGCCACGCCGGCTTTTTTGACGGCGCTGGCGGAATCACCGCCGCCGATCACCGTCACCGCGCCGCTGTTGGCCATGGCCTCGGCAACCGCGTAGGTGCCCTTTTCGAATCCGGCCACCTCAAAGACCCCCATGGGTCCGTTCCAGACGAT
>JAKPUX010000298.1 GCA_029554865.1 bacterium | reverse complement strand
ATCGTGCACCTCGAACCGGGACTTGTCTGCATAGTGCACGTTGTTGGTGGCGACCAAGCCCAGGCCGACGCTGGAGGCCAGCTCGGCCAGGGAAGCGTTGAGCGCCGACGCGCCCGGCGTCAGTGTGTGCTGCAGCTCGATGTAGAAGTTCGACCGACCGAATATGGAGGCGAGTTCCTGGGCTGCCTCCAGAGCTTCGGCGAACCTGCCTGCGGCAACCAGGGAGGCGACTCGTCCGCGGCGGCAGCCCGACAGTGCGATTATGTGGCCGGAATGTCGTCTCAATATCTCCAGGGAGGCATGGGGATCAAGGCGGGGTGAGGACATGTAGGCATCAGTCAATATGCGGCAGATATTGGAATAGCCGCAGGGGTCGGCAGCGAGCAGGGTAAGGTGGGAGAGGGGATGGCCGGCAGGGCGATCGGTGCGGGCGGCGGCGCCGCTGACGCTGCGGCTTTCGTGAGTTTCGGATCCCCCGTGCTTTACTGTCAGCTCTGCGCCGCATATCGGCTTGATTCCATGCACGGCGGCGGCTTTCGTCAGTTCCACCACAGCGCTGACGTTGTTGTGATCAGTTATGGCTATGGCGGGCATGCCTAAAGATGCGGCCCGGGCCACCAGAGTTGTGCAGGTGTCCGCGCCGTCGAGGAAGGAATACTGGGAATGGACGTGGAGATGGACGAAGTCTTTCATATGCTTAGTCGAGCACCCGCGACAGCGCCCATTCCCCTGGGGCTTCGCGGCACAGCTCATAGCAGCCCCCGCCTGTCGAGGCGATGAGGTAGTAGTCCTTTTCTTCCTCGCCGTCCCACCATTCACCCGACTCGCGCCAGTAATCGATGACCTGTGTGACCGGGCGCCATTTGTCCGGCCAATGAAACCGGGACGGCGAACCGGTGGGCCCTTCTACAACGCGAACGCGGGTATCTACTTTCCTGGCCATAGAAATCACGTCCTATCTGCCGGACTGAGAGTGCGCTCTTGTCAGCTCATCTGCCGGCATCATCTGATTTCGGATCTGGCTTCCGGTACGCAGCCCCGCCAGGAGCAGAACGAAAACAGCTGGGGCAGAATGGGACCCGGGGATAGACCCAGGGGCAGATCCGAGGACAGATCCAGGGATGGATCGGGGCGCAAAGGCGATCAATGTAGCCCAACCGCATACCCCTGGGGGTATCCAAACAGAGATACCGTCAGATTTTGACGATGGTTTTGCCGATAGGCGCAGTTTTTGAGTACATGCATTTGG
>JAKPUX010000274.1 GCA_029554865.1 bacterium | reverse complement strand
CGCCGCAGATCGCGAGCGGAAGCTTTTCGTAGCACCCGCATGAAGCTGCTTCTGGATGAGAATATCTCGGACAGGGTCGTGCCGCAGATCGCGGACTTGTTTCCCGGCTCCACGCACATCAAGTCGGTCGGCCTCAAGGAGGCCGGCGACAGCGTCATTTGGGATTGGGCCCAACAGCATGGATTTGCGATTGCCTCCAAAGATACGGATTTCTACCCCAGAGCTATTGTGTTCGGCCATCCGCCCAAGTTCATTTGGCTGCGCGTCGGCAATTGCCCCACGAGCTTGATCACAAATCTTCTGAGATCGCGCTATGAGATTATTCGCCAGTTTATCGAGAGCGAGACCGAGAGCTTGCTTATCCTCGAACGATAGGAAGCCGAATCCCTATCAAGCCCGCGGCTCCAATAGGCAATAGTAATTTTTGCGGGAGCTTTTTCTGCTTCCGCTGGGCGGGGCTCGAGGCGGGAACTCCGGCTTGGTTTTCCGTGGGGCAGCTCGGCTGGAGGAGTCGGGCTAAATCCCGATTCGGACGCAATCGGGCCCGGGTGGCGGCCCGGACCAGTTTGGGGGCCAGGACGGTGTTGGTCTTGAACTGTTTGCCGTTCATTTTGGCCTCCAGGGCTGGGCCGCTGGCACTCCCGCCCGCTCCGCCGCCGCTCAAAGGCTGCCCAGGTTTCTCTGGCAACCTGCGGCATGGGATTATGAAGGGCTCGCACCGCCTTCTCTCGGGCGGAGACGAGCCCCCGTCGGGCGAGCGCCGGCCTGCGCGCAGGCTGATTGAGTGGAAACCATGATAACCAATTTGCTGAACTTGCCGGACACAACTGTGGGGCTCCCAGGGCTGTTTTTGACTCCCGGATTGGGGTTGCCGAAGGGTGGGGCCGGCCGGAAGCGGCATTGCGTATTGGGGCGGGAGTCGGTATTAGAAGCTCGCAAGTCCATACGGCTATGAGCAAACCCTTGGAAACGGAAGCGACCGCGCCCGGGATTCGGGTTAATCCCGGACAGATCAGCATCCTGATTGCGACGCGGGCCCGGCCGGAGATTCTGGCGGGGG
>JAKPUX010000267.1 GCA_029554865.1 bacterium | reverse complement strand
GGACGCCTGCTCGAATCGCTGCACGCCACCTATGCGGTGACGAGCCGGGATTACAACATCAACCAGCTCTTCGATCTGCGCGATATCGAGGTGGAGTATTATGACGAGGATGCGGTCTGGTACGGATTGGAGGGCGCTGTTACGCAACAGCACGTTGACCAGATGATCAATGACACGACCTATCCCGGCCAGCCGACCATATCGATCTCATCGGTCAACTGGCTGAGCACGGCTACGCCCCCGAAGGTGATCATTGAATTCAATATCAAATGACTCGCCTTGATTTTATCTCAGCGTGACCCAATCCTCCAGCTGCCCCATCCCGCCGATGAAATTCTCACCGGCGCAGGTGAGGGGATGGGCATCGCGTTCCGCCTTGCTGATAATGGCATCGCTGCGGTTGGCCAGCCCGCGCGCCTGATAGCGCTGAAAGAGAGCGTCGGTCATGACATCGAAATAAGAGATCAGCTTGCGCTGATAGGGGGTGATGAGGGCGACCGCGATGTCGGAATAGGTGCGGCCGCTAAAGTGGGTGCCGAGCAGTTCGCCGGCGCTGACCTGGCGGCCCTCCGCCATGGTGGAATCGGCCAGGAGGAGATGGAAGATGCAGAATTGGAAATCGGGATATTCTTCAGAGCGGATCCAGAGCTGGGTGCCAAGGAACTCCTCGAAGCGCCAGACTATGGTGCCGTTGACCGGGGCGAAAATGCGGGCCGTCTCCCAGCCGTCGGAGCCGTCCAGCCAGAAATAGTGCTTCATGTTCCGGCAATCCTCGTCATCGTCGGAATAGTCGTGGCCAACCGCAGAGCGGAATTTCGATATTTTATACACCCGGTCGAAATCGATATAGTTGACGTCGACAAAACGGGGGAGGCCCCAGCCCTCAATGTCCCAGTGGCAGTTCAGAACCGTCCAGTCTTCAAGATGGCCCGCACTGGTGAAGAGTCCGCCGCTGCAGGTGAGGGGATCGGTGTCGCGCGCCTCTTTGCTGATGATGAACTCGCTCGCATTGGCAATGCCGCATTCGCCATAGGTGAACCAGAGGGTATCGGTGATGATGTCGAACCAGGAGATCAGCCTCCTGCCCCGGGTGATGTTGACGCTGACCGCGATGGCGGCGG
>JAKPUX010000266.1 GCA_029554865.1 bacterium | reverse complement strand
AAGGAGTGGCTGCTGCTGAATGTGCCCCTCTTCGCCCGCTATGATTTCACGGTCGCGATCTTTCTGCTCAGTGCGACCAGCCTCCTCTTCTTTTTGCTGCGCCGGGGCTATCTATTCGAATTTAAGACCCACCCCAGCATGCTCCCGCTTTTTCTTTTCACAGCACTGCTGCTTTTTTCCATCACCTATACACCCTCATTCAAGTACGGCAGCGCCAAGGCCTTCAGCTTTTTGCTTTTCAACTGGGCCCTTTTCCTCTTCCCTATCCTTCTGGTCCGCGAGGAAGCGGCGGCGAAGCGGATCATGGTCATCCTGGGCACCCTCGCCATTTCCGCGACAGTCTACACCCTCTTTTCCCTGGTCAAGAGCCTCTTTTCCGGTTCGATTATCTTTTCCTACCGGGCCTCATTTCTTGGCATCAATCCGATCAGTTTTGCCAACTGGATCGGCGCCATTTCGCTGCTGTTGATCACCTATCTGCCCAGCATCGGCAAGAGGTGGCATCGTCGTGCCGTGATTCTGGCGCTGGGGGTGCTGCTGCTGGCCCTGCTGGCAGCCAATTCACGCGGCCCGATGTTCAGTTTCATCATCACCCTGATACTCCTTCTCGCCCTGCGTGCCCGCAAGATCCCCGGGCGGAAGCTGATGCAGTGGGTCGCCCTTGGTCTGCTTTTTGTGGTCATCGCCCTGCTTGTGCTGCCCGAACAGGTGACCAGCCGGTATACCGACGTCATTACCCAGGAGGAAGGGACCAGGAACTATACCTTCTTCACTGTAAATACGCGCCTGTTCGCCTGGAATGCCGCTCTGGATATGGCCACTGCGCGCATCTCCTCCATCCTGATGGGTGTCGGCAGCGGGGGGTTCAGTCAGGTGGTTTACGGACAGGATGTCCGCCTCTATCCCCACAATATATTCATCGAGGTTTTTTGCGAGCTGGGGATTGCGGGCGTTGTGGTGCTGTTGTGGTATCTGGCCAGCATCCTCGGCGATGTCCTGCAGACCCTGCGCCGGAAGATGACCGAACGGATGCGCTCTCTTTTCATGGCCTTTTGCATGGCCGCCCTATTCAATTTTGTCAACGCCCAGTTCAGCGGTGATCTCAATGACAACCGGCGGCTGTGGTTTTTCCTCGGCATGGTCATCGCCCTGATGCAGGTTATTCGCAGCAGCTCTGTGGAAGCGGATCATGGAAGTATCCGATAGCCGCGTCGTCAGCAACTCCCTGTTTATCTACGCCGGGCGCGTTATCAACCTGGTTTTCAATTTTTTCATCTTCGTCTACCTCGCCAACTATCTGGGTGAGAGCGCCTTTGGCCGCTTCTCCATTGCCATCACCTACGTTGGCACCTTCGATATCATCGCCAATTTCGGTCTGAATCAGATCCTTGTGCGCGAGCTGGCAGGGGGCAGGACAGAAAAAAGCCGGCTGCTGGGCAACGGCATCCTCCTCAAGGGGGTGATCACCCTGCTGGCACTGGCTTGCGCCCTGGCCATCCTCCCCTTCATGGCCTACCCGCGCGAGACCATGGTCGTGGTCTGGATCATCCTCGTCAACCTGATCGTCTCCTCCAAGCTCTCTTCCACCCGCACTGTCTTCGAAAGCATTTTCCAGGCGCAGCTGCGCATGGCCTTTCCCATTCTCTGCAATATCCTTGATAATCTCCTCTTTGTCCTGCTCATTTTTCTGGCGGCCCATTTCTTCAACGCCGGACTGACCGGCATGGCCCTGATCTACGGCCTCTGCAACCTGCCCGGGACGTTCTGGCTGGTGGGCAGATTTCTGCGCACCAACCAGGTCTCCTGGCAGCCGCAGTGGCCGGTCCTGCGCGAGCTGCTGCGCGAGTCCTTGCCGCTCGCATTCTATCTCTTTTTTTCCATTCTGACGACTAAAATCGATGTGCTGATGCTCTCCTGGATGAGGAATGAGGCCGAGGTGGGGCAATACGCAGCCGCCACCCGGCTGGTCTATCCCCTCAGCTTTCTCTCGACCTCGCTGACAATATCGCTTTTTCCGCTGCTCTCCAAATCCTTTCATGAACGCAGGGAGGAGTTTGACCGCCTCTGCCGGCGCGGCAGCAAATATGTTTTTCTCATCGGTCTTTTCACCAGTGGGGTGCTGGCTTTCGCCGCCGATCCGATCATCCGTACGCTCTATGTGCCGGGCTATGCGGCCTGTATTCCTGCGTTCCGCCTTCTGCTGATTTCGCTTGGATTCAGCTTTCTCAATTTCTATTTCATCGATATTCTCATCTCGGCCCGGCGCCAGAAGCTGGTCACCGGGGTGATGGCCCTGGCTTTCGCAGTCAATCTGCTGCTCAATCTCTTGCTCATTCCCGCCCTGGGCATCGCCGGGGCCGGCTACGCCAAGCTGGGCAGCACGGTGACCGCCTTTCTCTTCCTCTTTATGGTGCTCCGCTGGCAGCTGAAAATCAGCCGGCTGCTGCCCTATGCCCGCATCGTGCTGCTGACAGCGGCCTTCCTCCTGACCCTGGGATTGATGCGGGAGCTGAATCTGCCGCTTTATCTCCTCCTTTCGGTTGTCATATTTGTCCTCTTCCTGAGGGCCTTTACAATTTTTACGTATGAAGAAAGAGAAAAATTTACTAATTTAATAACTGGATTACTCAAAAAGCGCAGCAGGCGGACCTGACAGTTTTCGGCCATACCAACCCCTTGAGGGTGCGATGACAGGCCTGCCCTTACACCCAGGACAGAGGAGCAGGAGCGATGAAAGTCAATTTTTTGGATTTGCACGCGCAATATCTCTCGATCAAAGAGGAGATCGATGACGCCATCCAGCAGGTGTTGGCCAGGAGCGCCTTCGCTGCGGGTCCCTTCGTCAAATCCTTCGAGGAGCATTTCGCCGCCGCCCACCAGGCCAAATGCTGCGTTGGTGTCAACTCGGGTACGGCGGCGCTGCACATCGTGATGATGGCTCTTGAGATCGGCCCCGGGGATGAGGTTCTCGTGCCGGCCAATACCTTTTTTGCCACGCCGGAGGCGGTCAGCCTGAACGGCGCCAGACCCGTCTTTGTCGATCAGGAAGCGGAGTATTACAACATCGATCCCGAAAAAATCGAGCAGGCCATCACTCCTCGCACCCGGGCGATCATTGCAGTCAACCTCTATGGGCAGCCCGCCCAGCTCGAACGGATCAAGGCGATCGCCGATAAACATCATTTGGTGCTCATCGAGGACTGCGCCCAGTCGCATCTCGCCACTCTCAATGGCAAGTCGACGGGGACCTTCGGCCTCTGCGGATGCTTCAGCTTTTATCCCGGCAAGAACCTCGGCGCCTATGGCGAGGGAGGCGCTGTCATCACCGATGATGAAGCCCTCTATAAAAAGATCATGATGCTCCGCGATCACGGCTCCGCCCAAAAGTATCACCATGACCTGATCGGGCATAATTACCGGCTCGAGGGCATGCAGGGAGCCATCCTCGATGTCAAACTGAAGTATCTGCCGGCATGGACGGAGAAACGCCGTCACAATGCGGCGCTCTACCGAAAATACCTCAGGGATATTCCGCAGCTCGTCCTCCCCGCGGAGATGCCGGGCGCCAAACATGTCTACCATATCTTTTGCGTGCGTGTGCCGCGCCGCGACGAGGTGATCAAGTATCTGGGCGAAAACCAGATCTACACCAATATTCATTACCCCATCCCCTGCCACCTGCAAAAAGCCTATGCCGGGCTGGGCTATAAAAATGGCGATATGCCCGTGGCGGAGGGCTACGCGGACCAGCTCCTCTCGCTGCCGATGTCCGAGCAGCTCAAGGAAGAGGAGATCCAGTACGTCGCCGAAAAAATCACCGCGTTTTACCAGAGCTGAAAGCTGCTGCCAGTAACTGCTCATTTATGATCAAGGAGATGATGAAACCGTTTGCCCGTGCCCTCCTCATCGTCGCGTCAGGCCTGATGGCCGCTGGCTGTGACAAGGAAGAGAATCCGGTCAAAAGCCAGGTAACCTATCAGGCGGATCTGGCGGTTCCCTTTGCCGGATACAGCGATTCCGTGCGCGTTTGCGCCTGGAAGGATGACAAGCGAGCCGCCTACTCGGTCGCTTTCGATGATGCCACCCGGTCGAGTCATTATCTGGTCTCCGCCCCGGAGCTGGAAGCCAGAGGGATGCGCGGAACCTTTAATCTCAACACCAAGGGTATAACGGATTGGGAACCCTGGCAGAAGCTCTTCGACAAGGGGCATGAGCTGGCCTCGCACAGCTGGTCGCATTTGCGCATGGGCGACCTCGATGAGATCGCCTTGCATCGTGAATTCAGCCTGGCCAAGAGTGATCTGCTCAACCACATCAAGGGTCTCAAGGAGGTGCCAAGTTTCACCTTTCCCATGGGCAGCTCCTCTGCTTTGGCCCGGGCCGTCGCCCTGCAGTATCATCACAGCGCGCGCGCCGGATCGGGGGTCAATGCGGCAGTTTTAACGCAGGAGGAACTCTCCCGCGTCAAGGGGGTTGGGGTCTATCCTCCCTATGACATGAGCCGCTTTGAAGCCCCGGTCAACGAGGCCCTGGAAAGAGGTGGGTGGGTGCTGATCTACTTTCATACCGTCAGCGCCGCGGAAGAGAGCGGGGATACCACTATTCCGCTCTCACTCTATCGGGTGCATCTCGACTATGTCAAGATCCGGGCGGACCAGTTCTGGCTGGCCACCCAGGGCGAGGCGGCGACCTATCTCTACGCCCGCGAAGCCACGGAACCTCAGCTGACGACGCGAGAGGAGCGCATCCTCCAGATCACCATGGCTGCTCCCAACCTGCGCGGCGAGGAGGCTGGTTCGCTTTCGGTCGTGGTCCGAAAGCCGGAGGAGTGGCGGGATCATGCCATTGTCGTCGAACTGGATGGGGCGATCCTCACCACCATTGCAGCGTCGCCCTCAGAGCAGTTTGTTTGCGACCTGCCGGTCAACAAGACGGTCTGGTTATGGGCGCGCAAATGACCGCTGGCCGGCGGATCGTGATGCTGCTCTCCAATCCCTTTGAACCGGATGTGCGCGTGCTCAAGGAGGCGCGCTCCCTGAGCGAAGCCGGATATGCGGTGACGGTGCTCTGCTGGGACCGGCTCGGCCGGTTTCCCGTTGAAGAGCAGTTGGAAAAAATCCACATCCGGCGTATTCAGATCCGTGCCAGTTACGGTGGCGGGGTTCACCTGCTGTGGAGTTTCATCCGCTTCAACCTGGCCCTGGTCAGCCGCCTGCTGCGGGAGGAGCTGGAGGTCATTCACTGCCATGATCTCGATACCCTGCCGGCAGGGTATATCGCCTCGCGCCTGCGGCGCAAGGCCCTCGTCTATGACGAGCACGAGAGCGAGTATTTCACCCAACTGCCCGCTCTGCTGCGCGGAGTGTTTCGGCGCATGGAGGCCTTTCTCGCCCGACGCGCCGAACTGGTCCTGGTCACAAACCTGATCCAGGTCCGCAAGATGGAGGCCCTTCTCGGCCGGGGCAAGGCACCGGTCGAGATCAAGAATTGCCCGCCGCGCTCTTTCTTCCAACCCCATGAGGGTGAGGAGGAGGGGCGCTTGACCCTGGGCTGGATCGGTTATCTCCAGCGCGGGACCGGTATCGATCGTCTCGTTCGCCTCTTTGACCATTTGGCCGAGGGGCGGCCCGACCTGGAGCTTTTACTGGTCGGCAAGGTGCATCCCTCCTTTGCCGGTGAGCTGGAGCAGCTGCTCCAGGCGAGCCGCCACCGGGCAGAGATTCATCTCATGCCGGCGGTGCCCTTCGATCAGGTCTACCCCTGGTACCGCCGGCTTGACATTGCGGTGCTGCTCTACGAGGATATAAGCCAGTACCGGCTGAACACCCCCACCAAGCTCTTCGAGGCCATGGCGCAGGGCATTCCGGTGGTCGCTACCCCGATCGGCGATGTCCGGGAGATCGTCGAGACTCATGCCTGTGGCCTCCTCGTCGGCTTTGAGGATGAGGAAGAGGCGCAAAGAGCCCTGCTGCGCCTGATCGAGGATCGGGCCCTGCGCCGGCGGCTGGGCGATCACGGCTACAGGGCTGCCGTTGAGCACTACAGCTGGGAGGTCATGGCCGCCAGGCTGGTCGATCACTACAGAAAACTGCCAAGTTAGTACAGGACGCTGTTTTGCCTATCCAGGAATCAAAATTTCCCCTGGTCTCCATTGTCATACCGATGCTCAACGAATCGGGGGCGATCGGACGCTGCATTGACTCCATCCTTGCCCAGAGCTATCCCGGCGATCGCATCGAGATCCTCGTCGTCGACGGGCTCTCGACGGATGGCTCGCGCGCGGAGGTGCAGGCCCTGGCTGAAGCGCATGCGAATATCCGCCTCTTCGACAATCCGCAAAAACGGACGCCGCGCAGCCTCAATATCGGCATCCGTAACAGCAGGGGCGAGGTGGTGGTCATCCTCGGGGCGCACACGCGCATCGATCCGGAATTTGTCGCCTGCAACATCCGCTGCATGCGCGAGATGGGGGTCAAATGCACCGGCGGCACCCAGATCAATACCGGCGACAGCTACTGGCAGCGTGCGATCGGACTCGGCATGGGCTCGCGCTTCGGCATCCCGAGCGCACCCTACCGCTATGACAAGAACGAACGCTTCGTCGATACGGTGGTTTATGCTGCCTACGCCCGCGAGCTCTTCGACGAGGTGGGCTATTTCGACGAGGAGCTGCACATCTCCGAGGATGCGGAGATGAACTGGCGGATCCGCAAGGCGGGGTACAAGATTTATTTCACGCCCGGGATCATCTCGTACTATTATCCCCGTCCCGACCTTCGCCGGCTGGCGCGGCAGTTTTTCAATTATGGCATCCTGCGCGTCAATGTGATCAAAAAGCACCACGATGCGGTCAAACCCGTCCATCTCGTGCCGCCCGTTTTCGTCCTGACCACCCTGCTGCTCGCGGCGGCGGCGTTCAGGTGGCCACTGGCCGGCCGCGGGCTGCTCGCCATCTGGGCCGCCTATCTCCTCTACCTGGCAGTCGCCTCGGTCAGTACCTGCCGGGAGGAAAAACAGTGGGGTTATCTGCCGGCCCTGCCGGCGGTCTTTCTCACCATGCAGATCGCCTGGGGTCTGGGGTTCCTGGTCGGACTCTTCAAGACCTACAAATGAGCATACAGCGCATAAGGATCGTTCCATGAGCCGGACGCTCGAAAAAATCCTCCTGCTGCTGGTTGATTTTCTGATGATCAACCTCGCCTTCTGGGGACTGCTGCGCCTGCGCAGCTCGTTTGACCTCTTCGTCGAGCAGGGGGCCGGGCTGCAGGTGCAGATTTTCCTCCTTGTTTACCTCTACTGGCTGATCCTGTTTGTCTTTTTCGGGCTCTATCAGTCCTGGTACACCAAGTCCCGCTTTGATGAGCTCATCTCGGTGCTCAAGACGGTCCTTCTCGGCACTTTTTTCATTTTCGTGGCCACCTTCGAGCCCGAACGCGATCTGGCCGCACCGCCCACCTTCGGCCGCCTGATGATTGTCAGCTATTCGGCCCTGATGCTTCTCTGCGTCGGGGGCGGACGCCTGGTTTTGCATACCATCCAGCGCCGGCTGATGAGTTCGGGGGTGGGACAGCGCAATACCCTGATCATCGGCTATAATCCCCAGGCGCAAAAGCTCGCCGACAAGATCCACCAGTTTCCCGCACTGGGCTATCGTGTCATCGGCTTTCTCAGCATCAAGGGCGAAGAGGACGGCCAGAAACATGGCCATTTGCATGTCTGGGGCGGACTCAACAAACTGCGGCCGGTGGTGCAGCGGCGCAAGGTGGAGGAGGTGATTCTCTCCCTGGGCCATCTTCCGCAGAAACGGGTCATGCACATCATCGGCCTCCTGGAACAGCTGCCGGTGAGCATCAAGATCGAGCCCGATCTCTACGGCCTGGTCATGGGCCAGGCGCGAACCCAGCAGATCTACGGATTTCCCCTCATCGAAATCAATCCGCAGATCATGCAGCCCTGGGAGAAAACGGTGAAGCGGCTCATGGATGTCCTCTTTGCGCTCTTTTTTCTCGTCCTGACCCTGCCCATTTTCGTCATCGTCGCCCTGCTCATCAAGCTCGAGAGCCCCGGCCCGGTCTTTTTCAAACAGAAGCGGGTCGGCAAGAACGGCGCCGCCTATACAATTTACAAATTCCGCACCATGATCCAGAATGCGGAGAAATATACCGGACCGGTCTGGGCGGGCAAGCGCGACCCGCGCATCACCCGGATCGGCCGCTTCCTGCGCAAGACGCGCATCGACGAGTTTCCGCAGTTCATCAATGTCCTCGCCGGGGAGATGAGCCTGGTCGGCCCCCGCCCGGAACGCCCCTACTTCGTCGAGAAACTCAAACGCGAATATCCCTATTACCTGCGCCGCCTCAAGGTCAAACCCGGGATCACCGGCTGGGCCCAGGTGAAGGGGGATTACGATACCAGCATCGAGGAGGCCAGGGAAAAGCTCGCTTATGACCTCTACTATATCGAGAACATGTCCCTACGTATGGACCTGCGCATCCTGCTCTATACCATCGCCGTGATGCTGCGCTTCAAGGGACAGTGAGGAACGATTCGGAGAAGGCCGGCCTCTCTTCACCACGGCTTTTGCAAGGACTTTATCAATTGAGGTATGAATTATGCTTGACCTGAGATTTATCCGTGAAAATCCCGATCTCGTCCGCAAGGCCATTCAGGACAAGGGGGACAAGGCCGATCTGGACCGCCTGCTCGCCCTGGACGTGACCCGGCGGGAGATTATCGGCGCCGTCGAAAATGCGCGTGCGCAGCAGAACAAGGTGACGCAGCAGATTGCGGAGATGAAGAAAGCCCGGCAGGATGCCACAGCCGTTATCGCCGAGATGCGCGGGCTCAGCGACCAGATCAGGAGTCTGGACGACAAGCTCAAGGGGGTCGAGGAGGAGATCTACCAGATCCAGATCCGCATCCCCAACATCCCCCACGAGAGCGTGCCGGTCGGAGACCCGAGCCATAACCAGGTGGTGCGGCAGTGGGGCGAGATCCCCCGAAAGGGCTTCAAACCCCTTCCCCATTATGATATCGCCGATAGGCTGGGACTGGTCGATTTCGGCCGCGCCGCCCGCATGAGCGGCGCCTCCTTCGTCAGCTATCGCGGCCTCGGCGCCCGGCTCGAGCGCGCCCTGATCAATTTCATGATCGATCTGCACGTCTCCAAACACGGCTATACCGAGGTCTCGCCGCCCTTTGTCACCAAGCGCGACGCGATGTTCGGCACCGGCCAGCTCCCCAAGCTGGAAGAGGATATGTATTACATCCCCGGCGACGATCTCTTTCTCATCCCGACCGCCGAGGTGCCGGTGACCAACCTTCACCGAGAGGAGATTCTCGAGGGTGAAGAGCTGCCCCTGCTCTATACCGCCTATACCCCCTGTTTCCGCCGCGAGGCGGGGACCTACGGCAAGGAGACCCGCGGCATGGTGCGCATCCACCAGTTCGACAAGGTGGAGATGGTGAAATTCGTCAAGCCCGAAGGCTCCTACGATGAGCTGGAAAAGCTGCTCGCCAATGCCGAGGAGGTACTGCAGCTGCTCAAGCTGCCCTACCGCATCCTCTGCCTGGCGACGGGCGACCTCAGCTTCGCCGCGGCCAAGTGCTACGACATCGAGGTCTGGGCCGAGGGGATGGAAAAGTGGCTCGAGGTTTCGAGCTGCAGCAACTTTGCCGATTTCCAGGCCCGCCGCGCCAACATCCGCTACCGCGCCTTCAAGGGCGCCAAACCCGAATATGTGCACACCCTCAACGGCTCGGGACTGGCCCTGCCGCGGACGGTGATCGCCATCATGGAGAACTATCAGACAGCGGAGGGCGCCATCATTGTGCCCGAGGTGCTCCGTCCCTATATGGGGGTGGAGGTCATCCGCTGACCAGGACGCCAACAAAAAAAGCCGCTTCTTCGCATGAGGAAGCGGCTTTTTTTATTGCGGGGAGAAAAGAGGGATCAGGGCGCGGGCTCGGCGGGGGGGGCGGCGCTGCTGTCGGCCGGCTGGCCGCCGGATCGCTCCAGGGTAGTGCGCAGTCTCTCCAGAATCGCGTTGATGCGCTCGCGTTCGGCGCGGATGCGCGCCAGGCTCTCCTCCGCCTCTTCCGCTCTTTTGCGTTCCCCCGCCAGCTGCCGGTAGAGTTGTTCTTCCAGCTCCTGCCGGGAATACTCTTCCGCGGCTGCCGGTCGGGCGGCCCGGCCGAGCCGGGGAAAGGGGATCAGGGGCACCGTCAACCCGAGGTTGATCCGCCACCCAGGGAGGTTGGGCAGCGATTTCCAGGGCAAGTCGCCGGCCTGAGCATGCCAGTAGCGGGTTTGATCGTCATCCCCGGAGAGCCGGAGATCGCTGGTGAGATGAAACTGGATGGTGGAGGGGAGGCTGTAGCTGATCCCCGGTGAAAAATAGACGAAATTCTCGCGGGTATAGGCCGTACCCGCCGGCTTGCGCATGAAGGCGCGGCCGTAGAGTTCGGCCTGCAGGCCGAGGGCGCCGAGGTTTTTGGTGGCCGAGAGGCCGAAGGTGAACTCGGAGCTGTTGTGCGCCGATGAGAGGGTGTCATCCGGGGCGGTTGTAAGCACCAGATCGTGATCGTTGTGGAAGAAAAGGCCGAGATTGGCGTTGAGATTCAGGCCGGCGCCGGGGTCATCGGGATCGCCGAGCCGGCTGCCCAGGAGGGAAAATCCCCAGCCGACGCGGCCGGCGGAGAAGGGTTCGAGCGGCAGGTTGTGGTATTCGGCGATGGGCAGGCGCACCTCGATCATGCCCCCGTAGCGCAGAGGGGAGTCGGCGCTGCCGAAATTGGCCACCCGGGCGCGCAGGAAGAGGTCATCGGGGAGATTGTAGCCCGTGCCCGGTTTATGGTTGTCCTGGTAAATGATCTGGTGCAAAGCAAAATCGACATGGTCGTTGAGACCGTAAAAGAGGGCGAGTCCCCCCTGGATATCCCAGTAGGTTTCTCCGGTGAGCAGATCGGGGGCCAGTTCGAGGATCTGGTCCTGAAAAAAGAAGCGCATCGGAATCTGGGCGTAGAGATGGCCGCGGCTGATCGGGATCGCCGGCCGCACCTGCTGGAGGCCGGTGCGGGTGACCTCCCCGGCTTGAAGGGAGAGCTGAAGAGCGAGAAACAGGAACAAGATAGAGAGCTTTTTCATCGGGATGCCTGACAGGTCAACGAGTATTGAGCTGTAATGTATCAAACTGCAGCGCCGGAAGCAATATCTTTTTGAGGCTTCCTTGACGCAGAGCACGTCCCGGGCTCAACCCCGGTAATAGTCAACGTCGATCTTGTAGCGGTTGATCTTGTAGGTGATGATGCGTTCGGTGATGCCGAGCATGCGCGCGGCCCGGGCGCGGATGCCGCGGCAGGATTTGAGGGCCTCCTGGATGAGCTCTTTCTCATGGGAGGCGACGGCCTCGGGCAGGGACCAGCGGGGCAGGGTGCCGCTGCTCTCGGCGGTCTGCAGGGTCGGCGGCAGGTGGTAGCTGTGGATCACCTGGTCCTCGCAGACCAGCACCGCCCGTTCGATGCAGTTTTCAAGTTCGCGCACATTGCCTGGCCAGTGGTAGCGCATGAGCATATCAATGGCCGGTGTGGAGATGCGCTGGATCGACTTGCCGTGCTGGCGGCCGTATTTGAGCATAAAGTGGTCGGCGAGAAGGAGTATGTCGCCCTTGCGCTCGCGCAGGGGGGGGAGGAAGATGGTGAAGACGTTGAGGCGGTAGTAGAGATCCTCGCGGAAGGCCCCGCGCGCCATCAGCTCCTCGATATCGGCATGGGTGGCGGCGATGATGCGCACATCCACCTTGATGGTCTCGAGGCCGCCGACGCGCTCGAATTCGTGCTCCTGGAGGACGCGCAGGAGTTTGACCTGGGTCATGGGCGAGAGGTCGCCGATCTCGTCGAGGAAGATGGTGCCCCCGTCGGCGAGCTCGAAGCGTCCCTTTTTACGCGCGACCGCGCCGGTGAAGGCCCCCTTTTCATAGCCGAAGAACTCGGACTCGATGAGGTTTTCCGGGATGGCGGCGCAGTTGACGCGGATGAAGGGGGCTTCGCTGCGCGGGGAATTGTAGTGGATGGCCTGGGCGACCAGCTCCTTGCCGGTTCCCGATTCGCCGCGCAGCAGAACGGTGGTGGGGGCATGGGCGACCTGGGCGACCTTTTCGTAGAGTTCGCGCATTTCGCGGCTGTTGCCGATGATGTTCTGCAAACGGTTTTCCTGGCGGAGCTGCTGTTTGAGGATGACATTTTCGGTGAGCAGTTTCTGCTGTTCGGCCTCCATGAGCTGGCGGATGTGGAGGCGCTGGACCAGGGCCGAGGCGACCAGGGTGAGAAAGTTGAGGGCGTTGTCATAGTCGCGCCTGGGGGTGTAGGGCAGATTGATGAAGAGGACCCCGAGGGTGCGGTAGTCGAGGGCGATGGGCACGCCGATAAAGCTCTGTTCGGGGCGGAGGGCGCTTTCCCAGCTGCCGAGGCGGTTGAGGAAGAGGGGTTCCTTGCTCACCCTGGGGACGACGACCGGTTTGCCGGTTTCGGCGATGCGGCCGCAGAGCCCCTCGTTGAAGCGGTAGATGGCGTTGCCTTCGCGGGGGGGCAGGCCGATGGCGGCGGCAAGGCTGAGGGAGGGGCCGGCGGCGTCGCAGAGGAGAATGGCCCCGGAGAGGATCTGGTAGGAGTTATGGAGGATCTGCAGGGTGACGGTGAGGGATTCCTGCATGTTGAGGCTGCGGCTCAGGGCCTGATGGATCTCGATCAGGATGGAGAGCTGGGGTGCGGCCACCTTGCCGCGGCCGGGGAGGGTTGCGGACTCCATAAGGGCTCCAAAAAACTACAAATTTGTAATATATTTAATGATAGCTACATAATTGTAGATTACAGGCTCATCTTTCGGGCCTGATGGGGGCGGCTGTAAGGTACGGATTTGCACCACCGCCCGGAAAGGCCGTGAGGGTTGGCATACTAACGACAAAAATGGCGCTTCAACCTGGAAAGCTACATAAATGTAAGAAATAATGCGCTAAATAGCCAGCTTTTTTTTATCGCGGCGGCTTTTTAATTATGCAGCATAATAAACAATGGTTTGGGGGCTGAAAATGGCGGCCGCTCCCGCCCCGTTTTGCTCTTCGTGGCACTGCTTTTGCAAATGGGCGCCCAATAAGCCGAATCAGCACCAGTGCGGCTTCTCATCCATCCATCCCATTCTCTCAGAAGGAGCGTCACCATGTCCGGTCATTCTAACTCTTCCACGCGCAAACAGGTCGTGATCCAGGTCGGGAGCAACCACAAGATCGACTACCTCCCCGCCGAGCATGCCGCCCGCTATTACGGCGTCAACAGCTTCAGCGACCAGGTGATGCGCGAAAAGCTGCCCACGGAGGTCTACAAGAAGCTGCGCGCCACCATCCGCAAGGGGGAGAAACTCGACATGACCATCGCCGATGCCGTCGCCCATGCCATGAAGGAGTGGGCCCTGGCCAAGGGGGTGACCCATTTCACCCACTGGTTCCAGCCCCAGACCGGCTCGACAGCGGAGAAGCACGCCGCCTTCATCGAGATCGAGGAGGATGGCAGCGTCATCGAGCGCTTCCGCGGCGAACAGCTGGTCCAGGGCGAACCGGACGCTTCCTCCTTTCCCAGCGGCGGGATGCGCTCGACCTTTGAGGCGCGCGGCTATACGATGTGGGATCCCTCGAGTCCGGCCTTCATCATGGAGGGGCCCCGCGGAGGCATCCTCTGCATTCCCTCGGTCTTTATCAGCTATACCGGCGAGGCCCTCGACAAAAAGACCCCCCTGCTGCGCTCGATGGAGGCCATCAACCGCTCCGCGCAAAAGGTGCTCGCCCTCTTTGGAGCCCAGAGCGCCGGACGGGTAGTCACCGCCATCGGCACGGAGCAGGAGTATTTTCTCATCGACAAGGCCTTTTACAATCTTCGTCCTGATCTGCGCATCACCGGCCGCACCCTTCTCGGCGCCCGGCCGCCCAAGGGGCAGCAGCTCGAGGACCACTACTTTGGCTCGATCAAGGAGCGGGTTCTCGCCTTCATGCAGGATGCCGAGACCGAACTCTACAAGGTCGGGGTCCCGGCCAAGACCCGCCACAACGAGGTGGCACCCCACCAGTTCGAGATCGTACCCATCTACGCGGAAGCGAATGTCGGGGCGGACCGCAATCATCTCATTATGGAGATCCTCAAACGGGTCGCCAACCGGCATGATCTTGCTCTGCTCCTGCATGAAAAACCCTTTGCCGGCATCAACGGCAGTGGAAAACACAACAACTGGTCGATCAGCGATGCCGAGGGCAACAACCTGCTCGATCCCGGCAAGACCCCGGAAGAGAATCTGCAGTTTCTGGTCTTTCTGACGGCGGTTCTGCGTGCGGTCTATTTTTACGGCGACCTGCTGCGCGCATCGATCGCCTCGGCGGGCAACGACCATCGCCTCGGCGCCAACGAGGCCCCACCGGCGATCATGTCGGTCTTTCTCGGCGATCAGCTCACCGCCATCCTCGATGCCATCAAGGCCGGCAAGGCGGCCAGAGCGACCAATGAGAGTATCATCGATCTCGGCATCGGCCAGCTGCCCAAGATGCTGCGCGATTACACCGACCGCAATCGCACCTCCCCCTTCGCCTTCACCGGCAACAAATTCGAGTTCCGCGCCATCGGCTCCTCCGCCTCGGTCTCCATGGCCAATACCGTACTCAGCGCGGCGGTCGCCGATTCCCTTGATGTGCTGAGCGCCGAGATTGAAAAGGAGACCGGCAAGGGGGCCGAACTCAAGGTGGCGGTGCTGTCCGTTTTGCGCAAGCACATCAAGGAGACCGAGCCGATCCGCTTCAACGGCAACAACTACAGCAAGGAGTGGGAGCAGGAGGCGGCCAGACGCAACCTGCCCAACATCCGCAACTCCGCCTACGCCCTCGATGCCCTGGTGGCGCCGAAGAACATCGAGATGCTGGTGCGTCAGCGCACCTTCACCCGCACTGAACTCGAGGCCCGTTATCATACCAAGCTCGAGCAGTTCATCAAGGCCCTCCAGATCGAGGCCGAAACCCTCATCCATATGACAGACACCCTGGTTATCCCGGCGGCCATCGGCTATCAGGAGCGCCTGGTCAAGACCGTGCGGGGACTGAAGACTCTGCAGGAGGAACTGGGAGGGGTTGTTTTTGCCAGCGAGGTCGAGCTGCTCAAGCGCATCACCGAACTCATCGAGCAGTGCGGACAGAAGACCAGGGCATTGAAGGCGGCGATGGTGCGCGCAGAGGGGATGGAGGATTTGTCGAAATGCGCCAAGTTTGTGGCCGACCACATCCGGCCGCTCATGGAGGAGCTGCGCAAGCCGGTCGACGAGCTCGAGGTGACCATCGATGACGAGAGCTGGCCGCTGCCGCGCTATTCGGAGATGCTCTTCATTCTCTAGGCGGGGGGCAAAAAAAATGGGCGGTGAGTCAACTCACCGCCCATATACGCATTTTTATGGTGGTTATTTGGCCTTGCCAAGTATCTTGTAGACGCCGGTGCCGCATTTGGCGCAGGTGCCTTTTAGAGCTGCACGACCATTTTTCATGGTCACTTTTTTGCCATCTTTGACCTCGGTCTTGGCTTTGCACTTGACACAGTATGCAGTATCCGCCACGTCGAGTTCCTCCCGTTAAATTAATCCCCACGGTACATTAACTTACGCTTAAATTAACGCATTCGCAGGCAAAAGTCAATTAAAAGTTCGTATGCGTTGAAAAAAGTGGACTCTCTCCGGCTAGCCCCCTATGTGTCGCATTTTACTAAATTACAATAAATTGAGCGATCCTTTTCCGCCAAACGGCTGCCCCACAGCACAAAAATAATTGCGGCCAGCAGCAATCCGAGGATGTCGGCGAGGGCGTCCAGGCCGTCGCAGAAGCGGCCCGGGATGAAGGCCTGGTGCACCTCGTCAATAAAGGAGAGGGGGATACCAATCCAGAGCATGCGCCTGATGCCGGAGCGGAGGGGCTCCCGCCCGCCCTGGACGGCGGCCCGGGCGATGAGGAGGCCGAGCACGGCATAGACGATGAAATGGTAGACCTTGTCTTCCAGCTCGAAGCCGAGGGAAGGCGGGGTCAATTTGGGCAGCGAGGTGAGGGCGAAGATGAAGAAACCCCAGAGCCAGGCCGGCAGCTGCCAGTAGATTTTTTCCCGCAGCGCGCCTTTCACGGATGGAGGACCCCCCGGAGGGCGTCGGGCAGGGCCTCGAGCAGATCCCCGGCGATCATGCCCATCTCTCCGCGGCGCTCCCGCGCCCGGTCGCCCGCGGCGCCGTGCAGCCAGACCCCGCAGAGGGCGGCGTCGATGGGCGCAAGGCCCTGGGCGAGGAGTCCGGCGATCAGGCCGGTGAGGATATCGCCGGCGCCGGCGGTAGCCATGCCGGGATTGCCGGTGCTGTTGACAAAGACCGAGCCGTCCGGCGCAGCGATGACGGTGGGGCCGCCCTTGAGGACGAGGAGCTGGCCAAGCTTGACGGCCCACTCGGCGGCGACCTCCACCGGCCGAGCGAGGATCTTCGCGGTGGTCAGTCCGGTCAGCCGCGAGAGCTCGCCCGGGTGGGGGGTGAGGATCAGCGCGCCCTGATAGTTTTGCAGGAGGTCGAGATAATCGGTGCAGAGGTTGAGCCCGTCGGCGTCGAGCACCATGGGCTGCTTCATCTCGCGCAGGAGGCGGCGGACCAGCCCGCCGGTGTCGGGATGGCGGCCGAGGCCGGGTCCGACGGCGAGGGCGTTCTGGGCGGCGAGGGGGCTCAGCCACTGCGGCAGCGCAGCCTCGCGAAGGCAGCCGCTTTCCTCGTCTTCAAAAGGCCAGGTGATGACTTCGGGTAATTTGCCTGTGAGCAGGGGCAGCAGGCTTTTGGCGGCCGCCAGGCAGGAGAGGCCACAGCCGGCGCGCAGGGCGGCCGCAGCGGTCAGGCAAGCCGCGCCGGTGTAGCCGATGGAACCGGCGATGACCCCGACGCTGCCGATGCTGAATTTATGGGCATCGGCCGGGCGGCGGGGCAGTCTGGCGCGGATGTCGGCGGCCTCGAGGCGGCGCACCGGGGTGCCGCTTTTAGGGGCCCACTCCGGCGGCATGCTGATGTCGATGAGGTGGATTTCCCCGGCCTGCTCGCGCCCCGGCGAGAAGAGCAGCCCCCGTTTCAGCCGGGCCATCACGGCCGTGGCCCGGGCCCTGATCGCCGGCCCCGGCACCGCCCCGGTATCGGCGTCGATTCCGGTGGGGATGTCGACCGCGAGGATGGGCGCCCCCAGCTCATTGAGCAGGGTGGCCATCATCGCAAAGGGGGTGCTCAGGGGAGGGGCCGCGCCGGTGCCGAGCAGGGCATCGACGATCAGATGCGGCAGGGGCGCGGGCGCATCAGGGATGGCATCGATAAAAAGAGTCTGGCCGCCCATCTTCTCCCAGATGACCAGATTGGTCAGGGCATCCCCGCGGATCTTGTCGCGGGCGGCGAGAACCCAGAGGGTCACCCGGCAGCCGGCATTGGCCAGATGGCGAGCCACCACATAGCCGTCGCCTCCGTTGTTGCCCGGCCCGCTGACGATGAGCACCCGCTTGCCCTCCGGCTCGCCGAGCATGGTTTTGGCCACGGCGGCGATCCCGCGCCCGGCGTTCTCCATGAGCAGAAGTGAGGGCATCTGCAGGAGCTGTTGACAATCCCGATCGAGTGCGGCCATCTCGGCGGCCGTGACGATTATCTGCATCTCTATCTCCGGATATCTCCAGAATCAGAACATTCACTGTTTGAACCCTCCGGCTCACCCCGGGACGCGCTCACGGCCTGGACTGCAGGATCACCACCGCGACGGCGCTGAGGCGGCTGTGGCTGAGGGTGAGCAGGATCTGCAGGTCGGGCAGGATGCGGGCGAGGCTTCCGCTCAGCACCAGTCGGGGCCTGCCGTTGGCCGCATTCTCGACCCGCACATCGTGCCAGCGGAAGTGGCGATACTCCTCCTCGCTCAGGCACTTGATAAAGGCCTCCTTGGCGGCGAAACGGGCGGCCATCGATTCGATGCCGGAGGCCTTGCGGCGGCAGTAGGCGATCTCGTCGGGGGTGAGAATGCGGCCGAGAAAATGGTCGCCCCAGCGCTCGACTGCAGAGGCGAACCGGTCGAGATCAACGATGTCGGTGCCGATGGCGTGGACCATTTTTCCATCCCTCCCAGCCGGCAGCGGGGCAACTGCCTACGATCCGCCGGAACTATTTAAAAATTAACATATATGGCCATCTAATGCAATAACTTTTCCTTGCTTGTCGATCTTTTTTACTGTACCTTATTTATCAAAGCCCATTTGATTTTTCACCGGACGAGTGCCCGATCATCATGGATCCGATTTCCGCACAACTTGTTCGCGATGCCATCGAGGGGGATCAGAAAGCCTACGCCGAGATCGTCCACCGCTATCGCAACCAGATCTACAATCTCATCCTGCGGATGGTCCGGCGGCGCGAAGAGGCGGAGGACCTCACCCAGGAGACCTTCATCAAGGCCTTCAACGCCCTCTCCAGTTTCAACGCCGAATATGCCTTTAGCACTTGGCTCTACAAGATCGCTGTCAACAACTGCATCGACCATTTCCGCAAGAAACGCCTCAAGACCTACCCCCTGGACAATCCGATCCCGGCCCGGGATGGCGAACTTCAGCGCGAATTCCCCGATCACGAAGCCGGCCCCGACGCTGGCCTGATGGAGAAGGAGCGCCATCTCACCATCCAGGAGGCCATTGACTCTTTGCCCGGGAAATATCGCGAGGCGATCCTGCTCCGCCACGCTCAGGACCGATCCTATGAAGAGATCGCCCGCCTCCTGGGCATCCCCATCGGCACCGTCAAGGTCCGCATCTTCCGCGCCCGCGAGATGCTGAAGAAAAAGCTGCGCGATCAGCGCAAAAATCTCTTCAGCTGATCCCGCGCTTCACGCGCACAAGCCTGCGCAGAGCTCCTGACAGACCATATCGTAGAGCAGCACCCCCGACTCGGTGAGGGCGAGCTCTTGTCCGTTGAGGGTGAGCAGTTCCGCCCCGGGGGCAGCGCTGAAAGGGGGGTGGTCGTGCAGCAGGCCGCCCAGCCTGGCGATGGCGCGGCCCCCGCGTTCGAGCAGCTCCTCGCCGAAGCGCTCCCGCCAAAGTTCGAGGTCAATTCCCCTCCGCCTGCGCAGACCGAGCAGGAGGGCCTCGCTCTTCTCCTCCTCCCTCCCGATCCGCTCGCGGCCGGCGACAGCCGGCTCATCCTGCTCCCATGCATCGATATAACCCTCGAGGTCGCGGCCGTTCCAGAAGCGTTCGCCGCCGGCGAAGGAGTGGGCGGCCGGGCCGAGGCCGAGATAGGGCGCCCCCGCCCAATAGTGCTGGTTATGGCGCGCCTCGCACCCTGGCCGGGCGTAATTGGAGATCTCGTAATGCTGATAGCCCGCCGCCTCAGCCATCCTCTTGCCCGCGAGGAACATCTCCCGTTCGAGCTCTTCATCGCAGGGGTGGAGCCGGCCGCCGGCGACCGCCTGCGCGAGGGGGGTGCCGGCTTCGATGGTGAGCCCGTAGAGGGAGAGATGTTCAGGCCCGAAGGCGAGGGCCTGGCTGAGCGAGGCTTTATAGTCGGAAAGGTACTGACCGGGCAATCCGAAAATGAGGTCGAGGCTGAGATTGGTGAATCCCACTGCGCGCGCGGCCGTGAGGGCTTCCATCGCCCCCGCGGCGGAGTGAATCCGGGTGAGCAGGGCGAGTTCGCGATCGTGAAAGGACTGGATGCCCAGCGAGAGCCGGTTGATCCCCGCCTGGCGGTAGCCGGCGAGATGGGCGCAGTCGAGGGCGCCGGGATTGGCCTCAAGGGTGATCTCAGCCGAGGGAGTGATCTCCCAGCCGGAGCGGATCTCCCCGAGCAGGGCATGGATTTGTTCCGGCGGAATCAGCGAGGGGGTGCCGCCGCCCCAGTAGATGCTGGTGAGGGTCTTGCCAGCGAAGAAGGGATGGCGGCGGTAGTGGGCGATCTCCTGCTGCAGCGCCTCGAGATAGCGCGGCAGCAGGGCGGTGCGGGTTGTGGAGAAAAAGTCGCAATAGATGCACTTGTGCTGGCAAAAGGGGACGTGGATATAGAGCGCAAGGGCATCCATGGCCTAACGGATGATGCTGAAGATGCGCGACCAGCGCACATGACGGAAAAACGAGGCGTTGCGTTCCAGGGAGAAATAGATGACCAGAGCCTGGCCGCGGATGTTCTTCATCGGCAGAAAGCCCCAGTAGCGGCTGTCCTGGCTGTTGTCGCGATTGTCGCCCATCATGAAGAGATGCTTTTCGGGCACCACCACCGGGCCGAAATCGTAGGCGAATCCCTCATAACGGCGGATGGTGTATTCCTTGGCGTTGGCGGTCTTGACCCGGTAATAGTTGATATAGCGCCCCTCCGATTCGTCAAAGCTGCGCTCGAGGAAGGTGATCTCACCTTCGGGAGCGCCGTTGACGTAGACCACCCCCTGGCGCATCTCGAGGGTGTCGCCGGGCACACCGATGCAGCGTTTGATATAGTCAAGCTTTTCGTCGAGGGGGTATTTGAAGACGATGATCTCGCCGCGTTTGGGTTTATGGACGGCCGGCATTTGCAGGGAGGGCAGCTTGATGTCGGTCCAGGGAATGCGGTCCGGGGTCGCTGCGCCATAAACGAACTTGTTGACGAGGAGAAAATCCCCGATCAGCAGGGTGTCTTTCATCGAGCCGGTCGGGATGCGGAAGGCCTGAATGACCAGCATGCGCAGGATGAGGGCGGCGATGAGAGCCACGGCGAATGCTTCGGTATACTCCTTGAACTGCTGGCGTCCTTTACTGCTCATGCAAGGTCCTTTCGTAGTGGCGAGGGTGTAATCAATAGGTCCATTCAATTTTATCTAACTTCTTTTCCGCGCTGGCGGTTCCAAATGCGAGCAGGAACAGGGTGAGCGCGGCGGAGGCGGCGATGCCCGGATCCGGCGTCGAGAGTATAAAGAGGCTGAGGGCGACGATGCCCCCGACGATACCGACGAAAACCATGAGAATGAGGGAGAGAAAAAAGCCCGAGCCGGCGTTGAGCATCCGTTTCGGATGGTCCCAGCTGAAATTGGCGTAGCGGGCGCCGAAGAGCCCGCCGCAGCTGGTGGCGCCGATGTTCAGGATGACCAGCAGCAGGAGGACCCTGAGCAGCACCCCGGCGCTGGTATGGTGAAAAAAGGCCACGACGGCGGCGGCGAAGAGGGCGCTGGTCAGGGTGAAGAGAAAGCTGACCGTCACCTTGGCCAGCCAGACAGTGCGCAAGCGGACCGGGGCGAGCTTGAAGAGCCCAAAGGCGGTGCGCTCCATCGGGATCATGCGCGTCGAGATGGTGCTGCTGATGAGGGTGCTGAAGATGAAGAGAAAGAAATAGGGATAATAATGCGCAAGCTCTCCGCTCTCCGCGGCCATGTTGGTGCGGTTGAGAAAGGGCAGCAGGACCATCATCGTCGTGAAGAGCAGGATCTGGATGAGCTGCTGGGTGTCGCGGAAGATGAGCTTGAAATCCCGGCGGACGAGGGTGGCGAAGAGGCCGCTTTTCCCCGCCGGCGCGATGCGCACGGTCTGCCGGGTTACGCGCCGGCTGCGGGATCCGCTCTCGATTCCGCTGAAGGTATCCCGGTGCAGGGCGCGGCCGAGCAGGGCGGCGGCGCCGCTGTAGAGCAGGGCCCCGGCGCCCAGCAGAAGGAGAATATTCAAGCCGGCGGCGGCTGTGCGTCCTGTGGTGGTGTGCATCAGGGCGTTGACCAGCCAGTCCGAGGGAAACCACGTCGCCAGCCGCCCGCCCAGCTCGAGATAGTTCTGCCCCGGCAGCCCGGCCGCTCCGGGCCGGATCCTCTCCGGCCGCAGCATCTGAAAGCCCAGCCAGATCGCGATCGAGATCAGGCTGAGAAAGAGGGCGGAGATGCTTTTGGCCCGGCGCGCCGGCATGACGCTGACCAGCCCCATCGCCAGCAGGGTGGCCAAGCCGGTCGGGATGGCGAGGAAGAGCAGGCTGAGGGGCAGCAGCAGGATCCAGAAGAGCAGGGGCGCCTTGACGGCGATGCCGGCGGAGATCAGGACGGGCAGGGCGATGCCGAAAAAGAGGGTGGAATTGGCCGAGGTGGTCTCGATGAATTTGAACTGGAAAATGGTGGCCAGGGGCACTGGGGCGCTCATAAGCAGGGGGAGATCCCGTGAGAGGAAAAAAATGTGCAGCACCAGGGCCAGACCGCTGAAAAGGAGCATGATGAAGATGGCGAGAAGGATGTTGCGCTGGAGCAGGAGGATGGCGGGAAGGCCCAGCTCGGGGGCGGCCATCATCGCCTCCATCATCGCATAGATGTTGATCAGCACCAGTACCGGCAGGATGATCAGGCCGATGTACCCCAGTATGCGGCGGCGCCCTTTTTTGCCGCCGCGGCGCACGGCGTTGATCAGGGCGCGAAGCCGGTTTTGCAGCAGCAGTCCCAGCATGCCTCTACTGTTCCTCCAGGAACCGGTTGACGTCGGCGCCGACCTCCGAAGCGGTCAGCTGCAGAAAGATCTCCTCAAGCGAGGCTTTTTCGGTCGCCGAATTTTTGCGCAGTTCATCCATGGTGCCCAGCGCGATGAGCCGGCCCTGATGGATGATGCCGGCGCGGTCGCACATCCGCTCCGCCACTTCGAGGATATGGGTGGACATGAAGACGGTGGTGCCTCGTTCGACCATGCCGCGCAGCAGATCCTTGAGATTGCGCGCGGCCTTGGGATCGAGCCCCACAGTCGGCTCATCGAGAAAGAGCACCCGCGGCTCATGGACCAGGGCCCCGGCCAGGGCCACCTTCTGCTTCATGCCGTGGGAGAATTCTTCGATGAGCTCATCGGCGCGGTCGCTGATCTCGAAAATGTCGAAGAGCTGCCCGGCGCGGCGCGCGGCATCCTCATCGGGCACCTGATAGAGCCGCGCCATGAAATGGACGAATTCGCGCGCGCTCAGCTTTTCATAGAGCACCGGCGACTCCTGCACCAGCCCGAAGAGCCGTTTGGCTCCGATGGGGTCGGTGGCCAGATCGATGCCGTCGATGAGCACCCGCCCCCGGTCGGGGTGGAGAAGCCCGGTCATCATCTTGATGGTGGTGGTTTTGCCGGCGCCGTTGGGACCGAGAAAGACGAAGAGCTCGTTCTCGATCTGGAGCGAAAGCTCTTCCACTGCGATCCTGTCGCCGAAAGCCTTGTGCAGCTGTACAACCTGGAGCATTGCGGTCTTTTTTCCCCCGAGATTATACCGGGCTCCGGCCGGCAGGCCGGGTTGTGTGGAGACAAGACGGGCGTGGCGCCGTCACGATTTGAGGATGGCGAGAAACGCTTCCTGGGGCACTTCCACCCGGCCCAACTGCTTCATACGCTTCTTGCCCTCTTTTTGTTTCTCGAGCAGCTTGCGCTTGCGGGTGATGTCGCCGCCGTAGCATTTGGCGGTGACATTCTTGCGCACCGCGCGCACGGTCTCGCGGGCGATGACCTTGCTGCCGATGGCGGCCTGAATGGCGACCTCGAACTGCTGGCGCGGTATCAGCTCGCTCAGCTTTTCGCAGACGCGGCGCCCCCATTCGTAGGCCTTGTCGCGATGGACGATGGTCGACAGGGCGTCGACCGATTCGCCGTTGAGCAGGATGTCGAGCTTGACGACCGGACCTTCGCGAAAACCGGAGAATTCATAATCGAACGAGGCGTAGCCGCGGGTGACCGATTTGAGTTTGTCGTAAAAATCAAAGATGACCTCGCTGAGCGGGAACTCGTAGTGCATATTGACCCGGCTCTTGTCAACGTACTCGGTATTGATGTAGGTGCCGCGCCTCTCCATCGCCAGCGACATCACCGCGCCGATGTACTCGGAGGGGGTGACGATGCTCGCCTTGATGTAGGGCTCCTCGACGTGATCGATGTCGTTGGGCGAGGGCAGGTTGGCCGGATTGTCCATCACCAGCAGGGTCCCCTTGTTGGTGAAGACATGATACTCCACATTGGGGACCGTGGTCACCAGGTCGAGGTCATACTCGCGTTCGAGGCGCTCCTGGACGATTTCCATGTGGAGCAGGCCGAGAAAGCCGCAGCGGAAGCCGAAGCCGAGGGCGAGGGAGGTCTCGGGTTCGTACCAGAGTGCCGAATCGTTGAGCTTGAGCTTTTCCAGGGCGGCGCGCAGCTCCTCGTAATTCTCGGCGATGGAGGGAAAGAGGCCGGAGAAGACCATGGGCAGCACCTCACGGTAGCCGGGCAGGGGCTCCGGGGCCGGATTTTCCTCGGTGGTGATGGTGTCGCCGACCTTGGTGTCCTTGACATCCTTGGCTCCGGCGATGACATAGCCGACCTCGCCGGCATGGAGGAGATCCTGCGGGATCTGCTTCATGCGCAGGATGCCGACCTCCTGGGCCTCGAACACCCGGCCGGTGGAAAAGAATTTGATCTTTTGCCCCGGCCGGATCGAGCCCTCGATCACGCGCACGTAGGCCACGGCCCCGCGATAGGCATTGAAGACCGAGTCGAAGATCAGGGCGCGCGCCGGCTTGTCCACCGCCGGATCGGGCGGCGGGACGCGCTCCACCACCGCCTCGAGGATTTCACTGATGCCGGTGCCGACCTTGGCGCTGGCCAGGATGATCTCTGATTCCTTGCAGCCGAGCAGGTCGATAATCTGATGCTTGATGGCGTCGAGATCGATGTTGGGGAGATCGATCTTGTTGATGACCGGTATGATCTCCAGGTCGTTTTCAATGGCCAGGTAGAGATTGCTGACGGTCTGGGCTTCCACCCCCTGGGCGGCGTCCACCACCAGAATGGCCCCCTCGCAGGCGGCCAGACTGCGTGAGACCTCATAGGTGAAATCGACATGACCCGGAGTGTCGATGAGGTTGAGGGTATAGGTTTCGCCGTTGGGGCGGCGGTACTCCATCGTGACCGGATGCATTTTGATGGTGATGCCGCGCTCGCGCTCGAGGTCCATGCTGTCCAGGACCTGATCCTTCATCTCATAGCTGGAGAGGGTGCCGGTGGCTTCGAGCAGGCGGTCGGCCAGGGTTGATTTGCCGTGGTCGATATGGGCGACGATGCAGAAATTTCGGATCGGATTTTTGGTCATATACCCGCTGGCAAGTTGTGATTGGTCAATAGGACATTTAAATTAAACAAATTATGCAAATAAATCAATAAAAAAGCGGACGCGGGCCGGCCCCGGAGCCTGCTGCTGCGGAGGCGGGAATCTTATTCCCTCTGTCAGCGTTCTCTAAGCGGTGGGGTGATGTAATGACCAGAACAAATGAAATAACGGAGTGTGCATGAAAATAGCGATGGTATGCTATCCGACCCACGGCGGCAGCGGCGTGGTGGCGACGGAACTGGGCATGTGTCTGGCGCTGCGGGGCCATGAGGTCCATTTCATCAGTTACAGTACCCCCTTCCGCCTGCGCGGTTTTCACGAGAACGTCTTTTATCACGAGGTGGATGTCTCCGCCTATCCCCTTTTCAAATACCCCCCCTATGACCTGAGTCTGGCGGCGCAGATCATGGAGGTGGCTGGTGAGCATACCCTCGACATCGTTCATGCCCACTATGCCATCCCCCACGCCATCAGCGCCTACCTGGCGCGGCAGATGATGCGCGGGCGCGGACCGAAGGTGGTCACCACCCTGCACGGCACCGACATCACCCTGGTCGGCAAGGATGCCTCCTTCCGGGAGGCGGTGAAATTCGGCATCGAAGAGTCCGACGGAGTGACCGCGGTCTCCCGCTACTTGGCCGAGCAGACGCGCGCGACTTTTGGCATCGACAAGGAGATCCGCGTTATTCACAATTTTGTCGACACCGCCCGCTTCTCACCCCACGTGGAGAACTGCATCCGCAAGCGCTTCGCGCCGGGGGGAGAGGCGATCCTCATCCACGCCTCCAATTTCCGCCCGGTCAAGCGGTTGACCGATACCATTGAGATCCTGGCACGGGTGCGCCGCCACCTGCCCGCCAAGCTGCTGCTGGTAGGCGAGGGACCGGACCGGCAGGAGTCGCATGCCCTGGCTGAACGGCTCGGCCTTCTCGATCATGTCGTCTATCTCGGCACCCAGGATGCCGTCGAACGGCTCCTCGGCTGCGCCGATCTTTTCCTCCTGCCCAGCAGCGAGGAGAGCTTTGGACTGGCCGCCCTCGAGGCGATGAGCTGCGGCACCCCGGTGATCGCCACCCGCATCGGCGGCCTGCCGGAGGTTATCGAAGATGGCGTGGATGGTTTTCTCTTCCCGGTCGGGGATGTCGATGCCATGGCGGCGGCAGCGGTGGAGCTGCTGCGCGAGCCGGAACGGATGAAGGCGATGCGGGCGGCGGCGCGCGCCAAGGCCGAGGCCTGCTTCCGCATCGAGACCCTGGTCCCTGAGTACGAAAGCTATTACAAGCAGGTGTTGGGGGGCTGATTCCCCCGGCGCCGGCCGAGCTGGTTTACCCTCATCCGGCGGAAGAAATTGGCGTTTTCAGTCCGCACTATTCCCCACTTGTCGCCGAGAAATCCTTTTTCCTGAAATATTTTTTATGTATATTCTTCCGCCTTGAAACCGGCCCGGACAAGTCAGATGAGAACACGAGAGATATGACCGCCCCCAACAACTCGCAGCGATGGCAAAATTTTCTCGCGCACATGCGCTCCAACAGCTGGCGCGGATATGTGTTGATCGGGGTGATTCTCTACCTGGTGCTGATCAACCAGCTCATCCGGGTGCGGCCGGATCATGTCTTCATCGCCCTGGCGGTTCTGGCCCTCACCCTCGGCCGTGGGCGCATGAAGTATTTTGTCATGGACTGGGCGCCGTGGATCGTTTTCTGGATCTGCTACGACATGATGCGCGGCGTGGTCGACAACTGGCGGGGCGCCATTAATGTGGTCTGGCCCTATATGACCGAGCTGAAAATTTTCGGCCCCCTGTTCGGCGGGGTGATTCCCTGCTTCTGGTTCCAGGACCTGCAGCAGGCCCTGCAGGGCAACTGGCTCAAGGGTCTGCTCGACGCCAGCGGCGGACTTTTTTACACCCTCCATTTCGGCGTGCCGATCATCGTCGGCTGGGTCTTCTGGCACACCACCGATGACCGCAAATCCTTTTACCGCTTTGTCTGGACCATGACCCTGCTCAATTTCGGCGCCCTCGCCACTTTTTTTATCTATCCGGCGGCACCGCCGTGGTACGTTTACAGTTACGGCTTCGGCCAGCCTGCCGTCTCGAGCCATTGGGGCCTGGGCGCTGGTGCGCTGCTGAATGTGGACAAGATGATCGGCATGAATTTTTTCCAGACCCTGTGGGGGGGATTCAATCCCAACCACTTTGCCGCCATTCCCTCATTGCACGGTGCTTATCCGGTGGCCTTTGCGCTTTTTATGTACAAAAAGTTCAGGCGCTATCCCCTGCTGCTGGCCCTCTATCCGGCCGGAGTCTGGTTTTCGGCGGTCTATCTCAACCAGCATTACATCATCGATCTGTTCATCGGCGCCGGGTACCTGCTCATCGCCTATGTCATCACCGACCGGCTGCTCATCCCCCATGTGTTCTCGCGCTTCATCAGCTGGGCGCCGCTGCATAAAAAGGCGAACGCCTGAACCGGTCTTTTCTTGATGCCCTCCAAAACAGAGTCCCACCCGGATGTAATCATGAGAAAATCAGTTGGCAGGCAGATTTCGGGGGGTTCCCTGGTTGTTCTTTTCCCTTGACTTTTTGCCATAAAATGAATAATTTGTATGCACGTTTGGCGGCGCTTTAGCTCAGCCGGTAGAGCAACGGACTGAAAATCCGTGTGTCCCCAGTTCGATTCTGGGAGGCGCCAC
>JAKPUX010000246.1 GCA_029554865.1 bacterium | reverse complement strand
TGCCGTCAACGAGTCGCTGATGCACCTGCGGAAGCGCCGCCCCGACGTATTTTCTCTAGATACCTCCGAGAACGAATCCGATGAAGAAGCCGACGAGCCCGTCCAGGTTGTGGACTGGTGTTGTATGCCCGAGGCTGAACTGCTGTCCACCGAAACCCGCACTTTTCTCGATGCCGCTGTGCAGCAGCTTTCGCCCAATTTGCGAGTGGTGTTTCTGATGCGCGATATTGAAAAGCTCTCAATTCAAGAAACTGCCGAAGCCCTTGGCCTGAGCGAAGTAGCCGTCAAGGCTCGCCTGCTGCGGGCTCGCCTCCAGCTCCGTGAGCAGCTCTCTGCTTATTTCGCCGAGCGCCTGCCGCGTCCCTCGGAGGTGGCTTGATGGAAACCCATCGCTGCTGTGACTTTCTCGACTCCCTCGGCGATTATGTGGATGGCGAACTCAGCCCGGCGCTCTGCGCTGAACTGGAACAGCATATGGCTGAATGCGAGCGCTGCCGCATTGTGGTAGATACGCTCAAGCTCACCGTTGAGATTTACCATACCCCTGCCGACGCCGCCGAGGCTCCGCCCGAGGTTCGGCAGCGGCTCTTTGCCCGCCTGAACCTGCAGGATTATCTCCAGCCCGCCGACCCGGCATCAACCCCGGCGGCCCCCGCTCTGGCACTACGGGCCGGCGATCCCTGTCCCCACTGCCATCAAGGGGTGCTGGATTATGATGGGCAGCTTACCCTCAAATGCCCGGTCTGCGGCTTTGCTGAAGGTGGTTGTTTTACCTGATAAAGACCATTCTCATCCCCGGCGGGGATATTCTTACCAACCCAGGAGGTGTTGAATCATAATGGATAAGTTACTGAACGAAGCTGTTTCTAAACAGGTGCAGGAAGTTCTGGGCAGCATGATCCACCCGGTTGAAGTGCTCCTCTTTACGGATCCAGCACACCCCTCCAATGCCTATCTCCAGCAGTTATTGGAAGAAGTCTCTGCACTCTCACCAAAAATCGGTCTGAGCATACACACGGCTGCCACCAACCCGGAACTGGCGGAGCGCTACCATGTGGATAAATTCCCCGGCTTTGTGATTGTCCGCCGCGAGGGCAGCCAACTGATAGATGTTGGCGTGCGCTTTGCCGGGCTGCCTGCCTCGCACGAGTTCAACTCCCTCATCCGCGGGCTGATCCGCGTTTCGCTCGCCGA
>JAKPUX010000243.1 GCA_029554865.1 bacterium | reverse complement strand
TCTCAGCGTCGACGGTGAGGCGCGCGAACTGGTGGAAAAAATCGGCGCCGGCCTTTACGTGGAACCCGAGAATGATGACGAGCTGCGCCAGGCCATCCTCGCACTGAAAAATGATCCCGCACTCGGCAAAAAAATGGGCGCAGCCGGCCGCGCCTTTGTCGAAAACAATTTTTCCCGCCGCCAGGCTGCGATCGAACTGGAACGGGTGCTTCAGGATGTATTGAATGAATCAAGGAGATCCGCATGAAATCCGGCAAGCTGATCCCCGGCCTCGCCCTGCGCGACTCCCTGATCGTCCAGTACACCAACAACCGCGAGTAGCCCCACCGCAGGCTCACGCCAGACCCATATTTCCGATCCCTGCTGCGGCCTGCTCCCGGGTCAAGGCAGCCGCGCGTTTTACAATCCGGCGCCTGCCGGGCTTGACGCCCTGTCTCCCGGGCAGCGGATTATTATTTTCCCATTTCCTGTTGCTTTGTACCGCTGGAGTAACTATTTTACGAATAGATACGTATAGAGTACTGTGCAGCCTAAAAAACAGTGCTCTCCCAAGGGAGCCTCCAACCTTTTACGGCCTTCGGATCAACTGATCACCCGATTATGAGCCAGAGCATCTCTTTTATGAAGAAAGGAGAAAGCCATGCGGCTATGTAAATGGGGCTTGCTCATGCTGCCTTTTGTCATTCTGCTCACCTCCGGATGCATAAAAAAGACGACGGCGCTGATCGATCGCCAGCTTTTCTTCGGTAATCCGGATAAAACCGGCGTCGCGCTGAGCCCGGACGGCAAGCACATCAGCTACCTCGCCCCGCTCGACGGGGTCCTCAACGTCTATGTCGCGCCGGCGGATGATCCCGCAGCAGCAAGGGCGGTCACCGCTGACAAGAAACGCGGTATCCGCCGCTACCTTTGGTCCTTCTCAAACCAACACATCATCTACCTTCAGGACGACGGCGGGGATGAAAACTGGGCGGTTCACATCGTGGATATAAGCAGCAAGGAGGACCGCAATCTGACGCCGATCGAAGAAATCATCGGCCCCGATGGCAAACCGATCCTGCTGCCCAGCGGCAAAAAGATGCGCCCCACTGCATTTATTCAGGAGGCCTGCTATAAGCATCCCGGCGAAATCCTCATCGGACTGAACAACCGCGATCCCCAGTATCATGATCTCTACCGCCTCAACCTCGAGAGCGGCGAGATGAAGATGATCCAGCAGAACGACCGCTTTGCCGGCTACCTTACCGACGACGACTACAACCTCCGCTTTGCCACCAACATGACGCCCGACGGCGGCAGCGAGTACTTTCAGCTCTCCGCCAGGGGGGAATGGCAGCCCTTCATGCAAATTCCCATGGAGGACATGCTGACCACGGCTCCCTTCGGCTTCGACAAGTCCAATCAGGTGCTCTACCTGATCGACAGCCGGAACCGCAATACGGCCGCCCTGGCCACCCTTGATCTGGCCACCGGCGAAAGTAAAATCCTCTATGAGGATCCCCGCGCCGATATCCGGAACCTGATGGTTCATCCCGTCGAGAAGAATATCGAGGCCGCCGCCGTCGAGTTCACCCGGACGGAATGGAAAATTTTCGACCCGGCCATCCAGGCGGACATCGATTATCTCAAGAGCGTATCCCCCGGGGATTGGAATGTCTCCGACCGCACCCTGGACGACAAGTTCTGGATCGTCTCCTATCTTGTGGATGACGGCCCGGTTCGCTACTACCTCTACGACCGCGCTGCAAAGCAGGCCCGTTTTCTCTTCACCAATCGCAGCAAACTGGAGGGGCTGGCATTGGCCAAAATGCACCCCGTGGTCATCCCGTCACGCGACGGCCTCGATCTGGTCAGCTATCTCACCCTGCCGGCCGGAACGGACAGGGATAACAATGGCCGGCCGAAATCCGCTCTGCCGATGGTGCTCTACGTCCATGGCGGCCCCTGGGGGCGCGACAGCTGGGGTTTGAACAGCACCCATCAATGGCTGGCCAACCGCGGCTACGCCGTCCTCTCGGTCAATTTCCGCGCCAGCACCGGGTTCGGCAAGGATTTCATCAACGCCGGCAACAAGGAATGGGCGGGCAAGATGCATGATGATCTGATCGATGCGGTGAATTGGGCTGTCAAGGAGGGTATCGCCGAAAAGGAGAAAATCGCCATCATGGGCGGCAGCTATGGCGGCTATGCCACCCTGGTCGGCCTGACCTTCACCCCCGAGGTTTTCGCCTGCGGCGTCGATATCGTCGGGCCCTCCAATCTGCGCACCCTGCTGGAGACGATTCCTCCCTACTGGAAGCCGCAGCTGGAGCTCTTCACGATTCGTGTCGGAGACCACCGCACCGAGGAGGGCAGGGCTTTTCTGGAGTCCCGTTCACCGCTCACCCGGGTCGGAGAGATTGCCAAACCGCTGCTGATCGGCCAGGGCGCCAACGATCCGCGCGTCAAACAGAGCGAAGCCGACCAGATCGTCAAGGCGATGCAGGAGAAAAAGATTCCCGTGACCTACGTGATCTATGCCGATGAAGGTCACGGTTTCGCCCGGCCGGAGAACCGCCTCTCCTTTTACGCCATTACCGAAATCTTTCTTTCCCGTTTCCTCGGCGGGGAATTCCAGCCCATCGGGGATGATTTCACCAATTCGAGTCTGAGTGTGCCGGTCGGGGCGACGGAGATTCCGACCCTGGCGGCGGCGCTGCCCAAGTAAACATAGTCTCCCCACCCGGCCTGGCTGCCGGGTGGGGCTTATCCTTTTATCTCTCCGCAGCCCACAACCCCTCGACCTCACCCGTCACGGACCAGTGCCATTTATTTCTGTTCGATTTCTCCCAGCGAACTCGCTTCCAGCCAGCGCTGAAAACGACCGAAAATGACGCAGCTGTGGCATTCGGCGGTCGGCTCGAAGAGTACACTCAGCTTTTTTGTCCGCTCGGCGCGCTCGTCGGCCATCTCCGTCTGCTGCCCGGAGGCGTCGCGCGGGGCCGCTTCTGCGAAGCGGAGGCGGTGGGTGCGCAGCAGTTCCCGGAATGCCGCATTCTCGCCGGCGAGATGTTCGGTATAGACCGAACGCAGGCGATGCTTTTTATCCGACTTGAGCCAGGGGATGAGCTCTTCGGTGAAGGCATAAAAGGCATCGAAGAGAAAAACCTCACTGATCTCCTTCTGCAGCCCGCCGCGGCTGACCGCGTAAATCGCCGGCCGGTAGCCGCCGCTGTGGGCGCTGATGATCACCTTCCCGAGCCGATCCTCAGCGCCGATGCGGTGTTCTGCCCGCAGCACTGCAAGGATCTCTTCGACCATCCGTTTGCATCCCCCCTCCTCCTCCATCTTGCCGCCGCCCGAATCCTGGGCGCGCCAGGGCCCCTGCGCCAGCACCAGCACGGCGTTGCGGCGCGATGCGGCCA
>JAKPUX010000242.1 GCA_029554865.1 bacterium | reverse complement strand
TCTCAGCGTCGACGGTGAGGCGCGCGAACTGGTGGAAAAAATCGGCGCCGGCCTTTACGTGGAACCCGAGAATGATGACGAGCTGCGCCAGGCCATCCTCGCACTGAAAAATGATCCCGCACTCGGCAAAAAAATGGGCGCGGCCGGCCGCGCCTTTGTCGAAAACAATTTTTCCCGCCGCCAGGCTGCGATCGAACTGGAACGGGTGCTTCAGGATGTATTGAATGAATCAAGGAGATCCGCATGAAATCCGGCAAGCTGATCCTCGGCCTCGCCCTGCGCGACTCCCTGATCGTCCAGTACACCAACAACCGCGCTGCAAAGCAGGCCCGTTTTCTCTTCACCAATCGCAGCAAACTGGAGGGGCTGGCATTGGCCAAAATGCACCCCGTGGTCATTCCGACCCTGGCGGCGGCGCTGCCCAAGTAAACATAGTCTCCCCACCCGGCCTGGCTACCGGGTGGGGCTTATCCTTTTATCTCTCCGCAGCCCACAACCCCTCGACCCCACCCGTCACGGACCAATGCCATTTATTTCTGTTCGATTTCTCCCAGCGAACTCGCGTCCAGCCAGCGCTGAAAACGGCCGAAAATGACGCAGCTGTGGCATTCGGCGGTCGGCTCAAAGAGAGCACTCAGCTTTTGGGTCCGCTGGACGCGCTCGTCGGCCACCTCCGCCTGCTGCCCGGAGGCGTCGCGCGGGGCCGCTTCTGCGAAGCGGAGGCGGTGGGTGCGCAGCAGTTCCCGGAATGCCGCATGCTCGCCGGCGAGATGTTCGGTATAGACCGAACGCAGGCGATGCTTTTTATCCGACTTGAGCCAGGGGATGAGCTCTTCGGTGAGGGCATAAAAGGCATCGAAGAGATAAACCTCGCTGATCTCCTTCTGCAGCCCGCCGCGACTGACCGCATAAATCGCCGGGCGGTAGCCGCCGCTGTGGGCGCTGATGATCACCTTCCCGAGCCGATCCTCAGCGCCGATGCGCCGTTCTGCCCGCAGCACTGCAAGGATCTCTTCGACCATCCGTTTGCATCCCCCCTCCTCCTCCATCTTGCCGCCGCCCGAATCCTGGGCGCGCCAGGGCCCCTGCGCCAGCACCAGCACGGCGTTGCGGCGCGATGCGGCCA
>JAKPUX010000235.1 GCA_029554865.1 bacterium | reverse complement strand
GTCGATTGCCGAATTCCCCTCAGTCAGTACAAACTTTTCGCTGACGCCGGCATCCGCGCCCACTTCGGCGGTGATATGCTCCGCATCGGTTCGCTCAAGGCCTTTGCTGATGGATCGCTCGGTTCGACCACGGCCCTCTTTTTCGAATCCTATGAGGGCAGCACCAGCCGCGGCCTGCCCATGGATATCGTCCTCGACGGCCGCATGGAGCAGTGGGCCCTGGCCGCCGACAAGGCGAAACTCCAGCTCTCCGTCCACGCCATCGGCGACAGCGCCAACAGCCTGATGCTCGATATCTTCGAGCGCTGCGTGCGCGAGAATCCCGCCTGGGACCGCCGCTTCCGGCTGGAACATGCCCAGCACATCGCCGCAAAGGATATTCCCCGCTTCGCCCGCCTGGGGGTGATCGCCTCGGCCCAGCCCTTCCACGCCATCGATGACGGCCGCTGGGCCCACAAGCGCATTGGCGAGAAGCGCTGCCACGAGGCTTACCCCTTCCGCAGCTTTCTCGATCAGGGCGTTCATCTCTGTTTCGGTACCGACTGGTCGGTCGCCCCGCTCAATCCCCTGCTCGGCATCTACGCTGCTGTGACCCGCCGCACCCTGGATGGCAGCCATCCTGATGGCTGGATCCCCGAGCAAAAGATCAGCGTCGCCGAGGCCATCGCCTGCTATACCCTCAACAGCGCCTACGCCTCCTACGATGAAAGGAGTAAGGGACGGCTGGTAAAGGGCTATCTCGCCGACCTGGTCGTTCTCTCCGGGGACCTCTTCGCCATTCCGCCTGAAAAGATCCGGGAAGTGCAGGTGGATCTCACCGTCCTCGATGGCCGGGTCATCTTCGAACGGACCGGGGGCGAGACCATCCCCTCCAGGTAGACCGCACCTCATACCCTCCCCGCCCAGTAATTCTGGGCGCGGAGGGTTTGAATCCCACCTTGTGGCCGTGTGATCCCCCGCACAGAACAGCAACTCTTTCTTACGCAAAAAACCGAGGCGGCGGTACTAATAGATACCGGAATGGCGCCCGGCAATCCGGCCCCGGACCGGCGCAGTCGTGGGGGATAATTTTGAGCCATGCATCATGCGCAGGAGATCCCGTCATGCATTTAAAACGCTTTACACTGTTGTACCTGATCGCTGTATCCCTTTTTACCATTCTGGAGACACCCTCGCTCGGGCAGCCCTGGCACACCCAGGTGCTTTATCACGACAACCTCGACAATCCCAACTCCACGGCCCTCCGCGCCATGCAGAACACAGACGGGGTCTTCATCTCGGGCAGGGGGTGGCAGTCTGTCGCCTCCACCAGCAAGCTCTTCATCACCCTGCCCGCCGATCTGCCCTGGGAGGGCTCCATGGAGGTCGACGTGACCAATTTCGACCCGGCGGAACAGGCCGATGACCCGGAGATCAAATATCACTGCATCAACATCTGGTCCCGGCCGGAGGCGGACAAGGATGCCTATGAGACCGATGCTTCGTGGACCCAGATCCGTACCTCCGGGCACGACAAGTATAATGACGGCGACGGGCGCGCCGGCTTCAAATGGCTCACCCAGACCCACGGCTCCGGCGATGATTCCCGCGAGGAGGACTATTACCTTCTCAACAAGGACTGGGATAAATCAAAAACCTATACCTTCCGCATCGTCTGGACGACGGACCGGGCCTACCTCTACCTGGACAATCTCCTTCTCGGCGATTATTACAGAAACCGCACCTATCACCCCTTCTCCGGCCGCCTCGAACCCTTCCGCTACATCTTTCTCGGCAAGGAGAACCTGATCTGGGGATATGAGGCCCAGGTCGGACCAATCTACTCCAACCTGACCATTTACGGGCCGGATGGCAGCACCCCACCGCCGCCTCCGCCTCCACCGCCGCCCCCCGACACCACCGAAGTGCCCGATCCCTCGGGCAAGGGCTTTACTGATATCACCGCCTCTTCCCTCACCGGCGGCTACTCCGCCTCGGGCTACGGTCAGGGCAGCTCCTTCGGCGACATCGACAAGGACGGCT
>JAKPUX010000210.1 GCA_029554865.1 bacterium | reverse complement strand
CATGATTACTCCGATGCGGTTAAAACCGGCAGGTTTGATTCCGCCGGCGCAATGCTATTCATTCTGAATGCGGAAAATATAATAGATACTAATCACCACGCTGGAAAGGCCGCTGATGATAGGAAGATAGGTCCGCCAGGAGTCCGGCTTTTTCGGCACGTAGATGATGTCGCCGGCGCGGACCTCGGGATTGGGATAGGTGCCGCTGGCGGCGAGGTACTCCTCGAGATTGAGGCGGTATTCGGCCTGCTTTTTACGCGCCGGGGAGATGTAGCGGATCTTTTTGATGTCGGCGTTGGCGGTGGGGCCGCCCGCGCGCATGAGCATGTCGATGACCGTGGCGCTGTTATACTCCTCGAACATGCCGGGCAGGCGCACCTCGCCCAGCACCTTGACGTTATCGAGCATCTCGCCGCTGGTGACCATGATGACGTCGCCTTCGACGAGCACGGGATTATGCTTGAGATCCCCCTCGAGGAGGAACTTCTTGAGATCGTATTTGGTGATGGCCATCTTGCCAGGCTCGCCGCGCATGAGCTGGACCTCGGTGACGCGCGCGCCGGGCGTGGTGCCGCCGGCGGCGGCGATGGCCCCCTGCAGGTTGGAGTAGAGCTGCATCTGGCGGATGCCGGGCTGCTTGACCATGCCCATAACGTTGATGTTGATGATGTTGCTCTTGGCAAAGTTGAGGGTGACCACCGGATACTCTTCGAGATAGCGCGAGAGCTGGGCGACGATGATCTCGCGCAGTTTGTCGATGGTGAGGCCGTCGACGGGCAGGTTCTGCATGAAGGGAAAGTCGATGGTGCCCTGGGGCGAGACCGTGACGACACGGGAGAGTTCCTGGTGGCCGTAGACGACGATCTCGATGCCGTCGCCGGCCTTGATGCGGCGCTCCTGGGGCATGGCGATGGCGGCGAAGATGAGCAGGATCAGAAGGATGCTGTGCAGGTGTTTCATGATGGGGTCCTTATATATGGTTCTGCCGTTCCCACCCGGGAAAGCACCGGGTAGGAACGAGAAGCGTATCAGTCTCTGTAGTCCTGCCGTTCCCACCCGGGAAAGCACCGGGTAGGAACGAGAGGCGTTTCAGTCTCTGTGGTTCTGCCGTTCCCACCCGGGAAAGCACCGGGTAGGAACGAGATGAGGGCGGTGCGGTCAGGGCATAGCGATGCTAACTCGCTCCAGCGCGGCTGCAAAAATTTTTATTTCGCTGCAGCAGGCGGAGCGATGAACTTCTTCGAACAGGTGTTTACTTTTGATACACTATGGCGCTGATTTTGGTGCAAAAAGCGTGAGATATGGTCAGTTATTTCAGGATCAAATCGAAAGCAAATACCATACCATCAGGAACCCCCCGGCCGCCGCGGCGTCCGGTTCTTCAACCCGTTCCCTGCCCAGCGCGAGTTCTTGCTGGCGTCTCTTTGCCGAAGAGAGGCGTTTGTAGCGTGTGGGTTTTCCCCTGTCATTCATCTCATCCCCGCCCCGATGCCGAAGCCATGCTGCCCTGTTCCGGAT
>JAKPUX010000083.1 GCA_029554865.1 bacterium | reverse complement strand
ATGCCCCTATAGCTCAGCTGGATAGAGCAGCGGTTTCCTAAACCGTTGGTCGCAGGTTCAAATCCTGCTAGGGGTACAAAAAGCCCTCAACCGGATCCCGGTTGAGGGCTTTTTTTTACAGGCGTACACCGCAGGGGAAATATTTCCTCCCTCGCCTGGGCGACGCTTAACAGTGGCGCCCCGGCATGGTCAGCGCAGCAGAAGGAGCTTGATGCTTTCCCTCCGTTCTCCGCTGGTCAGGAGACCGATATAGATGCCCGCCGGGCAGAGCCTGCCGCTTTCATCGCGGCTGTCCCAGACGGCATGATGCCTCCCTGCCCCGGTCATCCCGGCATAAAGCGTCCTGATTCTCTGGCCGCGGATGTTGTAGAGGTGGATCTCGGTGTACGCGGGGCGATCGAGCGAGTACTCGATGGTGGTCGAGGGATTGAAGGGATTGGGATAATTCTGGCGCAGGCGAAAGTGAGCGGGTGGACTGGAGGTTTCGTATTTTACCTCGGTTGTCGGCTGGATACTGGCGAAAAACTCGCTCGATTCGGTGCCGGCGAAGAGGTAACCCCGGGCATTGACGGCGAGAGCGGTGATGCGCGGACTGGTCAGTCCGCTGTTGAGCGGGATCCAGCTTTCGCCCATATTATCCGAGTAAAGGACCCCGGCATCCGTGCCTGCAAAGAGGCCGTCCGCACCGTTGACCGCCAGGGAGCGGATGGCACGGCTGGCTGGTCCGGTGTTGAGGGAGCTCCAGCTCTCGCCATTGTCCGTCGAGCGGAAGAGCCCGTTTTCGAGAGTGCCAGCGTAGATGATGCCCTTCTGGTCGATGATCAGGCTTCGTACACGCGATTCTACAATGAAGCCGCCGTTGACGGGGCTCCAGGTCGACCCGTCATCGCTCGAACGAAAAAGGCCGTTCGCCCAGGTGCCGGCGTAAAGGTCACCGGTGGGGGCGACCGCGAGGGCGCTGATGTTGGAGGCAGTCAGTCCCCTGTTCACCAGCGACCAGGTGTTGCCGTAATCGGTGGAGCGGAAGACCGCACCGTTCCAGGTCCCTGAAAAGATATGGTCCTGGACGCTGATGGCCAGTGAGCTGATGTTCAACGCAGCGAATTCGTTATGGATGGCCACCCAGTTGTCACCCTGATCTGTGGAGCGGAATGTGCCGTTCATGACGCTGCCGGCGAAGACCGGGCCGGCCGAGCTGACCGCCAGGGCGCTGATGTTGAGGTCGGTGAGCCCCTTATTGACCATGGTCCAGCTGCCGCCGTTGTCGCTGGAACGGAAGATGCCGTTCCGCTCGCTTCCCGCAAAAATGGCGCCGTCCGGAGCGACGGTGAGGGGAAAGATGGGGCCGATGGAGAGGCTGTCCCCCTTCTGCCAGAAATCGGTGTTGGTGAGGATGTACTCAGCTCTGAAACGGATGGTATCGCCGGCGGTGAGCTGGAGCTGCTCCTGCGCCGGGGTGCTGTAATTCTGAACCTCTCCATACGAGATGGTGTAAAGACCCGACGGGGCCGACGGGATAATAAAATCCCGGCCGCTTCCTGTAAAGGATGCCGGCCCGGTGATGGTAAAGTTGGCCTGGTCTACATTGATGCTGACCAGGATGGCGCCGATATCTGGCGCTCCCGCCTGCAGGATTTTCACACTTTTACTTATGCCGTCGCCGGCGAGGGTCACGGTCGCGCTGCGCCCGGTTATGACGGGATTAGCCGCGATGGTCACAGTCACGGTTGAATCGCCGGTGCCGCTCTCCGGCAGCAGTTGGATCCAGGAGGCGTCGCTGAGCAGGCTCCAGCTGATATTGGCGTGGACGAGAAAGTGTCCGCTGCCCTCGCTGTAACCGAACCTGAGGGTGTCCGGCGACGCCCTCAGCGTGGCCGCGGAGCCTGCCTGGGTAACCGTGATAATCCGGGTGATGCCGCCCCCGGTTATTGAGACCACTCCGCTGCGTGAACTGGTGGAGGGGTTGGCGGAGGCCATCACGGCCACGGTGGAGTTGTTCATGCCGCTGGCGGGAGTCACTGACAACCAGCCGGCGTTCACTCCGGCGCTCCAGCTGATATTGGCCTGCACGGCGACAGTCGAACGGCCGGAATCGGCGGAGAAGTAAAGGCTTGCCTCCGACAGGGTCAGAAGGGCGGCGGCAGCCGACTGGCTGATGATGACCTTACGGCTCATGCCGCCGCCATTGATCGTCACGGTTGCACTGCGCAGGCTTGTTGTCGGATTGGCTGTCACGGTCACCGTGACTGTGGTATCGCGGTTTCCGCCGGCCGGAGAAAGGCTCACCCAGGAGGCGTCGTCCACGGCGCTCCAGGAGATGTTGGCGGTGACAGCGAGAGGCGCGCTCGCCGCCCCGGCGGCGAAGGAGAGGCTGGCGGGATCTGCGGCCAGGTTCGCCGCCGAGCCCGCCTGAGTCACACTGATAGTCCGGACCACGCCTCCACCTGTGAAGGTCACCGTCGCGGTGCGCTCACTGGTGGCAGGATTGGCCAGGGTCGAAATCCTTACTGTGGTATCATTGAGGGCGGCGGCTGGCGCCACCGTCAGCCAGGCGGCATTGTCGCTGGCAACCCAGGCGACATTGGCCGTGACCTCCACCTCTTCGCTCACAGCGGCGGGCCCGAAGGAGATCGAGGTTTTGGATAGCACAATCGCTGCTGAACCCGCCGCCTGGGTCACGCTGATGCTCCTGGTGATTCCTCCCCCCGAGATCACCACCGCGGCCGTGCGCGAATTGATCGCCGGATTGGCCGTCACGGTGACGGTCATCGAGGAATCCCCCGAACCACCGGCCGGCGCGACTTTCAACCAACTGGCGTCCGCAGCCGCATTCCAGCTGATATTGGAGCTGACTGTGAAACCAGCGCTCCCCGCCCCGGCGGCAAAGGTCAGGCTCGTTGTGGATGCAGTCAGGGTCGCTGCGGCTGCAGATTGGGTCACGGTGACCATGCGGGTGATGCCTCCGCCGCTAACCGTCACCGTCCCGCTGCGGACTGCCGTGGTGGAATTCGCAGCGACAGTGACCGTCACGGTGGTGTCTTTAGAACCACTTGCCGGGGAGGCGGAGAGCCATGCGGCGTCATCGCTAAGGCTCCAGCTAAGGTTCGAGGCCAGTGCAAGGGTTGAAAAACCGGCTCCTGCCCCGAAGGTGAGGGAGGAGGGCGCGACCGTCAGGAGTGCCGTTGCGCCGGATTGACTCACATCGATCGTCCTGGATAACCCTCCGCCGGCCACAGTCACTTTCGCGCTGCGCGAGGAGGTCGAGGGATTGGCCAGCACAGTCACGGTCACAGTGCCATTGTAGGTGGCGCTGAGCGGGGAGAAAGAGATCCAGGCGGCATCGTCGCTGACACTCCAGCTGACGTTCGAGTTCACCGAAAAGGTTGCGCTGCCTGCGCCGGGACTGAAGGGGAGCGTGCTCACCGATGCAGTCAGCACCGCCGCCTCGCCGGATTGTGAAACAGCCACAGTCCGGGTGATGCCGCCGCCGGTGAGGGTGACGATCCCGCTGCGGGAACTGGTCGAGGGATTGGCCGTCACTGTCACCACGACGGTGGTATCTTTCGTGCCGCTGGTTGGGGAGAGTGAGATCCAGACCGCGTCGTCACTGGCGCTCCACGGGACATTTGCGCTCAGATGGATGTTGGTGCTGCCGGCTCCCGCCCCGAAGGTTAAGTCCGATGGTGAAACCGTGAGTGAAATCGCCGAGGCCGCCTGGATGACCGATAGGCTCCTGGTCAGTCCGCCCCCGGTTATCGAGATGAGGCCGCTGCGCTGGGTTGCCAGGGGATTGGCCGTCACGGAAACGGCAAGGGTGGCATTGTTTGTGCCGCTGGTCGCCGAGAGGGTGATCCACTCCGCATTATCCGTTATCGTCCAGCTGACATTAGAGACCAGATTGATAATGGCATTGCCGGCGCCGGAGCTAAAACTCAGGCTGCTTTGGGAGATGGTCAGAACCGGCTCCGCGGCGTGCTGGGAGACGATGATGGTTCTGGCAAAGCCCCCGCCAGTGACCACAATCTCTCCCCGGCGGGGGTTGGTCGTCGTGTTGGGCAGCACGGAGACGGTCAACGTGGCGCTGTTCGATCCGGAGGCGGGCGACACGGAGAACCATGCCGCCTCGAGGATGGTGGTCCAGGTGGCATTTGAGCTGATCGTAAAGGTGTTTTGACCCGCATCACTGGCGAAATCCAGCCGCTCCGTCGAGATGGTGAGATACCAGGCCGCCGCCTGGACGACGGTGACCGTGCGGGTGAAACCCCCGCCGATGAGGGTGATGGTGGCCGTGCGCGCTGTCGTAACCGGATTGACCGAAAAGTTGGCGGTGAGGGTCGCGTTGTTTGTGCCACTGGCGGCGCTGAGGGTCAGCCAGTCGGCGTTGTCGGAGGCGGTCCAGCTGGTGTTGCTGGCGATGGTGAAGGTGGTCGTGCCGGCGGTATTGGCGACCGCCTGGCTGGCGGGGTCGACAGTCAGGTAGTAGGCAGCGGCCTGGATGACTGTAACCGTGCGTGTGATGCCCCCGCCGATGATGGTGATGGTGGCTGTGCGGACGATTGTGACGTTGCTGGCGGTGAAAGTGGCGCTCAGGGTGGCATTGTTGGTGCCGCCTGAGGCGCTCAGGGTGAGCCAGTCGGCGTCGTCAGAGGTGGTCCAGCTGGTGTTGCTGGCGATGGTGAAGGTGGTCGAACCGGCGGTATTGGCGACCGCCTGGCTGGCCGGGTCGACAGTCAGGTAGTAGGCAGCGGCCTGGATGACTGTAACCGTGCGCGTGATGCCCCCGCCGATGATGGTGATGGTGGCTGTGCGCGCTGTCGTAACCGGATTGGCCGAAAAGTTGGCGGTGAGGATCGTGTTGTTTGTGCCGCTGACGGCGCTGAGGGTAAGCCAGTCGGCGTCGTCGGAGGCGGTCCAACTGGTATTGCTGGCGATGGTGAAGGTGGTCGAGCCGGCGGTATTGGCGACCGACTGGCTGGCCGGGTCGACGGTCAGGTAGTAGGCCGCGGCCTGGACGACGGTGACGGTGCGGGTGATGCCGCCGCCGACCACTGTGATCGTCCCCGTGCGAGTCGAAGTGACGCTGTTGGCGGTGAAGCTGGCGGTGAGGGTGAGATCGCCGCTGCCGCTCGCTGCGCTCAATGTCAACCAGTCGGCGTCATCGGAGGCGGTCCAGCTGGTGTTGCTGGCGATATTGAAGGTGGTCGAGCCGGCGCTGTTGGCGACCGCCTGGCTGGCCGGATCGACGGTGAGGATAAAGTCGGCGGCGGCCTGGACGACGGTGACGGTGCGGGTTATGCCGCCGCCGACCACTGTGATCGTCCCCGTGCGAGTCGAAGTGACGCTGTTGGCGGAAAAGCTGGCGGTGAGGGTGAGATCACCGCTGCCGCTGGCGGCGCTGAGGGTGAGCCAGTCGGCGTCATCGGAGGCGGTCCAGCTGGTGTTGCTGGCGATGTTGAAGGTGGTCGAGCCGGCGGTATTGGCGACCGCCTGGCTGGCCGGGTCGACGGTGAGGATGAAATCGGCGGCGGCCTGGACGACGGTGACGGTGCGGGTGATGCCGCCGCCGACCACTGTGATCGTCGCCGTTTTCACAGTGGTCACGCTGTTGGCGGAAAAGCTGGCAGTGAGGGTGAGATCACCGCTGCCGCTGGCGGTGCTGAGGGTGAGCCAGTCGGCGTCATCGGAGGCGGTCCAGCTGGTGTTGCTGGCGATGGTGAAGGTGGTCGAGCCGGCGGTATTGGCGACCGCCTGGCTGGCCGGATCGACGGTGAGGATGAAATCGGCGGCGGCCTGGACGACGGTGACGGTGCGGGTGA
>JAKPUX010000198.1 GCA_029554865.1 bacterium | reverse complement strand
CGGATCGGTGATGCCGTAGCCGGCAAAGAGGATCTCTCCGCTGCAGTTTCTGTCAGCAGTCATCTCGAAGGGCATGAACTCCTTCTTGATGAGGTAATCGCGCAGCTGACCGTCGATGCCGGTAATGCGGCAGCTGTTGGTATCCCCGAGGAAGATCTTGTGCAGGCTGAATTCATGAAAATAGCTGCCGTCCACCGGGGTGAGGCCGCACATCTGAAAAGAGCGGGCGATGAAAGCCGCCGCGGTGTCGAGGCCGGCTCCGGGGGTATTGCGCCCGAGCAGTTTGTCGGCAGCGAGAAAATCGAGCTGTACTCGCATCTCCTCAGCCCGGATTGAGGCTGCTGCCCTTGAGGGCAGATCGCCCGCTGCGCCTGTAGATAGAGCCCCCAGTGCCAGTACAAGCAAAAAAACCAGCCAACCGTTTTTATCCATCCCGTCGATTCCGTTCCTGATACTGCGAGAACTCCGAAGTATTGCTCACTAAAACTTTAATATACAAATCCCTCTTGGCAATTGCAAGCCTCTTGCTCGGAAAGGGTGCCCCCCGAAATCTGGCTCCCACCTGCCACCTTGTGCCGCGCACCCCCCGCAAGCTGGTTCCCCATCCTCCACTGAGACCAGCGAAATTCTTGTCATTCTCACTGTAATTAGCTATATTGAGTGAGCAAAATCCGACTAATCATACGCAGGCCCGGCCGGGATGTTACAGCCGTCGGGCGCTGTCTTCCCCTAACCCTGACCGGAAAATGATGGCTCCAACCATAATGCCGCCCACCGGGAAACCACTGCGCTTCATTCTCCACTACCTGGAACAGCACAAGGGGACTCTGATGCTGGGTCTGCTGCTCACCCTGCTGACCAGTGGCTTCCAGCTGGCCTCACCCATGGTACTGCGCTATGCCATCGAGTATGCGGAATGGCGTCTGGGCAGCGCCGGCGCCGCGCTGCCGGCCTGGATCCTCGCTCTCACCGAGGGCCATACCCCCTTGCTCATCCTCGGCCTCTTTGCCCTTGCCATGGTTGTGATTAGCCTTTTCCAGGGCATCTTCCGCTACCATCTGCGCATGCAGCTGATCGGCATGTCGCGGCGGGTCGAATATGCCCTCCGCAACGACTATCTCGCCCATCTCCAGCGCCTCTCGGCGGGCTTTTTCCAGCGCCACAAGACCGGGGATCTTATGGCCCGGGCGACCAACGACATGGAGGCGGTGCGCTCCATGGTGGGCCCTGGGATCATGTACTTCGCCACCACCTTCGTCACCGCCATCATCTCGATCGCGCTGATGGCCACCCTCTCTTGGCGGACGACCCTCTGGGCTCTGCTCCTCATGCCCCTGGTGGCCATCATCGTCGGCCGCCAGGTGGGACAAATCGAAAAACTCTTCGACCGCATCCAGGAGCAGTTTTCCACCCTCACAGCCAAGGTGCAGGAGAACATCTCCGGCATCCGGGTGGTCAAATCCTACGTCCAGGAGGGGCATGAGATCGATGATTTTCGCGCCATCAGCCGGGAATATATCCGCCGCAACCTCAAGCTGGTCCTGGTGCGTTCCGGGATGTGGTCGAGCATCGATTTTCTCCTCGGACTGACCACCCTGGCGGCCCTCTTCGCCGGCGGGCGGGAGGTCATGGCCGGCCGACTCAGCATCGGCGGCCTGGTCGCCTTTCTCTCCTACCTCGCCATGCTGGCCTGGCCGATGATCGCCGTAGGCTGGACTCTCAACATGTGGAAAGAGGGGCTCGCCTCCACCGAGCGCATCCTGGCGATCTTCAGGGAAAAGCCGGAGGTCGCGGATGGTCCCGAAACCGACTATAGTATCACGGAGCTGCAGGGCGAGATCGAGTTCCGCAGCCTCTCCTTCGCCTATTCCGAGGGGGCGCCGCAGGTCCTGAAGGAGATCTCCCTGCACATCCCCGCGGGCACAACGGTCGCCATCGTCGGCGCCACCGGATCGGGTAAATCCACCCTTGTCAATCTCATCCCCAGGCTCTACCAGGCCGGAAAGGAGGGCCTCCTGCTGGATGGCCATCCCATCGAGACCATCCCCCTCGATCTGCTCCGCCGCAGTATCGGCATGGTGCCGCAGGAGACCTTTCTCTTTTCAGAGACCCTGCAGGAGAACATCGCCTTCGGGGAGGAGGAGATTCGCATGGCGGAGGTCGAAGAGGCGGCCGAGACCTCACAGATCCGCAGCGACTTTGACCAGTTCCCTGAGGGCTTTACCACCATGGTCGGGGAGCGCGGCATCACCCTCTCCGGCGG
>JAKPUX010000164.1 GCA_029554865.1 bacterium | reverse complement strand
CCAGAAAAGAATCGGCAACGTAGCTTACGGAGTGTCCAAAGCTGCAACGGACAAGATGACCGCAGACATGGCCGAGGAATTGGAACCACACGGTGTTGCGGTGATTTGCCTTTATCCCGGACTGGTCAGGACCGAAAGCGTCATGCGTGCGGCTGAATTTCTCGACTTGAGCAATTCCGAATCGCCGCAGTTCATCGGCCGTGCCGTTGCAGCCCTCGCCTCCGATCCCGACGTAATCAAGCGCACCGGCACGGTCTGTGTGGCTGCGGCCCTTGCGCAAGAATACGGATTCGCCGATATCGACGGCAAACAGCCCGTTCCCTTGTCCATCAAGGATGTATGAACCAGGCCGAACCAGGGAGTCCAGGCGGAGGGTTCCGCCTTCCCTGACCGGGCGTGGCAGAATCCCTACTTGACCAGCATGATCCTCTGCGTCGCCCGCTCCTCCCCCGCGGTCAGCCGCACCAGATAGAGGCCACCGGCCAAGCCGGCCGCGTCCCAAACCCGCTCGTGAAGCCCCGCCTCCTCGCTCCCATCCGTCAGGCACGCAACCTCCTCACCTAAAAGATTAAAGATCGAGAGTCGAATTGGGACGGTCTGACCCAGCTGGTAGCGGACCGTGGTGCGCGGATTGAAGGGATTCGGATAGGCGTTGAAGAGGGTGAAATTCACTGGAGTGGACTCCCCCTCCTCCAGGCCGGTCGAACGGGAAATTTTGGTCACCACCGAGCTGATGGTGAATTTGGCGTAGGTGGTGCCCGGGGTATAGCTGCCATCGCTGTAGAGGCCGTCCGCGGCAGTTCCGGAGGCGCTGCCGCCGTAATGGACGACATAGTTCGCCCCGCGCACGAGTTTTGGCGAGGAGAAGACCACAGACTGCCAGCTCTTGGCGGGGAGAAAGGTGAGGAGGTTCTCTCCGGAGGGGCCGGCGACATGAAAGAGCTTGCCGGTATTGCGCGAAGAAAAATTGACCAGAATGGAGTTCTGCGTCGAGCTGCTGCCGGGGGCCTGGGCCATTCCGGCGCTGCCCGCGGCGACGAGCAAGCCGCCGGTCATGGTGAAGCTGCGGTCGTAGTCCAGCGCGCCGTTGCCGTCATTGGTGGGGCCGTGGACGATGACGGTGCCGCCGGTCATGGTGATCGTGCCATTGACATCGATGCCGTCGCCGTTGGCATTAATGACGATGTAACCGCCGTTGAGATAGAGAAAATAGTTGCCGGAGGCCATCGGCGGTCCCCCCGGCCAGCCCGGTTTGCCGGAGCCATCCTTGCCGCCAGCGCCGTTGACGCCGTCGTCGCTGGAGACGAGATGGATGCGTCCGTCATTGATGGCGACCATCTTGCTCTCGATGCCTTCATAACATTTACTGATGGTGATCTCTCCGCCGTTGATGCCCAGGGTGGAATCGGCATGAATACCATCGTCTCCGCTGGAGAGAACCAGTGTGCCGCTATTGATGACCAGGTGCCCGTTGGAATGGAGGGCATCATCCGCTGCGTTGATAGTGATGGCGCCGCCATCGATAACGTTGAAGAGGGTTGCCACCAGCCCCTTGGGATCGGTTGTGGAGGTCGGGGCATAGGTACTGCCGCCGCCTGTTGTGGCGGTGATAGTGCCATCGCTGATGAGCAGGTCGGTTTCGGCCATCATCGCATCATCGCCGGCGGTGATCCGGATCGCACCGCCGCTGATCCAGATATAGCCGCGGTCGGCATCCTCGTCATTGTCAGCCTTGAAACCGTCCCCCTTTGCATCCACCGTGAGGGTCCCATCCCTGATAATGAGATAGTCCTTGCCGCGGATGCCGTCATCCACGGATTTGACGGTGATCGTTCCGCCGGCGATGACCAGGCCATCCTTGCTGGTGATGCCATCGTTGAAATTGGCGTTGACCACCAGCGAGCCCGCACCGGCGATAGTCAGGTCGGTTTTGCTGTAGAGGGCGGCATTGGGTTCGTCCGTGATCGCATCGGGAAAAACGTAAACGGAGGGATCTGTGAGGGTATTGACGCTATTTTCCGCCAGAATGACGATGGCCTTGTCCGCGCTCTGGATGTTGATCGGGGCGTTGGTGGAATTGGCGAGGGTCACCCCGTTGAGGATGAGGCGGACGACATCGTTCGCCCCTGCACTGACCACGATCTGGCCGTCAGCGAGGGCGCCGCTCAGGCTGTAGGTGCCGCCTTTCGTGATCGTGGCCCGGGTGCCGTCGATGGTGACGCCGCTGCCTGTGGCCGCTATCGTTGTCCCGTTCAGGCTGATCGCGACGACCTGATCGCTCGCCCAGAGATAATCGGAGCTTTTCTCGTGGGAGGATTGGTTATAGGCCAGCAGCGAGTCCACTGTAGCGACATAGACGCCCGTCGTGCCGCCCAGGGTAAAAGTGCCAACGCTTCCGCCGCCCACCGCAGCTGCAGAAGCGGACAGGGCCACACACACGGCCAGGAGGCCGGAAAAGACCGGGTGATGGAATGGTCGAGCCATTTTCTCTCCTCTTTTTCCTTTTGAACACCTCAGGAGGAGAAAACTTGCGTGGAAAAATCACTATTTTCACAGGCCTGCCGGCACGGCGGGTGAGGTGTTCCTGCCATCTCAGCCTTTCGGGATTACTTCATCCAGCAGCAGTACGGCACCTCATCGCTCACGGCGGGAAAGGTGCTCCACCAAAGAGTATGCAATAATATGGCGGTTGTGGTGTTTAAATAAGAAACAAGCCGGAAACAGCGTATGTCAAATCAGCCAATGCAGCACATGACAGGATGGCCGGTGCAAACGGACCAGGAATTGATCGACCGTTTTCAGCAGGGCGATGAAAGCACATTTGACGAGCTCGTGCGCCGTCATGAACAGCGCATCCGCGCCCTGTGCGGCTGCTATCTCTCCGATCCGCAGGACGTTCAGGATGCCGCGCAGGAGACCTTTATCCGTGCCTTTCGCGGTCTGCCCTCTTTCCGGCCGGAAGCCCGCTTTTCCACCTGGTTGTTCCGCATCGCCATCCATACCAGTCTGAATCAGGTGCGCAGCCGGCGCCGGCGGGGCTGGATGCAAGCTTTCTCCCGGCTGCCCGGCATGGAGGATCAGATCGTGACCAGCGGGACGGGCGCTCCCACACCCCTGGAGGAGGTAGAGCGGGCAGAACAGCAGCGTCTGATCCGCGCCGCCCTCGATTCCCTGCCGGAAGAGCAGCGTACAGCGGTTATCCTCCATCGCTTTCATGGTCTGAAATACCAGGAGATCGCCGACGCCACCGGTAGCAGCCTCGCCGCGGTAGAAGCGCGCATCCACCGCGCCAAAGGCAGGCTGGCCGTGCTGCTTGCGGACTATATGAAGGAGTGAGCCTCCGGACGGGAGCGGCCGCGAAAATGCCCTTACTGTGGCAAGAATTTTCGGGTTGCGGTGTTGAATTGATGAGAAGAGCAGGTCTATTTATGAGAAGAGCCATGACGTGCAAGGAGATCGAAAAACGCCTCTCCGCCCATCTCGATGGAGAGCTGGAGATGCAGTCCAGCCACGCGGTGCAAGAGCATATCGCCGGCTGCCCGGCGTGCCGGCGTGCCGCTGCGCGGCTGCAGCAGGTCTATGCCCTGCTGCCGGAGGTGGAAATCCCGGCGCCGGATCCTTTCATGGCCACGCGGGTGCGCGCGGCCCTGGCCGGCAAGCGCAGATTCCGGCCAGTTCACCGCCTGCTGCTTCCGGCCTCTGTAGCTGCCGGACTTGTCCTGGGAATGATTTTAGGCAGGGATCTCTACACGCGTTGGTCCGGCAGCAGCACTGTGACCATGGAGAACCTCGAGGTTCGCATGCTGCAAAAGGTTCCCGGCAGCTCCCTGACCGCCAGTTACCTGGATCTCTCAAATCCTGAAGGGAATTCCTATGAATAAATGGCTAGTCGCACTGCTCGTATTTTCCCTCGCCGTCAATCTGGCTGTGGTGGGCACGCTGATCTATTTCACACAGCGACCGGAGATGGCGCACAGAGGCGCCGGGGGGCCTGTCGCACCGCCGGGGGCGCCGCAGGGCATGCCGCCCCGACCGGGTGATGAGGGGGTATGGCCGGGAGGGCGGACTGAGCCGAATCCGAAGATGGAAAAACTGCGATTGGCCTATCATGAACAGCTGCAGCCCTTGCATGGCAGCATGCAGCAGCTCCAGCTGGATCTCATCCGCCTGATCGAAAAGAAACCGGCCCCGGCAGATTCAATCGAACTGATCCTGCAGCGCATGACCGGTCTGCGCGGCGAGATGGAAAAGCTGACCGTGCAGCATCTCCTCGCTATCCGGCCCTATCTGGAGGAAGAGGAGTGGCGCCATCTGACGCGCATGCTGCAAAACCGCATGCGCGAACCGCGTCCGGCGCGGCCGGAAGGCCCCATGCCGATAGAGATGGAAAAACCGGGCTCTCCCAACCTTCCACCCGATCCGCGCCCGCCGCGGGATTGACCCCTGACGCTCCCCGGCCGGACCAGCAGAGCAGCCTGAATACGCCAGCCGGCCTTGGCGCGCAGGATCCACTCCCTGCCAGCCTCGTTGATGATGATGTCCTTGACCAGGCGCTGGTGCTCAAGTTTAAAAGGCAATACCTAGCGGTAAAGGCTCTGGAGGGACTCTGGTTCCTTGTGGGCCTATCAGGTAAGGATTGCGTGTCGCGCAGAAATTAAGGAAGGACTCGATATGCAGACACGATTACAGCAACCGTAATCATAGCCCGGCTCATGCGCCGCTGTCCAATGCCTGAATCGAGCGCAAGATGGCCCGGGCGATCGACTCGCGTTTGGGGGCGTCGGCGCCGTCGCCGGGCATGTCGATGTTGAGGGCGAAAAAAATCGCCCCGTCGGGCCGTTCGACCCAGCCGACCCACCAGC
>JAKPUX010000153.1 GCA_029554865.1 bacterium | reverse complement strand
ATAGACTTTGTTTCCGGTTCCGCTGTCCTGTTGAACAAAATGAGGAAGATGAAGATGAAAAGAAAATTACAGTTCGGGATTTTTACCCTCGGCCTGCTTCTGGCTGCCTTTTCCGCCACAGCGGCGGAAAGAAAGCAGGAGGCTGTACCGGCCCTGAAGGCGGCGCAGACCTCGGCAGCGCTGCAGGAGGCGGCGGAGGTGATGGTCAAGGCTGAAGAGTCCTATGCGCGCGCCATCGATCGCGGGCTGGAGGAATGGGCCGCACAACAGGTGCTGAACACTCGCATGGAGGAAGCCTTGAGGCCGGAAAAGATGGTCCCGATGTTTCTGCGCGGCTTCCGCAGCCTTCAGGAGGCGAAAGCCGGCCGGCCTGCCCTGGCCAAACTCGCGTCTGCGCCGACGGTTGAATCCGGAATTTCAGGACAGATTCTTGCGGATGGCGAGGCCCCTGCGTATGCTGTCACGGTGGTCGCCTTTGATGCCAACGGCTATTACCGGGGGGACAGCGATGACCATTTCGATTCCTCCACCGGCAGTTATTCGATCCTGAGCCTGCCGCCGGGGGAGTATTACCTGCTGACGGTCAGCGACCGTTATGTCGATGAAATTTATAATAACCTGACCCTGCCCCTCGATGCCCGGGAGACCTGGCGCCTGGCCGAAAAGGTCACAGTGACAGAGAACCAGATGACTGCGGGCATCGATTTTGATCTGCAAAAGGGTGCTGAGCTTTCGGGCATCATCATGCGTGAGGACGGCATGCCCGTCCAGGGCATGACCCTCTCATTCGTCTTCACCCTGCCGAATTCCCCGGTCGCGGTCTTCACCGTCGAGACCACCACAGATGATGGTTTTTTCATACTCCATGTGCCCCTCGTGGGCGAATACAAGCTCTCTGTAAAGGTGGTTGATGAGACTTCGCAGCAGACCTGGTATCCGAACCAGGCGGCCTGGACCCTGGGCGAGACCGTCGTCCTTTCCGGCTATGAGGCCTCGGTCAGCGACCTCATTTTCACCCTGGCGCCCTGGCCGGCCGGCAGCAAGCCGGGATCCATTTCGGGGATCTACCGCTGGAGTGACACCGACCAGCTCATCAGCATCGCCACCGCCTTTCTGTTCCACGCTGAGGATTCCTCGCTGGCGGATTTCAAGCTGGGTCTGCTGGGCAGCTATTTCTTCCCCGAGGTCAAACCCGGTGAATACATCCTCTATCTCGATGATCAGCTCGGCAATCTCATCGGCGGGGCCAATTACCTCGGCCAGTTCTATTCGGGTGCCCGGACCCCGGGCGCAGCGACCCGGATCACGGTCGGTGAAGGGGAGGAGGTCGTCCTCAACGACATCGTGCTCGAGCCCGGCGGCACCATCTCCGGCACGATAAAATCGGCGGAGGGCAAACCCCTCAATGACATCTGGGTGCTCGCCATCGATGCCTCCCTGATGGAACTCAGGCTGGAGCCCTGGCTAAACAATCTCCACCTCTTCATCGGCAAGGCTGACGCCAGGGGGGCCTATGCGATCGCCGGCGTGCCGACGGGGCATTATCTCGTCCGCACCATTTCGGACACCCTGATCAATCAGAACCTGCTCAACCTGATCAAGATCACCTCGGGTGCCCACGCCGGCGAGGTGGTGGACGCCTGGTATGGCGGCGCGGCCAACCTCTTCAGCGCGGGTTCCGCCACCCCGGTGGAGGTCACCGCCCCCTTTACAACCCCCGGCATCGATTTCACCCTTGAAAAAGGCAAATGGATCCGCGGCCGGGTGACCGACAGCATCAATGGCGCCGGCAAGAGCTTTTTCCGCCTCTTTGCTCTGGATGACAGCACCGCCCTGCCCTATCTCTCACTCGGCATGCTCATCCATGACAATCAGATGGACGATCAAGGCTATTACAGGCTCGGCCCTCTGCCCGCCGGCACCTACAAGATCCTCGCCATGGCCCCCTTCACGGGCTTTAATAACTATCTCAGCGAGATGTACGGCGGGGCGCGCAGTTTCGCCAGCGCCGAGGTCGTCAATGTAGGCGGGGGTGATTTGAGCGGCCTGGACATCAAGGTCGACCGCGGCGCCATCATCCAGGGCTTCGTCGATCTCCCGCAGGAGGGCGGCGGCACTGTCCGCGCCGGCGCGGATATTCTGGACGGCTTTCCGGTGATGGTCTATGAGGCGGCGAGCGGCAAGCTGGCGAGCATGGATTTTGTCCAGTTCAACGGCGGCTACCGGATCGACCGGCTGCTGCCCGGCACCTACAAGATCCTTGCCCTGCCGGCCGTGGCCCCCTATGCGGCGACCTGGTTCGGCGGCGGGGGCGCCTTTGCCAGTGCGGCCGAGGTTACCGTCGGTTACGGCGAGACCCTGGTCTGCGACATCCTCATCGAAAAGGGTGGCGGCGCCATCGCCGGCTCCATACTTGACAACGGTTCCGGCGCCCCTCTCTCGCAGGTCATGGTCATCGCCTACGACGCCACCGGTCATCCGGCCGGACTGAGCATGAGTGACATGGATATGGCCACCGGGCGTCTGATCAGCCAAACCGGGCAGTTCACCATCCCCGGACTGCGCGCGGGCGACTATTACCTGCGCACTTTCGCTCTCAGTACCGCCCTCGGCCTCACCGGCCAGTTCACGGGCCTGCTCGACCTCTTCTCACCCGGCAGCGGCGAGGAGATCGATTACATGGGCCTCCTCTTCGGCTCCGGACTCGGCGATCTGAGCGGCCTTTTCGATCTCAACATGACCGTCTATGGCGACCAGTGGTACCGGACAGCCCCGGCGC
>JAKPUX010000247.1 GCA_029554865.1 bacterium | reverse complement strand
CCGTCATTCCACCACGGCCTGAAACAGGGGTGCCCGCATGCGTATCATACCTTTTTTTATGCTGAACAGTCTCAGGCCTCTCTGGCTCGCCACAGCCATCGCGGGTCTCGTGATCTGGTCGGGCAGCGGCTGCTCGGGCAAAGATCCGCTCATCATCTCGGCGGCCTCCAGTCTCGGCCCGGTACTTGAAGAGCTCAAGCCGGCCGCCGAGGCCGCCTGCGGGAGCCGGATCGCCCTCAACCTCGCCGGGTCGGGTGCACTGCGGACCCAGATCGAAAGCGGCGCACCTGCCGATGTTTTCATCCCGGCGGCCAGCCCGGACATGGACCTGCTTGAAAAGGCCGGGCTGATCCTGCGGGACACACGGCGTGATTGTGCCGCCAATGCCCTCGTTTTAGTTTCGGCCACCCGGACCCTTGCTGATGGCACGCACGATCTGGCAACAACCCTTGCGGTCTGGTCACGGATTGCCGTTGGAGATCCCGTCAGCGCACCGGTCGGCCGCTACACCAGCAACGTCCTGGCCCGTCTTGGACTGGAACAATCTCTCTCAAACAAGGTGGTGACCGGCAATTCGGTCCGCCAGATCGTCTCATACATCGAAACCGGTTCGGTCGATGGGGGCTTTGTCTTTGCCACAGATGCACAGCGTCTCATTCAGGCCGGCAAGGCCCGGCACCTCCGCCGCTTCACCCCTGCCGAAAGCGGCGGAGAGGTCCGGTATCCTGCAGCGGTCCTCGCCCGCTCGCACAACCCGGAGGCTGCCCGAAAATTTGTGCTCTTTCTCTCCGGCACAACCGCGCAGGCCGCCTTCGAGCGCGCAGGATTTACCAAGCCATGAATCTTCTTGACCCGATCCTTCTCTCCCTGCGGGTGGCGGGGCTGGCGACCGTCATCACGGCCGTACTCGGTCTGTTTTTGGCTGCCCGCCTCAACGCCACCCGCAGCAGGCCCGGCCGGATCCTGGCGGGTGGCCTCGAATCGGTCATCCTCGCCCCGATGGTCTTTCCCCCGACCATGACCGGCTATCTCCTCCTGCTCCTCCTCGGTCCCAAC
>JAKPUX010000143.1 GCA_029554865.1 bacterium | reverse complement strand
CCTGCAGATAATAGAGTCCCGAGGCGTAACCCACAATATAGCCGCTCTTGTCGCCGGTGACGTCGCCGGAGTTGGTGCGGGCGAGGATGGTGGCGGCACAGCGGCCGCGTGGGAGCGCGGCCACCTCCATGATGACGACGGCAGCGCCCCCGCAGGCGCGATACCGTTCGGAGGCAAGTCCGGCATGGAGGGCCTGCGGGTCCATGCGGGTAAAGGCAGCGAGGGTGGCTGCGTCGCTTGCGAGGCACTCCTGATAGGAATAGCCGTGATAGAGGTCGGTGCTGGCGATGATGAGTACCCGGCGCCCTGCCGAGAGGCTTGCGAGGGCCTTTCCCATCTTTTGACAGGAGTTCCAGTCGCATTCTCCGACCATGATGGGCAACAGCGGGGTTCCGGGGAAAAGGTACTGCACGTAGGGGAGTTGAACCTCGAGGCTGTGTTCTCGCGAGCCATGCCCTAGCCCGGAGAGACGGAAAAGGCTGCTGGTGCGATTGAGCCGCACGGCGGCGTCATGATCGATTCTGATGCGGCCGAGCGGGGTTTCGTAGGCCTCGCCTGGATAGATGGTGGCGCCGGTGAAATAGTCCTGGTGGCTCGGTGCGAGAATGATGATGAGGTCGTAGGACCGGCCGGAGACCGCCTTGTAGGCGGAGGCAGCCGTGCGGGCTGAATAGGCATAGCCGGCATGGGGGACGCTGATGCCGAGTATTTCACCCGCAACAGAGGAGACCGGGGCCTTTTCCAGGTAGCGTGCAAGTTCGGCGTGCAGCTTTTCCGCCTCAACGGGATAAAACTGCCCGGCAACGGCTGCTTTCCGGATCTCTCCGGCTGATGCTTTGCATGGGGGCGAATATAAAAAAAGCAAAGCGGCCAACAGTACCTGAAGTGGTGCTTTAAGGATCACGCACATCCCTCCGATTTCTGCATTTAAGACCATTCAACAGACGTGATTATCATTTCCAGACTCCAGGGATCGTGGTCTTGCACTCCGGGCATAGGGAGGATTTGATCCGGTTTTCGACGACCGTGTAGCCGAGCCGGCGAATGAGCAGGGCATGGCAGGCGGGGCACCAGGTATTTTCTCCCTCATCACCGGGAAGATTCCCCGTATAGACGAAATTCAGCCCCGCCTCAAGGCCGATCTTGCGCGCTTCCTGCAGGCTTTTGACCGGTGTCGGCGGCAGATTGGTCATCCGGTACTGGGGATAAAAACGGGTGAAGTGGATGGGCACATCCATCCCCAGTTCTGCAGCGATCCACCTGCACAGGGAGGTCAGCTCGGAACGGCTGTCATTCTCACCCGGGATGACGAGGTATACGATTTCGAACCAGATTTGTTCCCCGCGCAGCAGAACGAGGGTGTCGAGCACCGGACGCAGTTCTCCGGAGACCAGTTCCTTATAAAAGCGCTCGCTGAAGGCCTTGAGATCGATCTTGACGGCGGAGAGGCTCCTGCAGAGGTCAAGCATAGGCTTTTTCTGGATATAGCCGTTGGAAATCATCACTGTACGGATGCCCTGGCGCCGCGCGCTCAAGGCGATATCGTGCATATACTCGGCAAAGACGACCGGCTCGTTGTAGGTGCAGGCAATGGCAGGGCAGTTCTCCCGCCGCGCCATCTCCACCATGCGCTCAGGCGGGATTTCCATGGCCTCCAGTTGTTCCGGGCGGGACTGCGAGATTTCCCAATTCTGGCAGAACTTGCAAAAGACATTACAGCCGGCTGTGCCCAGGGAGAGGGCTCGGCTCGCGGGGAGAAAATGAAAGAGCGGTTTTTTTTCGATGGGATCGACATAGAGTGAGCAGGGATGTCCGTAGACCAGGGTATAATAGGTGCCCCCGCGGTTCTCCCTCACCCCGCAATAACCACGTTCGAGATCGTCGATGACGCAGCTGCGGGGGCAGAGGTTGCAGCGGATCTTGCGGTTGGGTAATTTTTCGTAATAGCGCGCCTCGACTGTCCCACCTTTTTCCACAGTGACGGAAGCGGGAAATACGGATCGGCCAGCAACTGACAGAAGAGGGGCGGCGCAGGCGGCCGAAGCGAGAAAGCATCTGCGTGTGATCATTGTTTCCTCCGTCGCGCCTCTCTCCCGGTCTGGTACAGGATTGGGAGCAGCGCCGGAAAGAGGTCTCTCCCCTTCATTCCTTTACAATCTCGATCCGCGCGGGGTCAGCGATGCCGAGTCCCAAGCCCGCAGCCGTCCGGATGTAGGCGGGTTCCCGGCCGGCTTCGCGCAGTGAGGCCATGCCTGCCTGTCGGCGCTTATCCTCGATGATCTGCCATGCGACGGTGTCGAGGGCGACCATATCCGTCGCCAGGATCAAGCGCTGGAGAGGCCAGCACCACTGCGGCATACAGGGCGGTCCACCTTCGTACTGGGCCGTGATGGCATCGCATATCGTCAGCCGGATTTTATCGCGGAGAAGGGGCAGGCTGCAGGTTTCAGCCACAAAGGGATCGCCGCAGTGATCGTGGTATTTATTGGGATTGTCAATGGCACCGAACCAGTTCTTCATGGCAGCGCTGAGGCCGACGATGCCGTGGTCTTTTAACACCGGCAGATTGATCAGGGCGGTGCAGGTTTCAGCAACGAGATTGGAGAGGCGGCTGCACACCGATCCTGATTCGAAGAGGCGGCGCGAATAGCCCGCGACATCGTTGCCAAAACAGCGCACGCGTCCGGCCTCGGTGATGATGGGGAAACCTCCGCGCTTGAGATCAGCGTTAAGGCGGTCCCAGATAATGATTTGACCCGGGTTCACGCCGGCCGTCCGCAGGCGGTCGACCACCAGCTCCACCAGAATGGGGCTGGTCGAGATGCCGCGTCCAGCGAGGCAGTTGACCTTAAGCCCGACCACATCGCGGGGAGAGAAGAGGCTGGCCCAGACCCGGGGGGCTGGCCGGCCGAAAAGGGCTTCGAGGCCGCGGTCCAGGGCGCTGCCGAGGACCTTGAGGTCGGGCTGGCGCGGGTCGACCCCGGCGGCGGCCGAAACGACGCGGGCCTGGCCCGGAGTTGAGGCTGCGGCGGCCTGGCGGAGGTTGGGAAGAAGGCAGGTGCCGAGTCCGATCATGCTGCCGGTATGAAGAAACTGGCGTCTGTTCATAGGCTTCCGCCGGGTGAAATAAAAAACCGTGATCCCCTCGCAGACCGCACGAGATCACGGTTGAACTTTCGCAAATGCGGTCGGCTGATGGTCAGCGCAGGAAACGGTCCACGAGCCTGCGCAGTCCGGTGCTGTTCTCTTCAGGATAGTCCGTCACGCCGGCATCGGGTCCATCCGCAGGCTCCGACGCAGCGGGCGGTTCGGTGCTCTGAGGTTTCTCCTTGGCCTGAACATAGAGCATCCGGTTATCGATGGCAATAGCAACCTGGTTGGCGAGAATCTCCAGGATATGGACGCTTTCAGTGGTCGGCAGTTTCCCGTCCGCCGGATCGTCTGCGAGGATAAAGCCGATGATCTTGCCTTCGCGGGACTTGATGGGCACAAGCAGCAGGGCATAGCGCGGCCATCCGTCCGCATAGTGCCCATTGCTGAGGCTGCCGTAATAGATCTGCTTGAAGTGGCGCAGCACCTCCTCCTCACTGCTGATGAGGTAAGATTTGCCGCGGCGGTACTCCTCGCGCAGGAGCGCACTAAAGTCTCGCAAATCGAAGGCAAGTTCCTGAAGCTGGCCGAGCTTGATGCGGTCATCGCAGGCGACGGCCTTGGTTTCAAGCTGTCCGCTCTTTTTGCTGATGAGAACGAGGGAAACCAGATTGAACTCGAGCGAAAATTTGACAGACCAGACCACCTCCTTGAGCAGCTCGTTGAGGCTGAGGTAGAGCTTGAAGATATTGCTGTTGATGAGGATCTGTTTCAGCCGGCGGTTGCGGCGCTCGATGGTGGAGAAGCGGTAATAGTTCTCAATCACCATCGCTACCAGCTGACTGAAGAGTTCGAGATTATCAAAGGTAGAGCGAGCCGGAGTGACATTATCGAGGGGCTCGTCGATGGAAATGTAGCCGAACTGGTGGCCGCGGTGGTCAGCGAGGCGGAGAAGGGCCAGATCGCGCGGATGCCAGCGCGATTCAACGGCTGGAAGCTCCGTCTGGGTGAGAGGCAAGGCCGGACTGCCAAGGGAGCCGCTCTCCTGGCTGTAATAGATGACCTTAACCTGGGCCTTGTCGACAAAAAGGCGGTCGACGACCTCCTCGGGCACCTCGAGGGTCTTTTCCCCCGCTGCAGC
>JAKPUX010000132.1 GCA_029554865.1 bacterium | reverse complement strand
CAGGACCTGGCGGTGACGGGCTCGGTCAACCAGAATGGCGAGATCCAGCCCATCGGCGGGGTCAACGAAAAGATCGAGGGCTTTTTCGAGGTTTGCCGCATGCGCGGCCTCACCGGCAGCCAGGGGGTGCTCATTCCCCGTCTCAATGTGCCGGACCTGATGCTGAAAAATTCCGTCATCGATGCGGTGCAGGCCGGGCAGTTTGTCATTTACGCCATCGACCGCATCGACGAGGGCATCGAGATCCTCACGGGCATCCCGGCCGGCGAGCGCGACAACCAGGGGTGCTATCCCCCCGATACCATCTTCGGCCAGGTCGATGCGCGCCTCAGCGCCTACGCCGAGGGGCTGCGGCGGTTCAGGGAGTGAAACGATGATCCACAGAAACAGCGGTTTATCCACCTCCTGGCAGTCGGGCCTGATCCGCGATGGCGGCGAACTGCTCGACGTCCTCGGCGCCAGCGGCCTTTCCGGCCTCGAGATCGACTACCGGGTCAGCGGGGAAGCCCTGCGGCAGATGGAGCCACGGCTGCGCAGCGGCGAATTCACGGTGCTCAGCCTGCACAATTACTGTCCGACCCCGCCCGGCTACGAAGGGCATCCCAACGTCGCAGCGCTTTTCAATCCCGCTTCCCTCGACACGGAGGAGCGCAAGCTCGCTGTCAAGTACAGCATCCGGACCATCCAGACCGCCGCCGATCTCGGGGCGCGCCTGGTCGTCTTTCATCTCGGTGTCATCGATATGGATTTCCGGATGAAGGAACTTTTCCAACTCCATGAAGAGGAGGGAGAAGACTCCCCCCTCTTTCAGGAGAGGATACAGGAGCTGCAGCGGGAGCGGGCGGAGAAGGCGGGCGCCCATCTGACCCCCCTGCTGCGGACCGTCGAGGCGGTGCATACCGAGGCGCACAAGCGCAGCATTCTCATGGGGGTGGAGAATCGCTACCGCCTGTCGCAGATTCCGGTCGGCGACGAGTTTGACCTCCTCTTCAACGAATTCGAGGGAGGGGAACTGCGCTACTGGCACGACGTCGGCCACGCCGAGGTCTTCGCCCGGCTGGGCCTGCTCGACCATGAGCGCGACCTGCTGCGGCGCTTCCAAAAACGCCTCGCCGGCATGCATATCCACGATATCGCCGGCTTCAAGGACCATCTCGCCCCCGGCATGGGCACCTTTGATTTCAGCCTGCTGCCGCCCTATCTGGGGGAGGAGAGCCTGCGCATCATCGAGGCGCATGATCCGGTTGATCTGGCGCAGCTGCGCGAGGGGGTTCGCTTGCTCCAGGAAAAGGGGGTGCTGTGAAGCCCCTGATCGGCATCACCCTGGGCGATCCGGCCGGCATCGGCCCGGAGATCGTGCTCAAGGCTCTGGCGGAGAGGCGGGTGCAGGAGACGCTCGTTCCTCTCCTCTTTGGGGATCGGGTTGTCATCGAAGAGGCCATGGCACAGACCGGTCTGGTCAGGCCCCTGCGCCGCCTGCACAAGCCTGCGGAGAATGGCGCGGCAGGGGACGAGCTGCCCTATTTTGACACTGGCTCGCTTGAAGGACCGGTGGAGATGGGACGGGTCGACGGCAGCTGCGGCCGGGCGGCGTTCGCCGCCATCCGGACCGCGATCGAATGGGCGCGGGCGGGCTGGATCGACGCCCTGGCGACCGCCCCGATCAACAAGGCCTCGCTGCAGCAGGGGGGCGTCTCCTTTATCGATCACAGCGCCATGCTCGCCGCCCTCACGGAGAGCCCGAAGGCGATGACCCTCTTTGTCGTCGGCCGGCTGCGGATCTTCTTTCTCACCAAGCATATCCCCCTGAGCCGGGTGTCCGCTGCGCTGACCATCCCAGGGGTGGTCGAGGGGCTGGTTGAGAGCGACCGTGGTCTGCAGCAGCTCAGGCTGCCGCGGCGGCGGATCGCCCTGGCCGCACTCAATCCGCACGCCAGTGATGGCGGGCTCTTCGGGGATGAAGAGATGCGCATTCTTGCCCCCGCCGTCGAGGAGGCGTGCAGCCTCGGCCTGGAGGTCTGCGGACCGGTTCCTGCCGACTCGGTCTTTCATCAGTGCAGCCAGGGCGAGTACGATGCCGTCCTCTCCCTCTATCACGACCAGGGCCACATCGCCGCCAAGACTCTTGATTTTCATCGCACGGTCTCCTTCACCCTCGGGCTGCCCTTTCTGCGCACCACCCCGGACCACGGCACCGCCTTCGCCATCGCCGGCACGAACCAGGCCAATCCCCTGAGCATGATCGAGGCCCTGCTCGCGGCGGCGGAATACTGCCGCCGGCGCGGGCAAAATATTTCTTGACAGGTTCTGAATAAATGGCTATATTGCGTCAACCTTACTGAGGAAACGATGTATAACAATCATCCCACATCCGTTCAACGCAAAACGACCCGCAAAAACTGGTGGTGGTGGCGTATCTTCATACGGAGCGGGATAGAGAGGTGCATCGGATAGCAAGCCTCACCATCGATCGGCTAATTTCAGCCCGCTGCGTATACGAAAGCAGCGGGCTTTTTTTTTACTATCAACCCCATGGAGGAAAGCCATGCAACCCACCAAGATCCTGCTCGACGAAAGCGAAATGCCGCGCCAGTACTACAACATCGCCGCCGATTTTCCCACACCTGCCGCTCCGCCGCTCGGTCCGGACGGCAAGCCAATCACGCCGGAGATGCTCGCCCCGGTTTTCCCGATGAACCTGATCGAACTGGAGATGAGCACGCAGCGCTGGATCGACATTCCCGAAGAGGTGCTGGGGATCTACAAAATGTGGCGGCCATCGCCCCTGGTGCGGGCATTCGGGCTGGAGAAGGTTCTGGGCACGCCGGCGCGCATCTATTACAAGAACGAGAGCCTCAGCCCTGCCGGCAGCCACAAGCCCAACGCCGCCGTACCCCAGGCCTACTACAACAAGTTGGCCGGCATGACCCGGATCACCACCGAGACCGGCGCGGGTCAGTGGGGCGGCGCCCTGGCTTTCTCCTGCGCCCTGCTCGGGCTGGAGTGCAAGGTTTACATGGTGCGGGTCAGTTTCGATCAGAAGCCCTTCCGCCGTCTGATGATGGAGGCCTGGGGTGCGCAGTGCGTCGCCAGCCCCAGCACCGACACCAGGGCCGGCCGTCAGATGCTGCAGGATAATCCCGATACCCCGGGCAGCCTGGGCGGCGCGATCAGCGAGGCGATCGAGGATGCGGTCAGCGATCCCACCGGCCGCACCCGCTATTCCCTCGGCAGCGTGCTCAACCATGTCCTCCTCTTTCAGACGGTGATCGGGCTGGAGGCGAAGCAGCAGCTGGCCAAGGCCGGCGAGAAAAAAGTGGACAAGGTTATCGGCTGCGTCGGCGGCGGCAGCAACTTCGCCGGCATCGCTTTTCCCTTTCTGCTCGACAAGATGAACGGGGCCGATATGGAGATTATCCCGGTCGAGCCGAGCTCCTGCCCGACCATGACCCGCGCTCCATTCGGCTATGACCACGGCGATCTCGCGGAGATGACCCCCCTGCTGGCCATGCACTCCCTCGGCCACAAGTTCGTGCCGCCCCCCATCCATGCGGGCGGGCTGCGCTATCACGGCGTCGCACCCCAGGTCAGCCATGCCATCAACCTCGGCCTGCTTTCGCCGCGCGCCGTGGACCAGCTCGAGGTCTATGACGCCGGTGTCGCCTTCGCCCGCTCCGAGGGCATTATTCCGGCGCCCGAGAGCTGCCACGCCATCGCTGCCGCGATCCAGGAGGCCGAAAAGGCGAAGGAGGAGGGGGTGGAGCGCGTGATCCTCTTCAACCTCAGCGGCCACGGCCTCATGGACCTGAACGGCTATGACCGCTATTTCCGCGGCGAGCTGATGAACTATCCCTTGCCCGAAGAGGAGATGGCCAGATCGATCGCCTCGCTGGGCAAGTATCCCAAGCCTGCCATGGCATAATCCCCGGCACAAGCCGGGTCCGGGTAGCCGGACCCGGCTTTTTTTCTCCGCCTGGCGGTGAAAAGGAAAAAAGGATTTCATTCCCTCACCGAAAAATCGTATTTTAATAATGAATCGTCCAGACCGATCAGCAGTGCAGGAGCGATGAGCGGCAATCTTGTCACCTATTTGCGCGAGCGCCGGGAACCGGTTACGGCTGCCGAGTTGGCGGCCGAGGTGCTCAAGCTGCAGAATGTGCCCGAGGCGGTCGCTGCCAGGCTCATCGCCAGCCTCCTGGACAGAGAAAAGGAGGTCGACCGCGTCGGCGAGGACTCGTTTGTCTACCGGGCTGCACCCGCAAGCGGACTAGCCCTGCCATCGTGGCTGATTTGCTGCGTCCTGCCGGAACGTGCCAGCCATTGGCGCGACTGGCAGGGTGCTGCCTGCACCCTGCTGCAGGGCGGCCGGCGGCAGCGGCTCGAAGGGAGCGGCAGCAGGGATGGCCTGGGGTGGCCGGAGCGTCTGCGCAGCCTGCTGCGGAGCATCGATGAGGCAGAAGCCGGCATCCCGCTGGTTTTTTCCGGCTTTGGCAACCAGATCTCCCTCTTCCGCCAGGCCTGGCTCGACCTGCTGAATCGGCCTCTTGACCGCCCTCTCCTCTCCATGCGGCTGATTGCAGCCGGACTTTTTTCGGGGCAGCGCATCGGCAGTGCCGAGGAGATGGCGGCCGCGCTGGGAACGCCCGCCTGGAGCGACGCGGAGATCGGCCAGATGAACGAACAGCTCCTTCTCTTCTGGGAGCATCTACTGGCAGAGCTGGCGGTGCGGGGCATCGACTCGCCACTGGAGCTGGCCGCGAGCATGGCTGCTGCAGCGCCGGAGATCGATCTCTCCCCCTACGCATTTGACGCCGCCTTTTTACAGGCCCTGCCGGCCACGCCCGGAGTCTACCTGATGCGCGACCGGGCGGGCGCAGTGATCTATGTGGGCAAGGCGAAAAATGTCGCCCAGCGCGTTAAAAGCTATTTCGCACCCGGGGTCGAGCCGGATGCCAAGCTGACGGAGATCCGCGGCCGTCTCCACCGCCTCGAGATCAGGGAGGTGGGCTCGGAGCTGGAGGCCCTGCTGCTGGAACAGCGCATGATCGCCTCCTGCGATCCCCCCATCAACCGCCAGATCGCAGTGCAGCCGCGGCCGCACCGGCGCCGGAGCCGCCATGCCCGCATCCTCATCCTGCCGGCTGTGGCGCCAGAATGGCTGCGCCTTTTCTTCCTCGATCCGGCGCGCGGATCCGCCCACTTTTGGCTGGCACGCCGCTACGGCCGGAGCTCCGAGGCGCCACCCTGCCATCGCCACTGGCTGGAGGTGGATGGCCGCAGTGTGAAGGCCCTTCTGCGTTCAAGGAGCGCCCTGCGCAGGGCCGTGCAAGACTTTTTCTGGAACGAGGGGGCGGCCGGAGACCCGGCTGCAGCGGAGATCGCCTGGAGCTGGCTTGGAGAACAGACGGAGGCCATCCACGGCATCGACATGCGCCTGGCAGCCGCACCCGCCGAGGCGGTGCGGCTGATCGAGGAATATCGTCAAAGACTGGGGGAGTGGCACGAAAAGATCATTTTCACCTGATCCCTCCCTCCGCAGCAGATCAACACCCCGCGCAATCGCGAGCCTGCGGGGATCCTCAGTTAGAATTTCGACGAGACGATGACACACCCCTTTGCACATAGAGCCACGCACCTGGCGCTTCTGCTGGCGGCGGGACTGATCCTGCTGATTCCGGACCGGCTGCCTGCGCAGGCCTCCGCCGCCATCACCTCGCCGGAGAACTTTCTCGGATTCACGCCGGGCGATGATTTCCGCCTCGCCGACACCGGGACCATCCTCGCCTATTTCCGCTTGCTCGACCGCCAGAGCCCCCGCCTGCAGCTTCAGCGCCTCGGCCAGTCCACGCAGGGACGCACCTTGTGGATGGCGGTCATCTCATCCCCGGAGAACCTCGCCCGGCAGGACGACCTGATTCAGCTGCAGGCGCAGCTCTCCGATCCGCGCGGCCTGGTCAGTACCCAGGCGCGCCGGCTGATGCACGATGCCCGCTCCGTGGTCTGCATCACCTGCTCAATCCATCCGATCGAAATCGGCTCCTCGCAGATGTCGATGAATCTGGCCTATCGCCTGGTGGCGGAGAACAGCGAGGAGATTAAAACCATTCTGGACAATGTCGTCCTGCTGCTCGTTCCGACCCAGAATCCCGACGGTCTCGATGCTGTGGTCGAATGGTATAAAAAGTACCGCGATACCCCCTTCGCCGGTGGGCCGCTTCCCTTCCTCGACCATCCCTACAGCGGCCATGATATCAATCGCGACTGGGTCCATCTCACCCAGAAAGAGACGCGGCTGACGGTGGAGAAGCTCTTCAATGTCTGGCGGCCGCACGTCCATTTCGATCTGCACCAGATGGGCTATACGGGGCCGCGCATGTTTCTGCCTCCTTACAGGGATCCCCACGACGAGAACATCCCCTCTCTGCTGCAGGCCCAGGCCTCGGCCATCGGCATGGCGATCGGGGCCGCAATGACCGCCGAAGGCCTCGCCGGGGTCGCTCATAATGTCCATTTCGACGCCTTTGCCTCGAGCCGGGCCTACGTTTTTTATCATGGCGGTATTCGTCTCCTCGGGGAGATCGCCTCCGCCCGCCTTGCCACCTCTCTGGCCATCACCCCCGATGAGCTCAAGGGGGATGAGGAGTTCGTACCTCGTCAGCGCTCCTGGCGGCAGCCCCTGCCCTGGGGCGGCGGCACCTGGCGCTTCGGCGATGTCGTCGAATATGCGCAAGCGTCGAGCCTGGCCCTGCTGCGGCTGGCGGCGCGAGATCGGGATGAGTGGCAGCAGACGAGATGGCAGGTGCAGTCCGAGGCCGTGCGCGAGGGGGATGACCGCGAGGTCTTTGTTTTGCCGCCGCGGCAGTTCGATCCCCTCGCCCTTCATGAGCTGCTCTCCCTGCTTCAGCTCGGCCAGGTCGAGATTTATCGCGCTGAAGAGAAGGTGACTGTTTCCGGGACCCTCTATCCGGAAGGGAGTTATATTGTTCCCGTCGCGCAGCCTTACGGCGCCTGGGCGCGCACCCTCCTGCAGACCCGCCTCTATATTCCGGGTGGAACCGGAGCCGATCAACCCTATGATGTGAGCAGCTACAACCTTGCCCAGGGACTGGGGGTCAAGGTGATCGAGGGGAGCGGAGAGATTTTCGGGAAGATCGAAAGGATCGTCAAGCTAAAACCCCCGGCCGGGGGTGTAAATGACGCGTCCCAACGGGGGGGCTTTTTTCTCGATTACCGCAGCCAGGCGGCCAACAAGGTGATCAATCGGCTGCTGGCGGCCGGCATTCCGGTGTACTGGCTCAGGGAGACCCAGCGCACCACCCGCGAGGTCTGGCCCCCCGGCAGCTGCTGGATCGTCACCGATTCCGTCCGGCTGCTGCACGATCTGGCGCAAATCTACAATGTGACCTTTGTCGCCGGCCGTCTGGCATCGCCGCAGCCGGCCTGGAGGCTGAAGACGCCGCGCATCGGACTTTATACCAGCTATCTGGCGGAGGTCGATGAAGGCTGGACCCGTTTCGTCCTGGATATGAATGATTTCAAATACGACCGGCTGATCAATCCCACCCTCCAGCGCGGTGATCTGCGCCGCCAGTACGATGTGATCATCCTGCCCTCGCAGAGTCTCGGGGAGCTGAGGGAGGGGGCTCCGGCGGGACGGCTGCCCGACCTGTTCAGCGGGGGCATCGGCGAATCCGGTTCGGCCGAACTGCGCCGGTTTGTTGAAGGTGGCGGGACCTTGATTGCGCTCAACCGGGCCTGTGCCCTGCCGCTGCAGTGGGAGCTGCCGGTTCGCGATGTCACCGCTGCCCTTGGGCAGCAGGAGCTCTTCGTGCCGGGGGCCTTCCTGCGCGCGACCTTTCAGCCCGGTCATCCCCTGGGCTATGGCATGCCCACCGACCTGAACCTCTTTTTCCATGACAGCCCCGCTTTCGTGGTCGAGAGCGGCGAGGCGGCGCTGATCTATCCGAACGAGCGACTGCTTCAGGATGGCTATGCCCGGGGGGAGGGGCACCTGACCGGCCGGGCGGCCCTGGCCTGGGTGGCCAGGGGAGCGGGACACGTCGAGCTCATCGGCTTTCGACCCCAGTTCAGGGCCCAGACGCGCGGCACCTTCAAGGTGCTGTTCAACGGTCTCTATCTGAGCACCGCAAGTGAGACCGATTGTCCCTGAACGCGGGAATGCAATCCTTTGGTGCCATTGTTGTAGTACATACCCAGCAGCATAATAGGGAGGTCTATGGCTGAAAAGATCAGGCCGTTTCTGGCCATCAACCGGCAGTGGATGATCAAGCGGATACTGGTCAGCTACTTTCGCGCGAAGAACACCTTCGCCAATATCGACCGGGAGGTGGATGCCGGCCGTGAGATCACCTTTGACAATATTCTCAAGCTCTCTGATGGACTTTTCAAGGCCAAGGAGGAGATGCATCTGCTCTTCCAGCGCGCCCGGGCGGATGGGCAGCGTGCAGAGTACGAGAAGCTGGAACCGACCGGACTGGAGGTCGACCTGATCAACAACGTCGGGCTCCTTTTCCACAAGGTGATGGTGGTGCGCGAGCAGGTCTATATACTTGAGCACTATGCCGATGAGAGTGCGGACCGAACCCTCACACGCGCCAATCTCGATGTTTACATGGACAAGATGCGCGCTCTCTTTAACCAGGGCCTGGAGATCATCTCCGGCTTGATGAGAGATTATCGCGACAATGAAGTGCTGCTCTACTACATGATCACGAACGAACATTATATCCGTTTTGTCTTCGGTGAGGAACTCGATACCCTGCTGGCGCGTATGCATGGCACGGAGATCGACCGCGCCTACCTGCTGGCGGGGAAATTCTGCCTCGACAGCGGCTGGGAGGAGGCCGGCAGAAAGTGCCTGCTCGAGGCCATGCGCGTCAATCCCAAAAACCGCGAAGCCAAAAACTTGTTGCAGCATGACACAAATTAGCGTTGCTTTATTATGTAAAAAGCCCTATTTTTAAAAAACCACAACAGTTCTTCGAACCGTGATCCTCAGGAGGTTATTATGGCGTTGCATGAAGAAATGTACGGGGACGTTGCAGTGCTCGAGCTCAAGGGCAAGCTGATGGGAGGCCCGGAGACCAGCGAAATCCACGAAAAGGTCAAGGAACTGATCGGCCAGGGCGCCAAAAAAGTGGTCGCTGATGTGGAAAAGGTGAGCTGGATGAACAGCACCGGATTGGGTGCCCTGATCGGTGCCATGAGTTCCCTCCGCAATGCCGGCGGCGATCTCAAGCTGGCCCGTATCACGGAGAATGTCGAGAATTTGTTTGTGATCACCAAGCTCGTCACCATATTTGATACCTTCGACACCGTCGAGGAAGCGGTCACAGCCTTCAAATAGGTGGTGCTGCAGGTGATCCTGCGGGAGGTGTGTTATGCCATCAATCAACAGGGGATGGTGCCTGAGACGAGTGCCCTGGATGGGAATCCTTCTGGCTTTCTGGGGCACTCTTTCATTGGCAGCAGATATCGGCCGTGAACTGGATCCGGTGATCGTGAAGGGACAAAGCCTTCCCGCTTTGCTCGGCAAGGATACCATCGGACTCCGCGTCTACGCGTATAAATCCGGTATCTGGTCGCCGGTGCCCTTCCAGCTCGATGAGGTCGTGGCGGTGCGCGACAGCGGCTACTATTCCGATTTCATTAAAAAGCTGGATCCCATCGATGAGCTGGTCTTCATGGCCAAAGATCTGGGAGATCAGGCGGGGGAGCGGGATTGGGCTCCCGATGAAAACGCAAAACAGAATCCGCGCTATGAAATCGCGGTAGCCAACCCGGTTACCGGCGCCACGGGCTATCTCTATGTTTACTGGTCGACCGATCTGGCCAAGAGCGATCTCTCCTACATCTCTTACGCCGACGAAACCGTCACGACCGCCAAATACGTGGCTGGCCAGGATAAGGCGGCTGCGGGCGGCCTGCTCACCAATCTGACCATTCCGGCCAGCGCCGGGGGCGACGGCATCGACCTCCTCGATGAACAGCGGCTGCGCCTGCAGACGACGTTCGATCATTTTGCGACCAGGGCGCTGACTATTTATATCCGCGAGAAATGGGCTAAAAGAGATGTGATTGAACTGGACACAGGCACGGACGTCGGCGAGATCAATGTCAACGCCGGCCACAGCCACTACAAATACACCGCTGGGCCCATCCGGGTCATCCGCACCAACTATCTGAAGGTGCGCATCTGGGGCAATGCCAAGATTCAATCCATCGCGGAGTTCTCTTTCGATCAAACCCTCTTGCTGCCGGTGGGCTACAAGTTCTATCCCGATTATTACGAAATGCCCTTCGACAGCATCGTAATCGACCTGAGCAAATCGCTGAGCGGCATGGATAAATACGGCGTTTCGCTCACCAACTCAAGAATCCTCCTCGCTACCGCCCCGAATACGAATGCCAAGGGCATGCGCTATTTCACTCCGCGGTTTCCCATTGAAGCGGACAGAATAGCGGGGCTCAAGATCGACCAGAGCAGCGATGAGGCAGCTTATGGCAAAGTGGCGACATTGAAATCTGGCGACTGGCCCGGCCGTCATTGGTACGGCCTGGTCTCGGATAATCTGCCCCCCGCCAGTCCGGCCGCGAAGGCCACCCTCTTCACTATGGTGGATCTGAGAGGCGCCCTGCCGGCGATGACCTCCCTGGTGCGTTATTCGGATTATGATATTACGGATGGCTCGCCCTTTGTTTACGGTCTGAACGGCATCCAGCTGCAGGCTGAGAGTGGTCTGCCATCGGCTATCCCCCTGATCCTCACCCTGCGCCAGTATGTTTTTCCTCAAGTGTACAACTACCAGGGATTGCAGGAGCTCTTTGATCGCTACAAGACACCGGTGACTTTTACCGCCACCCGGCAGATGTTCGATATCGTGCCACCGGGGACCATCACCGATCTCCAGATCGCCGGACGGGCAGATTCGACGCTCACCCTGGTCTGGACGGCCGTCGGCGACGACTGCACCAGCGTCCGGGCAGCGATGGAGTACTATCTCAAATACAGCACCGCCAAACCCGCGAGTAACCGCGACTGGGAATGGTGGGGCAACGCGGCGCATTACACGCCTCCCGTGCCGGCGGCTCCGGGCACGACTCAATCTTTCACTATCACCGGCCTTCAGCCCGGCATGCAGTACTACTTTGGCTTGCGCGCCATCGATGAGGCAGGCAACGCCTCGCCCTCGATTGCGATGATCACCAGCGTCACCACCCCGGTCGAACTCTCTTCCTTCACCGCAGCCGTGCGCGACAACCGCGTCGAGCTCAACTGGCGAACCGCCAGCGAGAGCAATAACTACGGTTTCGCCGTGGAACGCCGCTTTGATAAAGAGAGCGCCTGGCAGGAGACCGTCTTCATCAAGGGCAACGGCACCACCAGCAGCGCCCGCAGCTACAGCTGGATCGATGACAGCGCCAGACCCGGGACCATCCAGTATCGGCTCAAACAGATCGACACCGACGGCAGCTACAGCTACTCCGAGCCCGTTACCGTCGTTCTGAGCGCCCCGGCGGTCTGGGCCCTTGCGCAGAATTATCCCAATCCCTTCAATCCGGCCACCACCATCAGCTACGAGGTGCCGGCCAACAGTGCCGGGCGGATCGATTTGACCATCTACGATCTCCTCGGCCGCCGCATCCGCACTCTGGTGCAGGGGGAGGCGCAGGCGGGCTATTATCGCATCGATTGGGACGGACGCGATGACCGGGGACTGGCCGCCAGTTCAGGCGTCTATATGTACATCCTGAGTGCGGAGCGCACCCACATCGTGCGCAAGATGATCAAGCTGCAATGATCCTGCTCCAGTCATTTTTGTTATTGTCATGATGCAAAGCCGTGCGACGCATGCCGAACGTGCGTCGCATTTTTTTGTCCCGCCCCCGGCCGCAGCAGCCCCAATTATCTGCCCCTGCCGCCGGGCGTCACCAGAAATCCAGCTGGAGGCTTTTTGAAAAATTTTACCTATTTCAATCCGGTGCGCGTCTACTTCGGCAAGGGCACGATCGCCAGGCTGAAGGAGTCCATTCCTGCCGGCGCGCGGGTCATGATGACCTGGGGCGGTGGCTCGATCAGGCAGAACGGGGTTTATGAGCAGGTGGCCTCCGCCCTGAAAGGACATCCCGTGGCCGAATTCGGCGGCATCGAACCCAATCCCCGTTTCGAAACCCTCATGCGTGCGGTCGCGGCCGCGCGCAGCGAAAAAATCGACTTTCTGCTTTCTGTCGGCGGCGGGTCGGTTCTGGATGGCACCAAATTCATCGCCGCCGCCGTGCCCTTTCCCGGTCCGGAGCCCTGGGATCTGCTCAGCAAGCACACGCCGGTCCGCGCCGCCCTGCCCATCGGCTGCGTCCTGACCCTGCCGGCGACGGGCTCCGAGATGAACGGCACGGCGGTGATTTCGCGCGAGGCAACGAGGGAAAAGCTTGCCTTCGGCTCGCCGCTGCTTTTTCCGCGCTTCTCCGTTCTCGATCCGGAGAGCACCCTCAGCCTGCCGCCGCGGCAGACCGCCAACGGTGTCGTTGATGCCTTTGTGCATGTGCTGGAACAGTATCTCACCTATCCGGCTGCGGCGCCCCTGCAGGATCGCCAGGCCGAAGCCATTTTGCTCACATTGATCGAGTGCGGGCCGCGCCTTCTCGCCAGCCCGGACAGTTACGACGAACGCGCCACCCTGATGTGGTGCGCCACCCAGGCCCTCAACGGCCTGATCGGCTGCGGCGTGCCGCAGGACTGGGCGACCCACGCTATCGGCCATGAACTCACCGCCGCCTATGGCCTCGACCATGCGCAGACTCTTGCGGTGGTGCTGCCGGCGCTGCTGAGGCATCAAAAACAGCAGAAAGGGGAGAAGCTGCTGCAGTATGGCGAGCGGATCTGGGGAATCAGCAGCGGCAGTGAGGAGCAGCGCATGGAGGAAGCTATCGCCCAAACCGAGGCCTTTTTCCGCTCCCTCGGCGTCAGGACCCGCCTGGCGGAGTATGACATCCCGGCTGAGGGCGTGCGGGGCATCGGGGCGCGCATTGAAGCCCGCGACGGCAAGATCGGCGAGCGCCGGGATATCGGCGCGGAGCAGATCGACGCCATCCTGCAGGCCTGCACCAAATGATCCCGTCCGCCCGATGAAAACCCAAATGACAAGCCGGCGCCCCGCTCAATCGCTCTATCCCCTGCATGGCCGCGTCATGCACTATCCCTGGGGAGGCTACGCCTGCATTCCCGGCCTGCTGGGGGTGCGCAATGACGAAAAGCGCCCCTTCGCCGAACTCTGGCTGGGGAGTCATCCCCAGGCCCCGAGCGAGGTGGAGGTGGAAGGCGGCCGGATCGACCTGGTTGAACTGCTGCGGCGGGAGGGGGAGCGGATCCTCGGATCCGCCGTCCTGGCTCGGTTTGGCGCCGGGCTACCCTTTCTCTTCAAGGTCCTCGATGCCCGCGAGATGCTTTCGATCCAGGTGCACCCCTCGCGCGCGCAGTCGGAGGCTGGCTGCGCAGCGGAGGAATCGGCCGGTATGCCCCTTACGGATCCTCGGCGCAACTACAAGGATCGCAATCACAAGCCCGAGGTCCATGTCGCCCTCAGCGAGTTCTGGATGCTGCACGGCTTTCGCCCCCTCGAGGAGATCGCCGATGTGCTGGCCGGCATCCCCGATTTTACCGGGCTGTCCCCCTGGTTTCCCCTCCACCTCCTTGAGGTGGATGAGGATCCGGCCGGCCGGGCGGAGTTGCTCCGCCGCCTCTACGCCTTTATCATGACCATGCCCCAGGATGAGGCCGACCGGATTCTGGGCGGGCTGCTGGCCCATCTCGAGCCCCTCTACGACGCGGGGAGTCTGCACAAGAGCTCGCCCCATTATTGGGCAGTCAAGGCCGCCCGTTCCTTCCCTTTGCCGGAAGGCCACATCGACCGGGGGATCTTTTCGATCTATCTGATGAACCTGGTCGAGCTGCAGCCCGGGCAGGGGACCTTTCAGGGGGCCGGGGTTCCGCACGCCTACCTCGAGGGGGTCAATGTCGAGTTGATGGCCAACTCGGACAATGTCCTGCGCGGGGGGTTGACGCCCAAGCATGTGGATGTGGCGGAGCTGTTGAAGACCATTCGCTTCGACGACGGCCGGCCGGAGATCCTCACCGGTGTGGTGGCAGAGGGAGGAGAGCGCCTCTATCCCGCGCCGGTCGATGATTTTCTGCTCTCCCGCATCGAGCTCGAACCCCGCGGGGTCCATGCGAGCGGAAGCGGCCATGGGCCCGACATTCTCATCGCGCTCGAGGGCGAGGCGTCGATCAGGGCGGAGGGGGAGGAGTTGGCGCTCAGGCGCGGTGATGCCCTCCTTGCTGCCGCGAATTCGCCCTGGCGGCTGCACAGCAGCAGCGGGGCCCTGCTTTACCGCGCCACGGTGCCCCTCATCTGATTCTCAATTTAAATTACAGGAAGCAGTCGTTGTCAGATCTCGATTCCGAAACCGGGGGAGCGGTGGAGGTGCAGCCGCGCGCGGCGCACTCCGGCGGCGGGGCCATTCTGGTGGCCGCAGGGGTCTTTTTCAGCCGCATTGCCGGACTGATCCGCGACCGCGTCTTCGCCCATTTTTTCGGCAGTTCGGACGCCGCCGATGCCTTTAAAGCCGCCTTCCGCATCCCCAACTTTCTGCAGAACCTCTTCGGGGAGGGCACCCTCTCCGCCTCCTTCATTCCGGTCTATGCCCGGCTGCTCGCCGAGGAGCGGGAGGAGGATTCCGGGCGGGTGGCGGGGGCGGTCGCGGCCATCCTCAGCCTGGTGGTCGCCCTGAGCGTCCTCGCCGGTGTTCTCCTCACCCCCTGGCTCATCGCTCTTATCGCCCCCGGTTTCTCGGGAGCCAAGCGCGAATTGACCATCCAGCTGGTGCGCATCCTCTTCCCGGGCGCAGGTCTGCTCGTTCTCTCCTCCTGGTGCCTGGGCATCCTCAACAGCCACCGCAAATTCTTCCTCTCCTACGCTGCGCCCATCGGGTGGAATGCGGTGATGATCGCCGCACTGGTGATCTGGGGGCCGCGCCAGCAGCAGTTCGACCTGGCCCCGACCATCGCCTGGGCCTCCGTGGCCGGCAGCGGCCTGCAGCTGCTGGTGCAGCTGCCCATGGTGCTGCGCCTGGCCAAGCATCTGCGCATCCGCATCGACCTCAAGATGGCCGAGGTGCGCACGGTGGTGAAGAATTTTTTTCCGGTTTTTTTCGGCCGCGGTGTGATCCAGATCAGCAGCTATGTCGATGAACTCCTGGCCAGCCTGCTGCCCACCGGCGCCTTTGCCGCCCTGAGCTACGCCCAGACCCTCTACCTCCTGCCGGTCAGCCTCTTCGGGATGTCGGTCTCAGCGGCTGAACTGCCGGCGATGTCGAGTGTGGTGGGCGACGAAAAGGAGATCTCGGGCTATCTGCAGAAGCGGCTGAACAGCGGCCTGCGCCGTATCGCCTTTTTTATTATCCCCTCGGCGATCGCCTTTCTCGCTCTTGGTGATGTCGTGGTCGCGGCTATTTATCAGACCGGACGTTTCGGCCACCGGGAGGTGATCCATGTCTGGGGGGTCCTCGCCGGAGCCACAGTCGGACTGATGGCCCAGGCCCTCGGCCGCCTCTACTCCTCCACCTATTATGCCCTGCGCGATACCCGCACCCCCCTGCGCTTCGCCGTCGTGCGCGTCCTGTTCACCTGCACCATGGGTTATCTCTTCGCCCTGCGCCTGCCCGGGCTGATCGGCCTGGATCCACGCTGGGGGGTCGCCTGTCTGACCGTCTCCTCGAGCCTGGCCGCCTGGGTGGAATTTATTCTCCTGCGCCACACCCTTAACCGCCGCATCGGCCGCACCGGACTGCAGGGCGGCCGCACATTTCGGCTTTTCCTCAGCGCAGCCCTGGCGGCCGCCGCCGCCTGGGGTATGCGCAGCCTGCTGCCGCCGCTCCATCCGATCCTGCTGGCAGCACTGCTCCTCTCCCTCTATGGCGGGCTCTATGTCGGCAGCACCCTGCTGCTCCGGGCTGCGGAGATCGCCCCGGTGCTGGCGCGTCTGCAGCGCAGGCGCCATACTCCGTGACAGGCCCGGCGGGAAAAATAAAGGCGCGCTACCATGAGGAGGGAGGCTACCGGGCGGTGATGGACATGGCCCTGCCCCTGATCTTCAGCACCGGGGCCTGGACGGTGCAGACCTTCATCGACCGCGTCTTTCTGACCTGGTATTCCCCCGAGGCCCTGGCCGCCGCCGCCCCCGCGGGCATGGCCAATTTCACCCTCTTCAGCCTGCTCATCGGCATCGCCAGCTATGTCAATACCTTCGTCGCCCAGTATCATGGCGCGGGCCGCCCCGAACGCATCGGCCGCTCGGTCTGGCAAGGGATCTATTTCAGCCTTGTCGCCCTCCTTATCGCCGTCGTGATCTGGCCGCTCGCCGACGATCTCTTCCGGTTCTTCGGCCATGCGCCGGAGGTGCAGGAGATGGAGGTGGTCTACTTCCGCATCCTCGCGGTAGGCGCCCCGGCGGTGGTGATTTCGAACGCGATCTCGGGCCTTTTCAGCGGCCTGGGCAAGACCTGGATCATCTTCTGGGTCAATTTTGCCGCCACGCTCATCAACATGGTGCTGGACTATCTGCTCATCTTCGGCAAAATGGGACTGCCAGGAATGGGTATTGCCGGCGCGGCCTGGGCGACGGTGGCGGCGGGTTTCTTCCCGGCGCTCGTCTTTGCGGGGATTATGATCCTGCCCCGTTATGCGCGCACCTATGGCACCCTGCGCAGCTGGCGCTTCGACCGCGCCCTCTTCCGCCGTCTCCTGCGCTTCGGCACCCCGAACGGCTTGCAGGTTTTTCTTGAAGTCCTGGCCTTCACCATATTTCTGGTCATCGCGGGCAAGATCGGCACGATCGAGCTGGCAGCAACGACCCTGGCTTTCAATATCAACAATCTCGCCTTCGCTCCGATGCTGGGCATGATGACTGCGGTCAGCGCCCTCGTCGGCCAATCACTCGGCCGGGAGCGGCCCGAGCTCGCCGAAAAGCTGACCTGGTCCGCCCTGCACATCTGCGGGGCCTTTTATGTCACTCTCGGCCTCGCCTATGCAGCGGTGCCGCAGCTCTTTTTATGGCCTTTTCTCCGCAACGCCCAGTCGGCCGAATTTCTCGAGATCAGCCGGGTCGGCGTCAATCTGCTGCGCTTCGTCGCGGTTTACAGCATCTTCGACGCCATGAACATGATTTTCTCCGCCGCGATCAAGGGGGCAGGCGACACCCGCTACGTGGCGGTCACGACCATCCGGCTCAGCTGGCTGGTGCTGGTCCTGCCCTCCATAGTCTGGTGGTTCTTCGCCAGGGGGTCGATCTACGGGCTGTGGGTTTTCATCACCCTCTATGTGATCGGCCTGGGGCTCTTTTTTCTGCGCCGTTTTCTGCACGGTCCCTGGCGGACGATGCGGGTTATCGATTAGGGAATACAAGCTTCTCCCCATTTTCTCACCCCTCCGGGTTGTAATAAAGCTGCCTTCCGGCGCTTCCTGCCAAAAAAGTCCTTGTTTTCCCGCCAATTTTTAGTAATTTTTATTACAAAAAAAACCAGTCATGCCATGAGGTCGAACATGAAGCCCTGGATGCTTGTCGTTATCGCCGGTTTTGCCTGCGCCCTCTTTGCACAGGAACCCGGATGGCCACCCCGCTCTTCCGGGGAGTTCTTCTACCGCTATGAAGCCCGCTCGGGCGATCCCATCGCCGAGAATCCCGGCGAGTGGTCTTCCTCGACGACGCCTCCGGGGGTGCCCTTTCTGGAATCCGGCACCCTCGGCATGGAGGTGGGGATGAACCGCTACTGGTCGCTGCACCCGGATCTGCTGGGGGTGCTCGACCACGCCAGGGGTTGGACCATGGAGGTGCGGCTGCGCGTGATCGCGCAGAGCGGCCGCAGCGGCGCCATCGCGATGGCTGTGGATGACGAACCGGGCCAGCCTGGCGTGCTCAGCGGCCTGCAGATTCACAGCGACAGCACCCAATTCTGCTTCAACGGCGCGGTCGTCGACACCCGCTCCAACAGCGACGGTTTTCACACCTTTCGCCTCGCCGAAGAGGCAAACAGCCGCACGGTCCACGCCTGGCGCGACGGCCGCTATCTGGGATCGGCCAGCTATCCCTATTATATGATCAGCCTCAGCCATTTCCTCCTCGTCGGCTCCTGGAGCGGACGCATCGCCGGCACGGCCGAGATCGATTATGTCCGCTGGGAGCCTTCCGGCGCTTATGCCCCGGCCGCAGCGCTGCTGGTCATCAGCGAGAGCGATGGCTCCACACAGGTGAGCGAAAAGGGACCGGGCAGCGACAGCTTTGCCGTCGTCCTCGGGCGGGCCCCTGCAGCCGATGTCACCGTCACGATCGCGCCCGGCTTCGGCTCCAGCCGGGCTGAGGAGGCCGACCTTGGCGCCGGCTCCGGCGGCGCCATTACTCTCACCTTTACGCCGGCGAACTGGAACATACCGCAAAATGTCACCGTCACCGCCGTCGATGACACCCTGCGGGAGTGGTTTCACACCAGCGTCATCGGCTGCCGGACGGCGAGCAGCGATCCCGATTTCGACGGCCTCGAGGAGCTGGTGACCCTGTTTGTGATGGATAACGATGAGGTGATCCGGCTGGTGGAGAGCGGCGAGGGTACGGAGGTCCGGGAAGAGGGGAGCACCACCGATTTCTACCGTTTCCGCTTCGGTCAGCTGCCCGACCAGCCGGTGCAGGTGGCCCTCCATTTCGATCCGCGGCGGCTGCGGGTCAACGGCGGCACGGTTTCTCCCCAGGTCATCACCCTCTCGCCGGCGGAGGCACAGAATCCCCTCCCCATCGAGGTAGCCGCCTTTGATAACACCGACCGGGACCTGCTGCTGCACGCGCGCATCCGTCATCTTTTGACCAGCGCCGACCCCCTCTTCAACGGCGCCGCTGTCCCCGATCTGGCGGTGCGGATCCACGAGAACGATACCCAGCACCTCCAGCCGGACAGCTTTACCATTCCACTGGTGAATCTCGACGAGACCGACCGCCAGGTGGTCATCGACCGTCAGCCCGGGCAGTACCTGGGCCATCCCACCACGGTGCTGCTCGAGGACAGCACCACCATGTTGACGGTTTATCCCAAAGGCCATGGCAGCGGAGAGATTGTCTACAAGCGCAGCTTCGACGGCGGGGTGACCTGGAGCAGGGCCCTGCCGACGCCGGCGAGCTGGGCCACCTCCCGGGAAGTGCCGACCCTGTTCCGTATGACCGATCCAGGGGGCGTGGAGCGCCTGATCCTCTTCTCCGGTCTCTATCCGGCGCGGCGCGCCTGGTCGGCGGACAACGGCCAGAGCTGGAGCGAGCTGGAGACGGCCGGGGATTGGGGGGGCATTGTCGTCATGGGCGGCGCCATCTGCCTCAAGGATGGCCGTTATATGGCCCTCTTTCACGATGACGGCCGTTTTTTCAAGGGTGCCAACAAGACCAACGGCCTCTTCATCGTCTTCAAAACCCTCTCCTCAGACGGCGGGCTGACCTGGAGCCATCCCGAGCCCATCATTGAATGCGACTGGGCGGATCCCTGTGAGCCGGGCCTCTTCCGCTCGCCGGACGGGCAGCAGATTCTGGTGCTGCTGCGCGAAAACCGCCGCAAGTTCAACTCTTTCTATATCACCAGCGATGACGAGGGCGAAAGCTGGTCGCCGATGGTCGAGCTGCCCGCCGCCCTCACCGGCGACCGCCATACCGGGCAGTACACCCGCGACGGCCGTCTCTTCGTCTCCTTCCGCGACATGGCCAAGGGCAGCCCGACCTGGGGCGACTGGGTCGGCTGGCTCGGCACCTGGGAGGACATTCTCCGGGGACGCGAGGGGGAGTACCGCATCCTGCTCAAGGACAACACCTATTCGGCCGACACCGCCTATCCCGGGGTGGAACGGCTTCCCTCGGGCATGATGGTGGTCACCACTTACGGACACTGGGCCACGGGCGAGCAGCCCTATATCGTCAGCACCCGTTTCATGCCGGAGGAACTCGGGCGGAGTCATCCCCCTGCGCCGGTGGGACCGCTGAAGATCGTCGTCGCGGGTGACGGGGCCGCCGGCAGGGGCATGGAACAGGGGCAGCCGCTCAAACTCTATGCCGATCACCTCGCCGCGGACCTGCCGGCGGCGGGCGTCGCAGCCGAGGTGCTCAATCGCGGAGCCGCCGGACTCACCAGCGATGCCGCCCTGCAGGGTTTTCAGCAGCAGGTCCTGGATGAAAAGCCGGATCTGGTCATCCTCCATTTCGGCAGCGAGGATGCCGCTGTGGAGGTGGGCGCCACCCCCGCCCGCCTTCTCCCGCGCGTGCCGCTGGAACGTTTCACTGCCAATCTCACCGCCATGGTGCAGCAGCTCAAGGCCAGGGGGATCCGCCCGCTGCTCATGACCAGCCACCCCCTCTGCTGGGGCGATTCCAGTCTGGCCCGTTTCGGCAAGCCCATGCCGGGCTCACCCTATCTGGTCGATGATCCATTCGGCCTCAACACCGTGCTGAGCCGCTACACAGCGGCGGTGCGCGAGGTCGCGATCCGTGAGGAGGTGCAGCTGGTGGATATCTACGGCCGCTTCATCAGCCATGCCAACGTCAAGGGACAGGAGCTGACCGATCTGGTGCCGGACGGCCTGCACGCCAACGCGGCCGGCCAGCGCCGCATGGCCGCAGCGATCTATGAGGTGCTGGGGATCGACGTGCCGGAAGAGCCGAGCGGCGTTGAGGGGGGCATGGAGAGCGGCAGCAGCGGGGAGGAGGAGGCCCAACCTCACAAATTCGGCATCGGCGGTTATCCCAATCCCTTCAATCCGGCGACCGAGCTGGTCGTCGAGCTGCCGGAGCCGGGGCCGATCAGGGTGGAGGTTTTTGACCGGCAGGGCCGGCGGGTCAAGCTGCTGGCGGAGGGTTTTTTCGGCAAGGGGGTGCACAGAATGGCATGGGATGCGCGGGATGCGGAGGAACTGCCGGTGGCGGCGGGGGTATACTGGGCGCGGCTCTCCGCCGGCGCCCACCGGGATGCGCACAAAATGGTGGTGCTGCGTTAGGGATCAGATCGCCAGGCCCTGGGTGAAAGTGACACCCCGGGCGACGGGCAGACCGATGTGGACCCTGGTCCCGACATCCACCTGGCTTTCGATGCGGATCGTCCCGTTGTGCTTCTCGACAATATCCTTCACGATAGGCAGTCCGAGGCCGGTGCCCTGTCCCTCGGATTTGGTGGTGTAAAAAGGCTGAAAGATCTTTTCCAGGGCCTCTTCGGGGATGCCGCAGCCGTCATCCCCGATGGTGAGCACGCAATCGGACTGGTCTTCCGACAAACGGGTGCGCACCTCCAGCTTTCCGCCCATCTTCATGGCATGAGCGGCATTGATCTCCAGATTACGGATGAGCTGCTCGAGAAGATTGCGGTCGCCGTAGACGACGCTGCTCTCCTTGCAGAGGTCGCGCACCACCTTGAAATGCTTGAGCACACCGGTCAGGATCAGGGTGTCGGTGGTCTCATTGATCACGGCATTGATATCCATCGGCTCGAAGCGCGGGCTGGTCGGACGGCTCAGCGAGAGCAGATTTTTACCGTGCAAGGCCACCTTTTCGAGGTTGGCGCAAAAGAGATCGGCGATCTCGCGGACCTTTTCCGGCTCCTTGTCGACCTCCTTGAGTACCTGGGCGTGCAGGAGGAGGCCGCCGACGAGATTGTTGAGTTCATGGCCGATGCTCCCGGCGATGATGCCGAGGGTGGCCTGTTTTTCGGTGCGCAGCAGCTGTTCGTGGGCCTGCTTTAGATCGGTGATATCCTTGTAGATGAGCGAGACCTCCTCGACGCTGCCGTCTTCGCCGGTGATCGGCGCTGCGGAGATGAGGACATGCCGGGGTTCGCCTTCGCGGGTGTAGCGCATCGCCTCGAGGCTCTGCAGGCTGGCCCCCTCGAGCACCTGGGCAGAGAGGCGCGCGGCCTCCTGCGAGACCCCGTTTTTGGCGATCAGGCTGTCGATGGGGCGGCCGATGGCCTCCTCTTCGGCATAATGAAAGATGGCGGTCGCACCCTTGTTCCACGAGGTGACATGGGTGTCCTTGGACATGGTGATAATGGCGTCGGCGGCGAATTCGACGATGCTGCGATAACGCTGCTCCGACTCGCGCAGTTCGCTGATCATCTTCCAGATCAGGCTCTGCATGGTATCGGAGATCTCGTTCAGTTTCTCCGCGTATTCCTGGGTTTTCAATTCTTTCGCATTCATGTGAGGCTCGATGAGGTTTTATTTATTATCAACATAAGAAATATTTTCGACATTAGCAACGGCTATCTCGGGTGGCTCCTGCTAGCGGGGCTTTACCAGCCACCTCTAAGTAGGCACGGCGGAGGCCGCTTGCGGAAATAAAAAAAGGCGGCCTCTGTACAACAGAGGCCGCCCTGATTTTGCCCGGACGGCTGCGCGGTCCCCTGCCCCCTAGCGGCAGTGGGACCAGGCCAGGACCGCGGCGCCCAGCACCGCGGAGTCATCCTTGAGGGCGGCTTCAACGATGCGGACGTTGCGTGAGGAGATTTTGAAGCAGTTGGCCACCGCCACCTCGCGGACGCGGTCGACGTAGAGGGCGCCGAGGGCCTCGACCACCCCGCCGCCGATGACCACCACCTCCGGATTGAAGATATTAAGCATGCCGGCGGTCGCGTAGCCGAGGTATTCGGCGGATCTGTTGATCGCCGGCACCACGGCGGGGTCGCCGGCCAGATAGGCCTCGAGCAGGCGCCGGCTGCGGATCGGCGCATCGGGGTTCTCGACCCCCTCGAAGAGGGGGGAGGGGGTGCCCGCCGCGATCGCGGCGCGGATCTCCCTCTCGATGGAGAGGCGGCTGGCGAAGGCCTCGAGGCAGCCGTTATTGCCGCAGCCGCAGCGTGGGCCATGGGGATCGAGGATGACATGGCCGATTTCGCCCGCATTCTCGTTAAAGCCGTGCAGGAGCTTGCCGCCGATGATGATGCCCCCGCCGATGCCGGTGCCGACAAAAAAACCGATCACATCCCGGGCCTCCCTGGCGGCGCCATAGGCGTGCTCCCCCAGAATACCGACGTTGCAATCATTGTCGACATAGACTGGCTTTTTCAGCAGCCGTTTGAGCTCCTTTTTGAGGGGGGCCTCCTTCCAGGCCAGGTTCGGGCTCTCGATGATCATCCCCTTCTTCATGTCCAGGGGGCCGGGCGAGCCCACACCCACCGCCCGTATACCATCCCAGGAGACCCCGGCGTTGACCACGGCCTGGCGGGCACAATCCGCCATGCGGCTGACCGTTGCAGGAAATCCGAGCTCGGACTTGGTCTTTTTGCGCTCGCTGCCGAGGATCGTGCCCTTGCGATCGATGACGGCCGCATAGATCTTGGTGCCCCCCAGATCGATGCCGACAACCCATTCCTTCTTCGATTTAGCCATAGTTTTCAGCCGTCTCCTTTTGGCCCTCCCAGGGCGGCGCATAAATGCCGCTGTCTGGGATCAGTCAATGCGATAAGTGATGCCGGGTTCGAGAACCTCGGCGATGCTCAATCCGGCGAACCCCGTGCTGATCGATAGTTCAAAAAGCCCGAATTTGGCGGGATTGCCCGGTTTGAGGAAAAAGCTGTAGTTTCTGCGGATGCTCTCCAGGACCATCTTCTCCGGAGAGATGCTGCTGTAATAAAGGACCATCAGGTTGATGGCCCCCTGGCTGCGCTGCTGGTCCTCGCTGCGCATCTTGCCCCACAAACCCTGGTTGTTCTGTTGCGTAATCAGCCAGTTGATGCTGCGGTTGATCGAGGCGGCGATCTCCTCCTGCATGGCCGTACTGGGGGTGCGACGATAGAGGCCGATGAGGCCATCGCTGACGTAGCTGAGGGTGTTGATCGGCCACTCCTCGTGGATGCGGTTTTCGATGGTGTAAGGGATGTGGCCGTCAGGGGCCCGCTGCAGCAGCAGCCACTTGCCGGCCGCCTCGGCGGTGCGGATGTCCTCCGGCGCGCGGGTGAGGCCGTAAAGGGCCGAGAAGAAGCCGCTGCCGGTCACGGCGGTGGCGATGGTGTAGGGGGCGACCGCAAGCTGGCCCTTGTAATAGCCGGTGCCGAGGGCGCCGCGGTTGGGTCCGGTCTCGATCACCCAGCCGGGCGAGCCGCCGCGCCCCTTGCCCTGGGGATCCTCGGCGCAGCCGTGGCGGACAAAATTGGCATAGCGCCGCAGGGCGCGCAGATAGGCGGTGCGCCGGGGAGCGCTGGCAAAACGGACGGCCCCGGCCAGGCCGGTGGCCGAGGTGCCGGCATCACCGAGGTAGATGTTGGCGTCGGGCGCCATGTCACCCCACCAGCCCACCGTATCCCCTTTCGCCGAGAGGGTGACCTGCTGCAGTTCAACCAGGCGGTCGAACCAGGCGAGGGCCTCCTCCCGGTAGCGTTCTTCGCCGCAGATCTGATAACCGGCCAGGAGGACGCGGGCGAGGTTGCTGTTGATAAAGATCGAGGTCCGCCGTTTTTCGGCGATCTTGATCTCGCCGGTGCGCAGCTCGACCGCAATCGCCCAGTCGCAGATCTCGCGCAGCAGCTGCGTCAGCTCCTGCCGCGTTTTCTCATCGGTGACGACCGGACGCGTTTGTGCGGAGCCTTTCGCCGCTATCAGCGCAGCCGCCAGGAGACCCAGCATCATGATCCAGCTCTTCCTCATGCTTGAGCCCTTTCCAGAGTCCATTTCCGTCCCCTCCCTCCTGACCGGCGCAGTTTGCCGCCGGCGGCTTGCAGGGATATAATCCAAAAAGTTTACTGAAATAAGGACACAATGTCAAGAGAATAGTAAGAAAACAGGCTGCCCCCCTCAAATCTGGCGCCCACCCGACACCGCGCGCTCCCTCTAATCTGGCGCCCACCCGACATCGCGCGCGCCCTCTAATCCGGCGCCCACCCGGCACCGTGCGCCCCCTCTAATCTTGCACTACCCGACACCTGCGCCGCTTGCCCCCGCACCTCCTTGCTGTTTCCAGCATACTCGCGGCCTGTGCCCTGGATGATGAAACCTTTTCCCGCCTGCATCATCTAAATGTAAAACCGGGAAAAAGGAATGAGTGCTGAGAAAAAGGCCTTGTACATTATCAGGGAAAACTGCGGCGATGTCGCACAGCGCATACGCGCCTGTCGGTCGCGGCAGATCGCCCTTCAGCTTCGGCAGTGCTTGTGCCGAGAACTGGAGAACAGCTGCACAAGCCCGGAGATGAAAAGGCTGCTGCAAAACCATATCAATGAACTCATCACAGATACATTTGACGAAAATGGCATGAACCGCTATCTGGAGGCATGATGAAAAGAGGAATGATCTTTATCGCAACCGCCCTGATCCTCGCCACCGGCGTGCAGACGGGCTGCACCAAACAGAAGGAAAAGGCCAACGCTGCTGTGCCTGTGAAAGAGGCCGCATCATCCGGCCTCAAGAGTGCCCCCGCCTTTGAACTGGCGGGCACGGATGGCAAGACCATCAAACTGTCCGATTACAAGGGCAAGGTCGTGATCGTTGATTTCTGGGATACCTGGTGCCCCCCATGCCGCATGGAGATCCCCCATTTCATTGAGCTCCAGAACCAGTACAAATCCAAAGGCTTTGAGATGATCGGCGTCGTCCTCGGCCGCGAGGGCAAGGAGAAGGTGCTCGACTTCATCAAAAGCAACAAGATCAATTACGTCAACGCCTACGCGACCGAGGCCTTCCTCAACGCCTACGGGCCGATCGAGGGTATCCCCACCACCTTCGTTATCGACCAGCAGGGACGGATCTACAAGAGCTATACCGGCTATCGCGACAAGGCTGTTTTCGAAAACGACATCAAAGCCCTGCTCAAACTCTAGAACAAGTGACCATGATAAACCGCGATACCCTGATCGAGGATCTGGTGCGGGAGTACCCGGAGATGGTGCGCCTGCTCATGGACAAGGGGGTGCGCTGCCTCGCCTGCGGTGAGCCGGTCTGGGGAACCATCGCCGGCGCGGCCGCCGAAAAGGGCTTCAATGATGCCCGGATCGATGAACTGGTGCAGGAAATCAATCAAAGGATTGGAGCGCAATGAAAGCATCCGTCAAACGCATCGCAGGAATGAGTCTGGCCGGCAAGGCGGATTCCAACCACTGGGTTACCATGGACGCCGATCCGGCGGTCGGCGGGCAGGATGGCGGGGCGCGCCCGCTCGAACTGCTCCTGCTCGGTTTGGGCGGCTGCACCTCCATGGATGTGCTCTCGATCCTCGAGAAAAAGCGCATCCACCTCGATGACTATGAATGTTTGCTGGAGGCGGATCGCGCCGACGAGCACCCCAAGGTTTTCACCCGCATCCGCATCAAGTTCGTCTTTTACGGCGATGCGATCCCGGCGGAGGC
>JAKPUX010000111.1 GCA_029554865.1 bacterium | reverse complement strand
CTGGTGGATGGTCCGATGAGCGAAGGGAGCCATTCCGCGGTTTGGGATGCGACCAATACGCTTGGCCAGAAGGTGACGAGCGGGATCTACATCTATCTGCTGCGCTCCGACAACCGTCAGATCGCGCGCCAGATGGTGCTGGTCAAATAAGCTCTGACTGCGAACTGCAATAAAAAACCCCTGACCGGGTCAAACGGTCAGGGGTTTTTTTATTGATTGCCAGGAGAGGTCAGTATTTCACCGCCAGGGAGAAACGGTGTGCGGATGTTAGTATACCCAAGTCGGCGTAGGAGTAATCGAAGACCAGGCCGAGCTGGCCGCTCACCGGCGTCTGCACGCCCAGGCCGAGGCCAAGTCCGCCCTCATCCGCTTCGATCTGGTAGCCTCCGCGCAGGAAGAACATCTGGTTAAAGCCGTACTCCAGCCCCATGTTGTACTGCTCGAGGTTGTTGTTGGGATGGACCATATCGATGGCTGTGGTCAGGCGGTGCTGATCGTTGTTGAGCAGATCGATGGCCGCACCGAAGCGGAAATTGATCGGCAGCGAATAGGTATTGAACTCCTTGCTCTTGTTGACGCTGTAGGATTTGGAGTCGCTGAAATCGATATAGCTGCCGCTGAAACTCACCTCCGGGCCAAAGTGGAGGATGGACATGCCCAGGCGCAGGCCGTGAAAGTCGGTGTGGTACATGGTGCCGAGATCCAGGGCCCAGGTGGTATAGCCGTTGGTGAGATATTTTTCATAGACCACCTTGCCGGTGACGCCGACCGAAAAACGGTCGGTGAGGTAGCGGGCGTAGGAGAGGCCCATGCTGAAATTGGCGATGTTGAAATATTCACCCGTGCCGCCGGGCTGGTTGAGGGTGGTGATCTCCATATCATCGGTCATGAGATAGACGCCGCTGATGCCGATGATGCCAATGCTGCCGAGGTTGAGGCCGTAGGAGAGCCCCATCAAAGAGATATCGGCGGGCCATGTGCTGTAGGAGCTGTAGAAATTATGACCGCTGATATCCGCCATGCCGGCGGGGTTCCAGAAGGCGGCCTCCGCGCCGGTGGCCATGCCCGTAAAGGCCTGGCCGAGGCCGGTCGCCCGGGCGCCCGTTCCCACTTCGAGGAACTGTGCCACCGAGGTCCCGACCGGCGCAAAGCTCTGCCCGAAGCCGGATCCGGCCAGGATCAACAAGATCAGGAGGGGTATGATACAGGTCGTTTTTTTCATGTTTCATCCTCATTGATAAGGATCAAAAGTTCCTTCCGGTTGATGCGTGCCGGCCGTTACTGGATTATCACGAATTTGCCGATCTTCTGGCCGAGGGAGGGCGAGTCGACGACAAACATGTAGATGCCGGGGGCTGCCTCCTGGTTGTTGCGCGTGATGATATCCCATTCCGCCACGCTGTCGGCCCCCTCGATCGCCACATTGTCGGCGGTCCGGCGCGCCGTATACCCGGCCCGGATCTCGTCGATATAATCGCCGTCCAGGGTGAAGATCTTGACGGTGGCGTCGGCCGGCAGGTTGGTGAACTGGATGCGATGCTGCCAGGGCTCGTTGTCGCTCGGCATGGGATTGTTCCAGATAACGCTGCCGATATAGGGATTGGGCACGACCTTGACGTTGTCCAGCGTCGCAGCCACCGGATTGGCCGGTGCGATGCTTTTGATGCTGTTGAGGATATTGCTCTGGATCACCCCGAGGGGGATGGGGTCGTTGATATCGCGCGTATAGGACTGCACCGCGTAATAGTATTCAAAGCCGTTGACGATATCGTTGTCGACGAGGGCGAAGGTACCGGCCTGATCGCCGGCGGGGGGAGGCCAGGTGCCGCCGGCAAGGGTGGAGTAGGTTCCGGCGCCAAGGGGCACCCAGTCGTAAGCGCCCTGGGAATTCTTGCCCACCGCCTTCCAGATTTTATAGCCCTCGAAGTAAGCGTGAGCGGTTGCAGCATCATCCCAGACGACCCTGATGCCGGTGACCTGGCTGCCGTCGAGCACCTGCTCAAGGCGGACCTGGGGAGCGGCCGGGGCCAGGGCTTCGGAGGAGACCTTGTAGTCATTGTCGACGATGAACTGGGCGGTATTGAAATTCTTCACCAGTTTCATCAGGCTGTAAACCCCGCCGCTGTCCGGATCGCTGCCCACAGAAAGGGCGGCCGTGACCTTGAAGGAGTCGCCGTACATGAATTTTTCAATCGGCCCGAAGGAGAGGATGCCGCGGAAATCATAGGCATAGGGTTTGCCCTTGCTGTAGATAAGGCCGTCATAGGTGTGGACGGAGATCATCTTGGTCCAGGCTTCCAGATCCGAGGCGGGATCGTTGTAGATCTGGCACTGATGGAATGAGCTGGGCTTGAGATAGGGCTCGGTCTTGAGGATCTTGAAGCCGAGGAAGCCGGGGGTTTGCAGCCGGCCATCGGCGCCGGGGTTGCCGAAATCGTCGTCGACGCCGTTGTCGGCCGGATAGCTGGGATTATCGCCATCCCACATGAAGATCATGCTGCTGTCGAGGTCGGCCTCGGTGAGGCTATGGGCCCGTCCGGCCATTTGGGGAAAGTCCTTGATCCAGGAATTCCAGGGCTGGGCGTTGCTGAGGACGTAATCGTCGATATTGCAAAAGCGCGATTCGGCGCCCCAGCTCGGCAGTTTTGAGACATCGCCGTCGAAGCGGATGGTGAAGTAGAACTGGTCGAGATCGCGCGGCTTGTCCGGCAGCTGGTCGCCGTCCGAGTCGACGCCGACGTTCTTGACGGTGTATTCATAGATGATGAAATCCCCGGCCCAGCTGGCGCTCCAGGCGTAGGTGCGTTCGACCACCTCGACGCCGAGGGGAAAGTGGCCGCTGGCCAGGGGGGCGGAGACATCATAGTAGCGGGTCCAGGTGTCCTCCTCGGAGCGGGCGCCAGGACCGGAGTAAACGTGCACCGAATCGAGGGGCGAGAACTCGTGGTCGTCGCCCTGGGTGGAATGCGGGGTGCCGTCGACCAGGGCGGTGAGCCAGATGGTGCCGCGGTAGAGGTAGGAGTTGCCCGAGCCGCCCGGATAGTCGCATGAAGGGGTGCGGCCTTCGTAGGCGTCATCGCCCATGTAGCTGAAATTGGTCACTCGCGACCAGAGAGTGCCGATCTGGTGGAATTTCCAGTTATCGGGCACGATCGGGGAGGCGATTTCAAAAGTGCCGGGTTTGGCCAGGCGCGCCTTGTGGTCTGGGCTGTCGACCGCCCACGCGGTCAGCGTGAGGCAGAGCAGCAGCGCCAGGAGGAGCAGGATGGTGGTGCGATATCGATTCACTGTAACCATGAAGGGCCTCCCTTAGAATTGAATGGCCACGCCGGCGCGAACCTGGCGGCCGGTGTCCCAGACCTGGGGATTGCGGATATAGTTCACGCCATCCACGTCGAGCATGATGACGGAGGGATCACCGGTGATTTCGTAATACTGGGAGCTGTTGATGTAATTGACATTTTTGCGGTCGAAGAGATTAAAGACGTCGATAAAGAGGTCGAGGCCGAGGCCGGCGAGCTTGAACTGACGCAGCAGCTTGAGGTCGGTCGTGCTGGTCCAGGGCAAGCGCTGGTCGTTGACCTTGTTGGTGCCGTAGCTGGAGTAGGGCAGGCCGCTGCCGTAACTGAACTGGATGTTGCTCTGCCAGTTACCCAGGGGTTTGACCCCGAGCAGCCCGGGGCCGAACTCGTCCGGCGTGCGCAGGCTGATATTGGCGTTGACCGTATGGGTCTGGTCGTAGTCGAGCAGGTTCATGCGCTTGGCGTCGGTGAAGCTGCCATAGCCGCCCCAGGCGTCGGAACTGCGACCCTTGGCGACTGAATAGGTATAGTTGACATGGCCGCCCCAGAAGCGCCCGAGGCGCTTGCTCAGGGTGAATTCGAGTCCCTTGACGTTGCCATAATCGGCGTTGGTGAAGACGTTCATCTCGATGTTCTGGATCGAGCGGCCGACATATTTCATCCAGTCAACCAGGTTGGAGATATCCTTGTAATACCCGGTCACCGTACCCTTGATGTCGTCGTTGAACTGGTGCTCCAGACCGATCTCGTAGGCCACGGTTTTTTCCGGATTGAGGTTGGGATTGCCGATGTTGTTGCCGACCTTGGTGAGGGCCTGATATTTGTTGTTGCGGAAGAGCCAGTAGAGATCCGGCCGCTGGAAATAGTGGCCGTAGGTGTAGTGGATCACGTCACGGTCGGTGATGGGATGGGAAATGCCAATGCGCGGGCTGAGCTGGTGTTTGACGCTCGGCTTCTGGGGATTGAGCAGCACGGGCAGGTCGCCGACCACCTCGGTGAAGGGATTGCTGAAATCCGCCGGGTAGGAGACGGCGTCGCCGAGGCCATTGGGATTGAAGGCGTCGTAGCGGAGGCCGACCAGGGCGATGATGCCTTCGAACTCCAGCTTGTCCTGGATGTAGGCGCCCATGTCATAGGCGTCCTCATCCCAGATATCCTTGCGCTGGGTTTCGAGATTGAGCGACCAGGATATATTCTCCACCTTGGTGCGGTGGTTGTAGAATTCGAGGCCGCCCTTGAGGAGATGGTTCTGGGTCACCTGGCTGACCAGGTCCGCCTTGACGGAGCGGGTCCAGGAGCCCTGGTAGAGGTAGCCGGGATCATCACCGCGCACCCACCAGAGATTGTTCTCGCGCTCGCGATAGATGGGATGGGGTCCGGGCTGGGTCAGGTCCCAGCGCAGATCCTCTTTGGTGTCGCCGTCGCCGTCGCGGTCCTCGACGTCGGGGGTGGCATAGTGGTAGTTGGAGAAAAAGTGCTGGGCGCGCACTTCGTAATAGGTCCTGGGATTGAGGGCGTGGGTCCAGACCAGGTAATTGGTATTGCTGCGCTTCTCATAGTTCCAGAGATAGTCCTGCATCCCGCCCACATAGTAGGTCTGCATCTGGGTGTAGGGCTTGTCGTTGAGGCTGCCCGAGACCGCATTGATGGCACCCTGCTGGTCGCGATACTTGCTGGGATCGATGACGTAGAGATAGTTGTAGAGGGTGGCATTGTCCACATACTGGTACTGATTGCTCTGGTATTCCGCTCCGGGGCCGTATTTGGCGGCGTAGAAATAGTACTGATCCCAATCCATCTGATTGTAGAGGGTGCCGTAGGTCAGCTTGTAATTGGGAGAGATGCGCCAGGTCAGTTTGCCCTGCAAAGTGCGGTCGTAGGTGTACTGATTGGGATAGTAGCCATGGTCCTTGTCGGTGAGTTCGCCCGAGAGTGAAAAAGAGAGGTCGCCGGGGATCACCTTTTTCGCCATCGGGACGGGTCCCGAGAGGGAGGCTTCGTAGATTTTGCGGTTGAAGGGGGTGTTGATGCTGGCGCTGCCGAAATCGGTGGTGGAGACGCGGAAGCGGCCGTTATAACGGCTGGAGCCCTCTTTCATGGCGAGGTTGAGGACGCCGGACTGGACGTTGCCGTATTCAGCTCCGAAGCCGCCGAGCGAGACCTCCAGCTCTTCGATGCCGTAGCTGGGCACCGAACTGGTAAAGCCGCCCATGTTGCCCGCGTATTCACCGGAGGCGTCGCGCACCGGGATGCCGTCGATGAGTACGAGCACCTCGCTGCCGCGGCCGCCGCGGAAGTGGCTGCCAACCACGCCGGCCTGGTTCTGGGCGATCTCCTGAAAAGAGTCGACCGGCTGGAGCTCGATCTCCTCGTTGGAGATGTAGTGTTTGGTCGCCACCTCGTCCTTCTGGATCATCGGCCGCTGCGCCACGATGGTGATGGCGTCGGTGATATCAAGGACTTCGGTAGAGAGGTTGACGTTGACCCGGGTGGTCAGATCGATGGAGACCCGGACCCCCTCAACGCGCATGGTGGTGTAGCCGATCATGGATGCACGCACCGTGTAGCTTCCCGGCGGCACATTCAGGATGGTGTACTGGCCGCTGATGTCTGTGATGGCACCCATACTGGTGCCTTCCACAAGCACATTGACGCCGGGTATGGGCTGCTTGGTCTGGTTGTCGGTGATCTTGCCGGCGATTTTGCCGGTGACACCGGCCTGCAGTGAAACGGCCCAGACGAGAGAACTGATGATTAAAAACCACTTTTTAATCATTCACCGCCTCCGTTGAGTTAGGGACCTTGGTTTGGTGTAGGCTGTGGGCATCTGTGCAGTCATGATGAAGTCTTGAATGAGGAAAGAGTCAGAGGTTCAATATTTCTAATATTGGGCTTTTAATAATCAAAGTCAAGCAAAAATGAAAATATTACAGCCCGGAGGAGATGCTGATCCCCCGGGCTGTAATCTCGCACCCACCCGAAGGCAGGCCCGGCAGCAGCGGCCATGGTTTCAGACTCCGGAGACCACCACCTCCTTGAAGACCAGGCTCGGCGTCCGCCACGAGGAGTAGGGCCAGGGGTCGTTGGCCGCCTCGATCAGTTTGTGCCAGAACTCGAGATGGTTGCCGGCGATGTTCATCTCGGCGACTGACTGCACCGGCACACCGTTCTCGAAGAGCTTGCCGAGAATGCCGATCGAGCTGTCGCCGGTGGTGGAGTTGGAGTTGCCGCCGATGAAGCCGGTGATGTAGATGCCGCGTCCCAACTCCTGCATGATCTCCGCTACCGAACGGCTGCCTGGCGGGATGAGGAGGTTGGCGGGTCCGCCGGTGGTCGGCTCCCAGCCCAGCTTGCGGCTGTAGTACCAGTCGACGAAGAACTCGTTCAGCACGCCCTTGTCGATCATGATCCGTCTGCGCGCCGCCATGCCGTCGTTGTCGAAAGTCCGGCTGCCCAGCCCGCCGGGCAGGAGTGGATCGTCGATCACGGTCAGAACCTCGCTGGCGATTTTCTGGCCCCTCTTGTCGGCGAGGAAGGAGCGTTTCTGCTGGATGTTGGCGCCGTACATGGCCGCCAGCAAGCCGCTCAAGACTCGTGATACATCCTGATTGCGAATGATGACTGGCAGGGTTTCGGTTTTTATTTTTGCCGCCCCGAGCAGGTCCAGGGTATTCCTGGCGGCGATGCGGCCGATCTCCTCCGGACCAGGCATTTCACTGCGCCGGATGGCGACTGCGTAATGATAGCCATTGGGCCGGCGCTCGCCCTCATCCTGTGCGGTCATGCTCGCAACCCCGGCATAGAAAGTGGAGGATTGGCCGCCCTCGAAACCATTGCTGGCGAGCAGCACCGATTCATTCTCGCCATCCTGGGCCTGCGCCGTGACCGAGATGACCTTGTCGCCTCCAGCTTCGAGGCAGGCCTCTTCCATGGCGCGGGCGGTTTTATGCCGTTCCTCCGGGGTGTAGCCGCTGTAGGCCGGATCGGTCAGCTGCAGGTCGGCGGTGGAGCGGCCCTGATAGTAGTGCGGATCGGGGAGGGAGCGATAGGGATCTTCCGCCAGCAGCCGGGTGGTCCGGACGGCGTTGGCGATGAATTCCTCAAGGGCTTTCTTGCGCAGATCCGAGGTCGTCTGACCGGAAAAGCGGCCATCGGCAAAGATTTCAATGCTGAGGCTCCGCTTGGCGGCCTCCTTGATGTTTTCCGGTTTGTGTTCGCGGTAGCTGATCTCGACCGAGCGTTCGCGGTCGATGGCGACGCGGCTGGCGGCTGCGCCGGCCTTTTTCGCGTTCTCGATGGCCCAGGAGGCCAGATCGAAAAGTTCCTTGTTCATGGCGTTCCTCCTTATGCCTGGGTGCCGCCGACGGTCAGCGACTGGACCCGGCAGGTGGGTTGCCCGAAGCCGACGGGTACGCCCTGGCCGCCCTTGCCGCACATGCCCGCGCCCCCGCGGTTCATCTGCAAGTCGTTGGCCAGCATGGTGATGTTGGCGAGCATTTTGGGCCCGTTGCCCATGATGTTGACATCCTTTATGGGGGCAGTGAGCTTGCCATCCTCGATCATTTGACCCTGGGAGACATAGAAGGCGAAATCGCCCTCGCCGATCTTGACCTGGCCGTTGCTGACATCCTTGATGTAGATGCCTTTTTGCACACTGCCGATAACCTCTTCGGGGCTGGCCGGTCCGGCGAGCATGTAGGTGTTGCGCATGCGCGGCTGGACGAAATGCTCGTAACTCTGGCGGCGGCCGCTGCCGGTCGAATTCACCCTGTAGTGCCGGGCCGAGATCTTGTCGTGCAGGTAGGAGGTGAGGATGCCATTCTCGACCAGGAGGGTTTTCTGGCCGGGGGTGCCTTCATCATCGACGTTGAGGGAGCCCGGCAACCGTTCATTGGTGGCGTCGTCGACGATGTTGACGAAGGGCTCGGCCACCTTTTTGCCGATCATGGTGGCGAAGGTCGAGATCTTTTTGCGGTTAAAGTCCGCTTCCATGCCATGGCCGATCGCCTCGTGAAGCAGAATGCCGGTGACGCCGGGTCCAAAGACCACGGGCATCTCTCCGGCCGGGGGTTTGACCGCATCGAAGAGCACCAGCACGCGGCCGACCGCCTCCTTGCACAATTCATCGACCAGGGCCGGGGAATAGAACGAGAACTCCCGGCGGCCGCCGAAATTGTAGCCGGCACGTTCCCGGCGGCCATTGCGCTCGGCGGTGACCGAGGCGGCGAGGAAGCTGTTGGGCTGGAGATCTTCTGCTTTGACTCCGTCGCTGGTGACGATGAGGATGCGCTTTTGCTGGTCGTTGAGGGTGGCGTTGACCTTGATGATTTCCCCGGAGAGGGCGAAGCACTTGTCATTGGCGGACTGCACCAGGGGGAGCTTGTCCGAGAGCGGCACGGCGGAGTAGAGTTTTTTCAGGGGATATCGGTCCGCCAGGGAGATTCTGGAAAATTTAACCGGGGGAGTCGCAGTCGTACCGTCGGCGATGGTGGCGGCTGTGGCAGCCGCGGCGAGCATCGATTTTTCCTCCAGTTCCTGGGTGTAGCCATAGCCCACCTGGTCGCCCTTGACGGTGCGAATGCCAACGCCGAGGGCGACCTCGCCGTAGGCCCGATTGACCTTGCCATCCTCGAGGATGAGGTAGTTGGAGATGGTGTGCTCGAAAAAGAGATCGGCGAAATCGCCGCCTCGAGCCAGGGCTTTGGCCAGCACCTTTTCACATAACCCGTCGCTGATGCCGAATTCCGCTGCGAAGTAATCCATGGCCGCTCCGTTGGCATGACTCAGCCAGCCGCCGTCCAGGATGAGCGCTCCGGAGGCGAGGCCCAGGGCTGAGGTTTTGAGAAAGGATCTTCGGGATACCGCTTGCATAAGATCCTCCTTTAGTTGGGTTGGTTGGATTGGAAATAGGGGGGAACTAACACTCCGTATACGCAGCGGGGAAGGATTTGAAACAGAAATATTTTATTTTCTTTGTATTTTGGCCTTCCACCCGGACGGGACGGATCAGAGCCTCGGCGACGAGCGCTTCCAGTGCGCGGTCGATGTCCGCGGGTTGCCAGGCGAAGAGGCGCTGAATGTCCTGGCCTGCGGCAGCCCCGGCCAATCTGAAATACTGCTGCAGGATCCGGATGCGGGCCTGCTCCGGAGAGAGGGCCAGGGCGGTCTCGACCTCCGGCTGGTAACGGCTGGTGAAGCGTTCCCACAGGAAGGTGAAGGGATCGTAGAACTCGGCGATCTTGCAGACGTGCATCCCCATCTGCAGCTCGGCCATTCCGCGGTCGAATTCGGCGCGTTTGCGCGGGTGGGCGCAGCCGCTGGAGAGCTTGAGTTCCGAGGTGATCTGGGGGGAGCGTTCGTTCAGGGCATCCATGATCCGCTTCGCCGCCGGCGAGAGTCTCCCCGCCATATAGTCGGCGATGTAGCGGTCCTCGCCCCGATCGCCGGCGATGAGCCGGTAAAAAGCGGGCAGATACTCCAGGGAGATCAGCGAGGGCCGTTTTTTAATCGCCTTGCCGTAATAGAGGGCGCGCCGGGCTGGCAGCTCATCCTTGGCCTGCCAGACCAGGCCGATGAAGGGATCCGAATGGGTGTGTTCGGGGTAGAGGGGGTGGCGCTCACCGCAGGCCGCATGCCAGAGGCAGGGCAGTTCGGAGTGGCGCGCGGTGAAGGCAAAACAGAATCCGGTTTCATTGACGAAGCGCAGGGCGCCGGGGATGTCGCGCACCTGCCGCCGCGGCGTACGGTGATAGGTGTGGTCGCGCCAGAGCTCTATCTGCTCGTATGTGATGGAGGATTCTATTTCAGCTCCGGATTGTCCGGCTCCCGCCCCGGTTGACACCCGGGCGGGAGCCGGAAGCAAAGGTTTATCGCGATGGCCAGTAAGGCCGGGGTGCCTAGTGCGCCTCGAGCATCAGCACTGATTTGGCGGGCAGGGTGAGCAGGATCTTGTTGCCGAAGATGCGCTCGCCGTCGAAGGACTGGATATTGACAGCCTCCGCTTTGCCGAAATCGTTAAATGCGTTGATCGCTTCGGCGGTGATCATCTTGCCCTCGACGTACTCGGGGGAAAAGCCCTTCAATTCGCAGACGATCTCCTGCGAGGTCTTGGGGTCGGCGTTGGTCAGGCTGATGTGGATGACCCCCTCCTTGTTCCGCGAGGCCGAAACAGTGACGGCCGGGATGCTTTTACCGTTGAAGGTGTAGAGTTCCGCTTCGATGCGGCTGGGCAGCAGGGTCGCGTCGCTGTGGGGGCGGAAAAGCTTGAAGGCATAAAAGGTCGGCGTGCGCACTAATTCACTGCCGCGGGTGAGGGCCACCGACTGCAGGACGTTAACGGTCTGGGCGATGTTGGCCATTTTAACCCGGTCGCAGCGGTTGTTGAAGATGTTGAAATTGATTGCCGCCACCAGGGCGTCACGCAGGCTGTTCTGCTGGTAGAGGAAGCCCCCTTCGGTTCCCGGCTCGACGTCGTACCAGTCGCCCCACTCGTCCACGATCAGGGCGATCTTTTTTTCAGGATCGAAGCGATCCATGACGCGGCTGTTTTGGTCGATGGCCTCCTCCATTTTGAGGGTGGCGCTGAGCTGTTCGAACCACTCCTCCTCGCCAAAGTTGGTTGCGGAGCCCTTCTTGTTCCAGTCGCCGCGCGCGACGGTGTAGTAATGCATGGAGAGCCCCTGCAGAAGGCCGGGATTGATGTGTTTCAGCAGGGTGGCGGTCCAGGTGGTGTCGCTGCCGTAGGGTCCGCAGGCGATGCGCACGCACCGGGTGTCGTCGTAATCGCGGCAGAAGGTGGCGTAGTGGTTGTAGAGCCTGGCATAGTATTCGGCATCCATGTTGCCGCCGCAGCCCCAGACCTCGTTGCCGATACCCCAGTATTTAACCGCCCAGGGAGCGGTGCGGCCGTTGCGGGCGCGCAGCTGGGTCATCGGGCTGGTGCCTTTGGCGTTGACGTACTGCACCCAATCCTTGAGATCGCGCGGGGTGCCCGTGCCGACGTTGGCGGCGAGATAGGGCTCGCACTTGAGCAGCTCGCAGAGTTCGAGAAATTCGTGGGTGCCGAAGCTGTTGTCTTCGGTGACATTGCCCCAGTGATAGTTGAGGATCGGCGGGCGTTTTTTGGGATCGCCGATGCCGTCCTGCCAGTGATAGATGTCGGCGAAGCAGCCGCCCGGCCAGCGCAGATTGGGGATGCCGATCTCGAGCAGCGCAGCCACTGCCTCCTGGCGAAATCCGTTGATGTTGGGGATGGTGGAGTTTTTACCGACCCAGAGGCCGTCATAGATGCAGCGGCCGAGATGCTCGGAAAAGTGGCCGTAGATATGGCGGCTGATGGTCTGGGTTGCGACCTCAGTATCGATGAAGATTTTGGTCTGGGCGGAGGCCGTGAGTATGCCGCCGAGGAGCAGCAGGAGGATGATCCTGAATCCTTTCATGTAAATCTCCTTTCCGGTAATCCTTGAGGTATGATTCAATGTAAAAAGCAGCGGCTGGAATCGCAACCTCTTTTTCTAATGCCGGTTTTGCTCTACTATCTGCAGCGTGCCGGTCGAACGGCTGCGGCCTACGGTGCGCTGATGTGGAAGAGAGCGATCTCCGGTGGGGCGAGGAAGCGCAAGGGGAGGTAGACTGTACCCAGCCCTGAATGGACATAAAGAGAGAGCCCCCCGATGCGATAGAATCCCTTGATGAAACGGCGACCATGCTTGTACTCGAGGCTGGGGGATCCCAGCAGGGGCAGCCGCAGCTGGCCGCCGTGGGTATGGCCGCTCAGCATGAGGTCGACGCCAAGGGCGCCGGCCGTCTCCGCTGTCTCCGGATTATGGCACAAGAGCAGGGTGAAGGTGGTATCGGGGAGGGCGGCCATGAGCAAGGGCAGGGCCTGCTCGTTGTGGCGAAAGTCGATCCAGGAGGGTGGTTTGTGCGGTCTGCCCTCTTTTTCCCACCCCTCCTGCAGCAGGGTATCCCCCGTTGCGGAGACCACCAGCAGATCATCGAAGCAGTGTTCCCCGGTATAAATGCTCCATAAACCAACCGTTCCCTCCTTCAACCGGGTGGCCGAGGAATCCCAGGCCACGGCCTGCCATTCATCCGGTTCAGCCTCCCCATCCCTCCACACCTTCGCGGACATGCGCGTCTGGCGCTCCTCCGTCAGCACCTCCACCTTGCAGCGGTACCACTCGTCCGCGGTCATGGCGACCGGGAGTTCCTGTTGGCCATGGGTTATCGAGGTATTGTGGGGGGAAAAGCGGAAGCCGTTCTCCGTCGGGGACCAGCGCAGCCGGTAGTAGTGGTCCAATCCCCGATCCATCTGGGAATAGAAGGTTATGCCTGCGCCGGTAGCGATGTCTTTGGAGACCCGGAGCCGGGCCGACACTGTATAATCGCGCCAGTGATCATCTTCCGCCATGCGGAAATGGTGGGTGTAGCGATTTTTTTTGGAATAACCCGACCGGAGAAAGGTCTCTTTTCCCTCCTGGAGGACTTGAAAGGGCTGGATGGTGGAGGAGTCGCTTTCGGAGAAATCCAGGCCGATAAGGGCGAAGGTGGTTCCGGACCAGGAGATGATTTCTCTCTGGTTAGTGAGGAGACGGATCCCCTGCCCGCGCAGAAAATGGACGAGCCGGTCGCTCACCTCCTTGTCATTGCCGAAATCGTGGTTGCCGCGCACGACCCAAATCCCCAGCGGCGCCTCCATCCGGGCCAGAAAACGGCCCAACTGCGCCAGCTCGGCCTGCAGTTGGTCGTGGTTGTCAGGTTCAAAGATGTTGCTGGTGCTCATGAGATCCCCGGTGATGACGATCATATCCGGGGCTTCCCTGCGGACTGCGTCCAGGACCTTGTCCTGGAGCCGGGGGCTCATGCTGGGCAGGTGGAGGTCGGAGAGCTGGAGGACGGAGAGGGGCTCTGTCTGCACCGGCCATTGCTGAGCAGTAATCCGGAGGTGGCGGACGACCAGCCGCTCTGGCTCGATAAAGCGCATGTAGAGAAGGGCGAGCGCGAATCCGAGGAGAAGGGCAAGAAGGGACAGCCCGATCATCTTCTTCATTCCCTAGAAGGCCCAGCCGAATTTTAAAAATTCGATATCGAAGATGTATTTGCCGTCGTCGTTGTTGAGTGAGGCGAAGTCATCCCAGTTGCTGTAAAAGATATCGTTGCGGCCGGTGAGGAAGCGGCCGAAGCTGAAGCTGCAGCCCCAGTAGAGCCCCTTGTAGGAGAATTTGCGGTAGCCCAGGCCCACGCCGATGCCGATTTTGTTCTGGGTGGTGCGGATTTCAGCGAGTTCGGGAACGTCCCAGAACGGGGCTTGGCTCTGCTCTTCGTAGCCCTCGAGATGGGCGAAACGGGTAAAGCCGCTCAGGTAAAAGCCGTTGCGGGTGTTGCCGAGGAAATAGCGGTAAT
>JAKPUX010000067.1 GCA_029554865.1 bacterium | reverse complement strand
CCTTCGGCCAATGTTGCCGGGCGTTAACCATGCCCCGCGACGCCCGGTCTCCTGCCCAGGCTCGCGCCCGCGCCAGCTTCGCCGCCTGCTCCCAGGCCTGGGGCCGGAGCCTGACCGAAGCCCAGCGCCAGCGCTGGGTGGCGGCGGCGCAAACCGTTCCCAGCCGGCCGTCGGTGGGCCAATACGGGCCCCTCAGCGGCCAGCAATTTTATATCCGCATCAACAGCGTCCTGGACTGCATCGGCCAGCCGCCCGTCAGCGAACCCCCGGCCCCGGTGGTCTTCAGCCCTAATCTCGTCACCGGATTGGAGATCGTGCAAGACCCGGAAGTCGGGCTGCGGCTGCGGTTGAACGTCGGGGTGGCCACGGAAGACATCATGGTCTTTGGGCAGGCACCGTGCAGTCCGGGTCGGATGAAGCACCGTCGGGTCTATTACCTGGGCCTGTTGAGCCCGAGCCAGAACGGGCAGAGCGACATCACGGAGCTTTACACCGCGCGGTTTGGGCAACCGGCACCGGGACAGAAGGTATTTATCGTCACCAGCCAGACGCGGAACGGCTGGAAGGGACCGAACTGGGTCCACAGCGCCATCGTCCCGCCCCCCTCCACGGCCAAAGCTCAGCAAGCCTCTGAAAAGGCACCAGTTAAGAAAGCGAAGCCCGCGTCCGCCTCGCCCTCTTCCACCGCCCGCGCTACCGTTTCTTCTTCGTCGTCTCAGGCTATGTACAAGGGGAGCACACCGGAGGCGCGGCAGGAGCGCATAGAAAATAAGCATGAACTTCCTTTGAGCATCCTTGGTACACCCCTTGTACACGGCCTATTGGGAGCCATAGGCTGGCTGGGGCGATTAGGGCGATTGGGAATGGCGGGAGGGCGTGCTTGAGGGAGGGACGGGGACAGTTTTTGCCGGGTTGACCGGGTAGTTGGGGTCATCCGACGTGGATGATCGGGAGTTTTGCCGCCAGGGCAAGCTCTCGCGGGGATGGTTATTGTACCTGTGGCGTTGAAGCCTTGAGGATGGCACAAGGCATTGGGCGGAGGGTTGACGATTTTCCGACGGTTCCGGGGTTGGTGCTTTTGGAGGTCATCGAGCAGGGCCTGGGGATGCGATTCGAGGCTCGGGAGCCCCCAGGAGGTGTGCCATAACGAGTGTGCCATTGGTTAAAAAAGTGTGCCAACCTGGCACAGATGGCACAGTTTTCAGGTTGCCAGTT
>JAKPUX010000104.1 GCA_029554865.1 bacterium | reverse complement strand
ACCGAGCCAGCCCATCTTGGCGCGCACCACCTCCTGGAGATTGGCGAGGGCGAGGTCGGTCTTGGCCGAACCAGCGTCGCTGCTCATGCCCACCATCTGCGCCTTGAGGGCCGGGACCAGAGTGATGATGCCGACGACGATCAGGGCGGTCATGGTGAGCAGGATGATCGCCGCCGCGGCGGTGCGTGAGATCCCGCGCGCCTCCATGCGGATGACGAGGGGGTCGAGAATATAGGCGAGCAGGAGGGCGATGATCAGCATCTGGGCGATGCCGCCGATCGCGCTGAGGAGGATGATCAGCACCAGGGCGGTGAGGAGGAGCAGCATCTTGCGGGTGCTGGGATCGCGAAAGGAGATCATGCCGGCTTCTCCTGCCTGGGTGTCTGGCGCATCTGCTGCAGGGCCTCGTTGAAATCATAGGCGCGCTTGTTGGTCTGGCGCAGCCGTTCGCAGACCAGGCGGGAGAGACCGAGGACGATCTTGACGCCGGTGGTGGGATTGCGCTCGATCAGGCCGTAGAGATCCGGCTGGAAAAAGCCGAAGATGCGGCTCTTCTCCTTGGCGACCACGGTAGCGGAGCGCGGTGAGGCGTCGAGCAGGGAGATCTCGCCGAAAAAGGCTCCGTCGCCGAGCTCGGCCAGCAGCAGATTGCCCTTTTCGGAGCGGATCATCACCCGGCCTTTCTGGATGATGTACATCCCCATGCCCGGCTCCTCCTCGCGGAAGACGACCTCGTCGGGCTGGTACTCTCTCTCATGGAGGATCCTCACCACCGCGGCCAATTCGCGGCGGTCCAGGTTCTCAAAGACCGGCAGGGCTTTCAGCACCTTGATGAGTTCGGTCTCGTCCTGTTCGTGATGCTGCGACTTTTTTTTGACGAACAAACCTTTCATGGGGTCTCCCCATCCTGGCGCGGTTAGATGGACTGGAATTCGGCTGCGGGGCGCTGTCCGGATCTTTCCGGCATCGCCGCTCCCCTTCTGGTAGAATATAATGTAAAATGACTAAAAAATGAAATCTTTTTGTTATTTTGTCAAAAATCGCAGCAGCGCGCTCATGAGCTGGTCGCGCTCGCCGTCATCGATGACGGCCTCGAACGGAAACGCCAGCGCGGCCACGGCGTGCTCTTTTTTCCAGGCGATGGCGGCGCTGAACTGGTTCTCCACATAGCGGAGGATGGTGCGGCTGCCGTTGACCGGTTCGATCGCGTCCGGGGCCTCGACCGCGTAGATCCGCTCATCCGGCAGGGTATTGAACCGGAAGGGAGAGCCCTTCGGCCAGAAGCGCTCATCCGCGCTGAAGAGGCGGCCGTCGCTGCTGGCGTGGCCGGCGCTCCAGCGGTAATGGAGCTTTTTTTCGATGAACTGCACGGCGGAGTCCTCCGGGGCCTTGCCGGCGCAGGGATCGCTGCCGAT
>JAKPUX010000079.1 GCA_029554865.1 bacterium | reverse complement strand
ACGGCGCGGCTGCGGTTGGCCGGGCGGCGAAAGGCCATCGAGCGCGAGTTGCTCGAGATGCCGTAGATGCTGCCGGCGTTGCTGCCATAGCGCTCGAGAAAGTCGCGCGGGGTGATGACCTCCTCGCAGGCGATCGCCCCGTTGACATCGATCTCCTGCTGCCGCAGCCGGGCAAGTACGGTTTGGCGCACACTGGCGGCATCGGATTCAGCCGCCCCCGGGCGCAGGTAGGGCATATTGACCAGCACAAACCAGTTCTCCATCCCTTCCGGGGCATCCTCCGCATCGGCGCGGCTGGTGATGGCGACGTAGACGGTGGGATCGTCCGGCGCCCGCAGCCCGTCGAAAATCTGGCCGAACTCGCGGTGATAATCGGCAGAAAAAAAGATATTGTGGTGGGCCAGCCCGGGATGGCTCTTTTTCACCCCCCAGAGGAAAATCATGCCCGAGAGCGAGGGTTCGAGGCGGTTGAGCCGGCGGCGCTCTCTGGCGAATCCGGGCAGCAGATGGTTGAAGGCGGTGACGACATCGGCGCTGCAGAGCACGCGCTCGGTGCGCAGCAGGGTACCGTCCACCCGCACGCCGGCGACCCGCCCTTTTTCGGTCACAATCTCCTCCACCGGCATCCCGGTGTGGATGCGCACCCCGAGGATAGTAGCCAGCCGCTGCAGGGCCTCGACCAGACGGTACATCCCGCCGCGGACGTAAAAGCCGCCGAACCCGTATTCAACGTAGGGGATGATATTCAGGGTCGCCGGCGCCTGGTAGGGATTGGAGCCATTATAGGTGGCGTAGCGGTCGAAGAGCTGGACGAGGCGATCGTCGCGGAAAAAACGTTTTACCCCGCGGTGGACCGTGCGCAGGGGGTCAATGGCGGGAAGGGCGCCCAGGGTGGAGAGATGGCGGCTCTTGAGCACTCTTTTCCATTCGTGGATCGGGGTGAAGAGAAAGACCTCGGCGGTGAGATCGTAGATGCGGCGGCTGTAAGCCATAAAGCGAGCGAAGCGGCCCCGGTCCCGCTCCGAGAGCATGGTGATGGCCGTCTCCATGGCCGCGGCATCGCTGCTCGCGTCGAGACGGCTGCCGTCTGCGAAAAAATAGCGGCACATCGGCTCGATCGGGACCAGATCGAGGAACTCCCTGCGCCGGAAGCCGGCATCGGCAAAGAGCTTTTCGAGCACAAAGGGCATAGTGAGCAGCGAGGGCCCGGTGTCGAAGCGGAAGCCCTCCCGCCGCACCTCATTCATCTTGCCACCGAGGCGGCCGGTCTGCTCGAAAAGGTCGACGCTGAAGCCCCGCCGCGCCAGTTCAATGGCGCCGCTCAATCCCGCCAATCCCCCTCCGATGACGGCCACCTGTCTAGCCATGGGGTCTCCTGAATTTTTCAAAGAGTGACGTGCCGCCCAGGAGGAGGCTGTAGCCGTAGAGGAAATCCTCGATCGGAATGGTGCCGACCCGCCAGTCGAGTTGGTAGGCCGGATCGTAGAGCACCACCGGCCGGGCGGTCAGATAGCCATTGAAAATCAGCATCAGCCCGGCGAGAAGGGCGGCGTAGGGCCAGAGGTTGGCGCGGGCCAGCACCCGGCCGCCGAAGCGCAGATCGGCCCAGGCCGTCAAAGCAAAGGCAGCGATCACCAGGGCGGTGTACTCCTTGCCCAGCCAGAGCAGCAGGCCGGCGAGGGGCAGGGCTGCCCAGAGCCAGAGCGGGGGACGCCGCCCCGAATCCGCATGCCCGCGCGGGCGGTAGAAGCGCAGCACCTCCCAGACGAAGAGAGAGGAGAAGGGAACCGTGATGAAAAAGAGCCACTCCCCGGCCGGAAGGGCTCCGATGAAGGTCCCGGCGGTGAAGCGGGGATTGAACCACCAGTGGCGGCCGGTGACCAGGGAATCCCAGAGGGCGAAAGGCGCCAGCATGACAAGGGCGGCGAGCAGGGCGGCGGGCCAGCGGCGCAGAAACCTGACTTTCGGTTCGAAGCTCAATGCCACAGGGCCGGCGGCGACCAGCAGGTTGAAAAGGAGATACTCCAGATGGCTCAAGAGCCGGCCTCCTCGTGCGCTCCGCCGCCAGGCCCGGTACCGGGAAGCGTCAACTCCGACCGGAGGCGCTCCAGAGCCGCTTTTTCGTTCTCATCGAGGCGGGCGCGCTCGGCGATGAACTGTACCACATTGGCGAACATGGGTTCGTCGAACTCGCGGTGCTTCTCCGGCAGCAGGCGCACCAGCTCGCGGAACTTGGCCTGGGCATCCTCACCGCGCTTGAAGAAAAAGGGGAGAAAATAGCAGGTCGAGCTGTGGATGAAGAGGGACTCGACATCCTCGGGAGCCATGGCGACCCCCTCATCCATGATCGCGAGTCCACGGTTGGCCAGTCGCCACTTGTCGTGGGGCAGAAAGGCATGCTTGCCCTGCAGAGCGACCAGGGCGCCGATGTAGGTCTTCGCCCGTCCCGCCCACGCGGGATAGTTCCCGGCGAGCTCCTCAAAGGCGGCGATGGCGGGCCCGATCTGTTTCTTCTGTTCCACACTGGCGTAAAAGAGCAGGCGCGCTTGCTCAAGAGCCTCCCGCCCCTCCCCTGTTCCGCCGGTTGGCACTGCAGCCTCCTGAGCCCGCACCGGTCTGAAAATGGCCAGGAGAATGATGAGTGCGGACGCTGCCGCCGCTCCATAGCGCATGGGGGGATTTTCCTTCCACTGCTATTTCAGTTTTCTGAGTGCTTTCATCTCGGAGGCGGCTGCCGGCATGATGCTCACCGCCGCCCCGCCGCCGGGGGCCAGAGCCATTTTGAGCACCGATTTTGCGGTCACCAGCCCCTTTTGAATCCGGTAGGCCATGGGGTTATTCTGCCAGTGGGCCTCCTTGCTGTCGAGATAGAGGGTTGCTATGTAAGTGGTCCCGGGATCGAGAAAATCGAGGGCGACGGTCGCAGAGCGGGCCTGCTCATCAGTGATGGCGCCGACGAACCAGTTCGGCGAATCTTTCGCCTTGCGGGCGATGGTCAGATAGTCGCCTGGCTCCGCGGCGATGATGCGGCTCTCCTCCCAGTCAACCGCCACATCCTTGATAAACTGAAAGGCGTCGGGGAAGCGGTCGTAATTCTCGATCAGGTCAGCCGCCATCTGCAGGGGGCTGTAGAGGGTGACGTAGAGGGCGAGCTGCTTGGCCAGGGTGGTGTGAACCTGAAAAGTGCTGCCCGGCTTGTAATACTCCATCCTGATCTGAAAAATGCCGGGGGTGTAATCCATCGGACCGCCCATGAGCCTGGTGAAGGGGAGGATGGTCTCGTGGTCAGGGGGATTGCCGCCGCTCCAGGCGTTGTACTCATTGCCGCGCCCCGCCTCGCAGGCCAGCCAGTTCGGCCAGGTGCGGTGCAGCCCGGTCGGCCGCACCGGCTCGTGGGCATCGATCATGATCTCATGGCGCGCCGCCTCCCGGGCGACGCGCAGATAATGGTTGACCATCCACTGGCCGTCGTGGTGCTCACCGCGCGGGATGATACGGCCGACATAGCCGGTCTTGACGGTGTGGTAGCCGTGCCTTTTCATAAAGGCAAAGGCCTCCTGCATCCGCCGCTCGTAGTTGGTCACTGCCGCCGAGGTCTCGTGATGCATGATCAAACGCACCCCGCGCTCCTCGGCGTAGTGCTGCAGCGCCTCGACGTCGAAATCGGGATAGGGGGTGACGAAATCAAAGACCTCCTCTTTCCAGTTGCCGAACCAGTCCTCCCAGCCGATGTTCCAGCCCTCCACCAGCACGCCGTCAAAGCCATGCCGGGCGGCGAAATCGAGGTAGCGTTTGGTCTCGGCCGTGGTGGCGCCGTGGCGGCCGTTGGGCTTGAGGGCGTTCCAGTCGGTGGAGACGAGCTTGAGATTGCTGGTGTCGGCCATATTCCAGGAGGCGGTGCCGGCGTGCATGCCCCACCAGATGCCGATGTATTTCTGCGGCCTGATCCATTCAGTTTCGGTCAGGGCGCAGGGTTCGTTCAGGTTGAGGATGATTCGCGAGGCGAGGATCTCACGGGCGTCGCGGCTGACAATGACAGTGCGCCAGGGGCTCTTTTCCGGGGTCTGCAGGTAGGCCATGTTGCCCAGGGCATCGGGCACCAGCGCTGCCGTCAGCGAAAAGGTGCGCTGGTCGATGAGCAGATTCATCGCCGGATAGTTGACCAGGCCCGCCTCGAAAAGGTTGATATAAAATCCCTCACGGCTCTTGAGCATCAGGGGGGTTTGCACGGCGTTGGGGGCGATGATAGAGCGCACCGAGATTTCGTACATTTTGGCCCCGCGCATGGCGTCGACCTTGCTCAGCGGGGTGGTCGCATAGTCGTATTCATTGGTATCGTAATCCCCGGGGATCCACCAGGCGAGATGATCGCCGGTGAGATTGAACTGGGTTTTTTCGCCGCTGACGATGAAATAGCCCAGGCCGGGCTGGCGCGGGAATTCATAGCGAAAGCCGAGACCGTCGTCGAAAAGGCGGAAACGGATGATCATCCGCCGCTTCTCCGGCTCAACGCGCTCCAGGGTCACCTCCAGCTCGTTGTAGTGGCTGCGGATGCGCCGCTCTTCGCCCCAGACCGGCTCCCAGCTCTCGTCGGTGGTGGAGCGTTCGAAACCGAGCACCTTGAAGCCGTCAAAGAGTCCGGGATTGTCCCTGATGGTGATGCCCATCCTGCTCTCCAGGATGACCGGCTGGCTGTCGAGGGTGAGGCGGTAGCAGGGCGCGCCCGACGCGTCGAGATAAAAGTCGAGCGCCAGCCGGCCGTCAGGCGAGACCAGATCGACGGCCAAAAGCCGGGCAGAGAATAGCATCAGCATAAGGAATCCGCTTTTTTTCATCTCCGCAAGACCTCCGGGTTAATCCGCAAGGCCAGGCAAAGCAGCTTCGCCTGGCCTGCGGGTGGAGCATGTTGCTTATCTCTTCTTCCACTCCAGCAACTGCTTCTCAAAAGCAGCCAGATCCGGAGGGATGCGTTGTGCGGCCTTGCCGAGTGCAAGGGCCTTCTCGCCCAGTTTGACCGCCTCTTTCCGGTTGCCGGCTTTGGCGAGCAGCCCCGCCTTGAAGCTCAGGTTCTGATAGTTCTCTTCCAGGGCGATGGAAGCATCCAGCCACCTGGCAGCCTGATCGAGCTCGACATTATTCTGATAGGCATACTGAGCCGCGAAAAAAAGAGCGCGCGGGCTCAGGGTGGCCTTGGCTGAATTGATCACCTTGCCTTGCGTGTTCACACCCACCTTGAAGGAGACGCGCAGCTTCTCCCACGCCAGCGTGACCAGGGCTGACTCGTCGGTGATATCATCAAAGGTGAAGAGCATGCGCTCGACGAAGGGACCGGCCTCGGGTTTGACTGTCACTCGCAGGGCATCCTCTTCCTGCTTGTAGTTATAGGAGCCCCACTGTTCCGCAACCTTGTTGAAGATGATGGTCCACTCTTCGGAGGTGGGAATGGCATGCAGGCTGTAGCTCCCCCTGGCCAGGGGTTGACCCTCGATGGTCACGTCATCGCCCAGGGTGATGATCGTCGCCTCATTGGCGCCGAGCCGCCAGACCTTGCCGAAAGGCACCAGTTCCCCCCAGATGGTGCGGTTCTTGACACCGGGACGGCTGTAGGAGATCGATACATCAGTCAGGCCGATGGTCTGGGTGACGCTTGCCTTGGGGCTCGGCCGCGGCATATTGAACTGCGCCTGAACAGGATCGGAGATGGCCAGCAGAGCTGTCAACAGCGTGGCCGTCAGTGCTATCATGCTTCTTCTCATTGCTGCCTCCATGATTAAGGATACATAACTGCAGGTCGACATCGCTTAAAAGATAACACCGGATTCCGGATAAAAATTGCACAATGCAATCTACAACTCGCCATCCCAGAGATAGGTCCGCGTCTCGCGCACCAGCACCCCGCTCAGGGCGAGGAGGGCGATGAGATTGGGGATGGCCATGAGTCCGTTGGCGAGATCGGCGAAATTCCAGACGAACTGGAGGGAAAAGACCGAGCCGAAATAGACGGCGATGCACCAGAGAATGCGGTAGGGCAGCACCGCCCGTTCGCCGGCGAGGTATTCCATCGCCTTTTCGCCGTAATAGGACCAACCGAGGATGGTCGAAAAAACGAAGGTCAGCAGTCCGATGGTGAGAACGGCCGGTCCGATGACCGGGATGTGGGAGAAGGCGGATTTGGTCAGTTCGGCGCCGTTGGCGCCCCCGGTCCAGTCTCCGGAATTGACCAGCACCAGGCCGGTCATGAGGCAGACCACGACGGTATCCCAGAAGGTGCCGGTGGAGGAGACCAGGGCCTGGCGCACCGGATTGCGGGTCTGGGCGGCGGCGGCGACGATCGGGGCCGAGCCCAGGCCCGACTCGTTGGAAAAGAGGCCGCGCGCAACCCCGAAGCGGAGGGCCGCCATTAGGGTGGCTCCGGTGAAGCCGCCGACTGCGGCGTGGCCGTTGAAGGCCGAACGGACGATGAGGGCGATGGTCGCCGGCAGGGTCTGATAGTGGAGGACGAGGATGTAGAGGCAGCCGAGGATGTAGGTGAGGGCCATGAAGGGGACGAGGACGCCGCAGACACGGGCGATGCTCTTGATGCCCCCGAGGATCACCACCGCGGTGAGGATGGTGAGAAGAAGGCCGGTCACCCAGCCGGGGATCTGGAAGGCGCTCAGGGCGAGGGCGGAGATCGAGTTGGCCTGCACCATGCAGCCGATACCAAAGGCGGCAACGGCGGTGAATGCGGCAAAGAGGATGCCCATCCAGCGCCAGCCCAGTCCGCGTTCGAGCACATACATCGGCCCCCCTGCCATATCCCCGCTCGGGGTCTTGATGCGGTATTTGACCGCCAGCAGCCCCTCGGCGTACTTGGTGCTGATGCCGAAAACCCCCGTCAGCCAGAGCCACAACACCGCCCCGGGCCCGCCAAGGGTGACCGCGGTCGCCACCCCGACGATATTGCCGGTGCCGATGGTCGCGGCTAGGGCTGTGGTCAGGGCGCCGAACTGGCTGACATCCCCCTCCGCGCCTGCATCCCGGGAGAAGGAGAGTTTGATTGCCTTGAAAATGTGGCGCTGGGGGAAGCGCAGCCGGATGGTGAGAAAAAGATGGGTGCCGAAAAGGAGGAGTATCAACGGCAGGCCCCAGAGAAAACTGTCCAGAGCGGCGACGACATCGGCTATCACCTGCATGGGTACCTCGCGGATGGGGTTAGGATAGGCTGCATGCTCTGTACTTTCTTCTGCGCGCCCTGGCCAGCCGATCGCAGAACGCGGTCACCCCTGGCCGGGAAGCCACCCGGCGGCGGAAGCGGCGATGGCAGCAATGCAGCAGCCTGAACCGCCGGGGTGAGGGGCTTTCACACGGCCGTCACCGGACCAGGACCATGCCGGTGGTCGAGGGGAGGACCAGCTCGCCCTCAACCCGCCGTTCCTCGGGATCGGGGCCGGCCTTCTCGCCGTTGACCAGGATGCGCCACTGGCCCTCGGGCAGGATGAAACGCGACATCTCCTCGCGGTGGCCGTTGAGAAGAACAAGGAAATCGCGGCGGTCGGGATTATCCGCCCGCCTGATCTGAAAAGAGAGGGCGAAGGGATTGTCGCCGTCGCTGAAATGGATCGCCCCGGACGGAGTGCTGCGAAAGGCCGCATAGCGCTTGCGCAGCCTGATCAGCCCCTTGTAATAATCGATCAGCTCCTGGTTGAGGGCCGCGTGGCTGTAATTGAGCCAGTTGGTCTCGTTGTCCTTGTTGTAGCTGTTGTGATCGATGCGGCCGGCCATCGAATCCGGGGCCTCGCTGCGGGCGATCACCTTGCTGCGGGCGAATTCGTGCCCCTCCTCGATCATCACCGCGCCCTGGCTCGTGAAAAGGATGAGGGCGCCGAGCTTGCTGATCTTGAGCTGCTCAGTGGTCAACCGGGCGTTGGCGAGGGGATCGGAGATGACCTGGTCGGGCAGAACGCCCCCCGAGCCGATGCGGACGAAATCCCCGTAGGTGTGGTCGTCGTGGGAACCGAGGTAGTTAACCGCATGGCTGCTCTTCTGGAAGAGCCCCCCCTCCGCCGCGAGCGTGCCGCGGATGTAGCGCTTGACGGCCTCACGGTTGAGGTCCCCCAGATAGCGGCCGAAGATGTAGCTCTGACCGTTCTCCGGATTCTGCCCCTTGATGCCGTTGCGGAACTGGTCGTTCCAGGCCGCCCAGTCGTGCTGCGAAAAGCCGGCCGGGTCGTATTTGCCGCCGCCCCAGGGTTCGGCGATGAGGACGACATGGGGGTTGATCTTGCGCGCCTCGCGGGTGATGAGATCGACTGTCTCCCAGTCGATCATGGCCGCGAGATCGAAACGGAAGCCGTCGACATGATAATCCTCCATCCAGTAGCGGACGCTCTCGAGGATTAGCCGCTGCGCCATCGGGCGCTCGGTCTTGAAATCATTGCCACAGCCGCTGGTCGCGATATAGTTCTGCTCCGCATCGAGGCGGAAATAATACTTTTTATCCGCCAGTTTAAAGCAGTTCTGATCGTATTGGGAGACATGGTTATAGACCACGTCGAGGATGACGGCGATGCCGGCCTTGTGAAAGGCCTTGACCAGATCCTTGAGTTCGTCGACCTGGCGGCCATCCCCGCCGGTCATGGCCCCGGGGGTCATGGCTGCGCCGCTGGCGTAATAGGACTCGGGAGCGAAGAAAAAGGAGGTCATGTAGCCCCAGTGGTTGCGGCTGTAGGGATTCCAGGTGTTGCGGGTGCCCCCGGCATCGACATTAAAGGGAAGCTCGATATTGCCGAATTCATGGACCGGCAGGAGTTCGATGGCGTTGACGCCCAGCGCGCGGATATAATCGATGCCGCCGGCCAGGCCGGGCTGGATCGCCCCCTTGTAGCTGCCGGCCAGTTCCGCCGGACAGCCAGAACTCGAATGGGCGGTCAGATCGCGGACATGGCACTCGTAAATAATCATCTCCTGCAGGGAAATGCCCAGGGGATGGTCCCCCTCCCAGTCGTAGCGGCCGCTGTCGAGGATGAGGGTGCGGCCGCGATGGAGGTACTCGTTGGCGGTGACCACGGCCCGCGCATAGGGATCGCAAATGGGCTTGCTGTAATCGAACTGCTCGGTTGCCCCCGCGGGGCCGTCAACCTGGTAGGTGTAGGCCTGGCCGAAGTAATGGCCGGGCAGGGTGAGCTCCCAGACCCCGTCCTGATCGCGACTGAGCTCGTGGCCGGCACCCGCCTCCGCCTCCGGGGCCGGATAGAGCGTCAGGGTGACCCGGCGGGCGCGCGGCGAAAAGAGGCGGAAGGTGGTCGAATCCTCGTCCCAGCTGCAGCCCATGGTCTTGTTCGAGTAGTAGCGGTCGAGGAGAAGGCCGGGATCCAGCTCCGCCCTGCTTTCGCGGAGGTGGAGAAAGCGGGTCTGGGTCAGATCGAGGGGCGCGCAGTGAAGACGGAAGACGCCCTTGCGCTGTTCGACGCGGTAGATTTGCAGATCGGGGGTGAAATAGAAATCGGCGGTATCGATGTGGGCGGTTGAATCCTGCAGCTGCACATCGACGATGTCCGGGGCTGATATCCTGGCGGAGATGATCATAGGCGATCTTTTATGGCATCCTGATATGAGAGTAACGCCTGCGCAGAGGAGCACGAGGGCGCTCAGGAACAGCACCTCCACCCTGACGCCCTTGCGCAGGCTTTTGCATGCATTGCTCATGGGAGTCATCCTTCGTTTTGGGATGAGGATGATTATTTTTGCAGCAGCGCATCGAGCGCCTTTTCGGCTTCTTCACGGTCGTTGAAGGGGACGGTGTGCTCCTTGAGGGTCTGGGTGGTCTCATGGCCCTTGCCGAGGATCATGACAATGTCGCCCGGGCCGGCCATGGCGATGACATGCTGAATGGCGGAGCGGCGGTCGACAATCTCGGTAACGCTGGCCGAGTCGCAGCCCTTGCGGATCTCGGCGAGAATCTGGAGGGGATCCTCATTGCGCGGATTATCCGCCGTGAGGATGATTTCGTCGCTGAAGCGGGCGGCGACACCCCCCATGATCGGCCGCTTCTCCTTGTCGCGGTCGCCGCCGCAGCCGAAAACGGTGATGAGCTTGCGCGGATTGAGCCCGCGCGCCAGGCCGAGCACATTCTCCATGCCGTCGGGGGTGTGGGCGTAATCGACGACCACGGTGAAGGGCTGGCCCCGGTCGACCATCTCCATGCGGCCGGCGACGCGGATCGGGCGTTCCAGCCCGCGCTTGATCTGCTCGAGGCCGATGCCCTCGGCGACAGCCGTGCCGACCCCAGCCAGGGCGTTGTAGACGTTGAAGCGGCCGAGCAGTCGGGTTTTGATTTCGATCTCCCCCTTCGGGGTCACCAGGGTATAGCGGGTGCCGTTGATATCATAGTGGATGTCCCTGGCCATGATGTCGGCCGGGGAGTAGATGCCGTAGGTGAGGACATTGGCGCGGGTGGCCTCGACGAAGCGGCCGCCGTAGGGATCATCGATGTTGATGACCGCGAAATCCTCCTCGCCGAGCCAGCGGAAGAGCTTGAGCTTGGCGTTGAGATAGTTCTCCATGGTCTTGTGATAATCGAGATGATCCTGGGTGAGATTGGTGAACAGGGCGACCCGGAAGCGGCAGCCCTGAAGGCGGTGGAACTCGATGCCGTGCGAGGAGGTCTCCATGAAGCAGTACGAAAAATCCAGGTCCGCCATCTCGCGGAGGATGGCCTGAAGGTCCGGCGGCTCGGGGGTGGTATCCTTGGATTTGCGAATTTCGCCGTTGAGCTTGTAGTAGAGGGTGCCAATGAGGCCGACCTTGTGGTTCTCGATAAAGATGGATTCGATGACATGGGTCGTGGTGGTCTTGCCGTTGGTGCCCGTCACCCCGACCAGCTTGAGCTGCTCGGAGGGACGGCCGTAAAAGCGGTTGGCGAGGATCCCGAGGGCGTAGCGGGAGTCGGGCACCACCACCTTGACGACGCCGGAGGGGAGTTCCATGTCGTTTTGCAGCACGACGCAGACTGCGCCCCTGGCAATGGCTTCCTGGACATAGGGATGTCCGTCGGGGATCTCGATTTTGTCCAGCTGGGTGTAGATATTGATGGCCACGTAGATGAATCCGGGCTGTATGCGCAGGGGATCGTAGGCAATACCCGTGATGTCGATTCCTGCCGGCGAGCCCGTCACCTTTTTTTCGCCCAGGTCGTCCAGATAGAGCTGCAAATCCATGTTCATCTCCTCGCGAGAAAGTGGGTGGATAATAGTGCGGAAATGTAGCTAAAAATTAGGTTCAAGTCAATACAAAACAAGGCGCACGAGCTGCGGCCGGTGGTCCGAAATCGAGAGCGGCATCACCCTTGCTTCCAGGATGCGGAAATGGCGGCTGGCGAAGACCTGATCGATGCGCAGGAAATCGAAGATCAGGAAGCGCAGGTATTTCGAGACACTGCCCTGCAGGCTGTAGTGGCCGTAGGTGGTGCCCAGCCCCCAGCCTGCGGTCGCGAAGCTGTTCTGCAGTTCGTCGCTGAAACGGCGGTAGAGGGGACTGTTGGGGGTGTCGTTGAAATCCCCGGCGAGAATGACGGGCGCCTCGACGCGGCTGACGATGCGGTGCAGCTCCTCCGCTTCCGCCAGGCGCCGCTGATAGGCGGTGCGTGTTTGGGCCAGGGAACTGGCGAGGGTGCGCTTGCCGAAGAGGAGCTGAAGGAAGGCGTGGCCCGCAGGATAGAGATGGCAGTTGAAGAGGTGGATCTCCTCGCCCATGAGGCTGACCACGGCGTGGTTGACGTTGGTGTGGCCCGACATGTGCGGGGTGCCGATGTCGATGTTGCGGGTCGACTTGAAAGGCAGCCGGCTGAGAATGGCCCCTCCGTTGTAATTCTCAAAACGGTCGGCCCAGAGCTGGTGGGGATACTCCTCCCCCAGCCTTTTCTGAAAGAGTTTGCGATCGCTCGAATTGATCTCCTGAATGAAGACGATGTCCGGGCTCTCCCGGGCGATGAGGTCGAAGATCGGGTTGCGTTTTTCCCCGTAGGAGACGCTGGAGATATTGTAATCGAGGATCTTGAGGTGGCCTGGCCCCGGCCGGCGCAGGGCGGAGAGGGAGGGGAAGAGCTGCGGTCCGTAATTGAGCAGCAGGCCGGTGCAGGCGACGAGATAGAGAAAGAGATGGGCACTGAGCCGGCGGCTGCGCCGCACCTCGCGCCAGACAGCAAACCCCAGCAGGGGCATGAGGAGGAAGAGCAGGCGGAAAAAGGTTGGCATGGCGCTGAGGCCCCAGAGCAGGAGCAGGAAGGCCGCCGCCCCAATAGCGATGCGTAGGCCGGGATGACGGGTTTCGCGGCGGCTGAGCCACCAGAGATAGAGGGGCAGCACCAGGGCGACCGGGATCCAGAGGGTGTCCTGGAGAAGGCTGGCCGCCAACTCCACGGTCGGAACCCGGGGCAGAAAGAGGACACGCAGATTGGCCCAGACCAGGCCCTGGGCGGTCAACACCACCAGCCAGAAGATAAAAAGCAGCCCCGCCAGCAGACGTTTGAAATTTTTTGGCACCGTCATATCTTTAAATGTATCATTATTTTTCATTATTTAAAAGCATTTTCATGCGGGCAGTCGCGCCTCCAGGCCCGAAAAAGACTATTGTGTTTTTCAATAAAAGTGCGTATATGAAAGCAAATTCATTAAGGGAGGAAGCACTATGGCCCATACCTATGAAGAGCTCAAGACAAAAACCGTCGCTGAACTGCGCGAGATTGCCAAAGGCCTCGATCATGAAGCGGCCCAGGGCTACACCCAGCTCAACAAGGAACACCTGCTGGTAGCCGTGTGCAAGGCCCTGGGGGTGGATATGCATGCCCACCACCATCACGAGGCCGGCGCCAACCTTACGAAAATGAAAAAAGAACTGAAAGAATTGAAGAAAAAACGCGATCAGGCGATTTCGGCCGAGGACAAAACCACCCTCAAACGAACCCGTACCAGGATGAGGCGGCTGAAAAAACGCCTCAGCAAAAGCTAAAAGAAAAGCCCGGGCTGCCGCAGCAGACCCGGGCTTTTCTTTTACCTACCGCCGTCAATCGTGCAGGAAACGGCTGACCTTGGTGAGAAAATGACGGTGAAGAAGGGTGCTCTCGGTCAGTTCCGGATGAAAGGTGCTGACCATGATATGCTCGTTCTCCGCAGCCACCACCTCCTCGTGATGCCAGCCCAGGGGAGTGACCTCCATGCCGCAGGCGATTATCCTCGGGGCGCGGATGAAGACACCTTCCATGCTGCCCGGCGTCCCGCGCAGGTCGAGGCGGACCCTATCGATGAAAGAGTCGATCTGCCGGCCGTAGGCGTTGCGCTCCACTTCCAGATCGATCAGATTGAGGCTGGCCAGCTTGTGGTCGCGGACCTCACGGGAGAGCAGGATCAGCCCGGCGCAGGTGCCGAAAATGGCCTTGCGCCGGCCGAATGCATGGAGGGGATCCCAGAGGCCATGCTTCTGCAGCAGTATGGTCAGGGTGGTCGACTCTCCGCCCGGCACGATCAGGCCGTCGCACTCCTTCAGTTCCCTCTCCGTGCGCACCAGGGGCGCCTCCTGCCCCAGGGATTCGAGCATCTGCCGGTGTTTGCCATAGTCCCCCTGGATCGCCAGGACGCCGATGCGCATCTACCAGCCTCTCCCCGCCATTCGCTCGTTTTCGGGGATGGAGGAGATCTCCAGACCCGGCATCGCCTCACCGAGGCCCTCCGACTCTCTGGCGATGAGGTCGAAATCGAGGTAATGGGTGGTGGCGCTGACGATGGCCCGGGCGCGCTTGACCGGATCACTGGACTTGAAGATGCCGCTGCCGACAAAGACGGTCTCGGCGCCGAGCTGCATCATTAGCGAGGCATCGGCCGGGGTGGCGACGCCGCCGGCGGAAAAGTTGGGGACGGGCAGTTTGCCCAGCTTTTTGACCTCCCGCACCAGCTCGACCGGAGCGCCGAGGTTCTTGGCCTCGGTCACCAGTTCCTCATCGCCCAGACCCTGCAGACGGCGGATGCCGCCTTGCACCGCGCGCATGTGGCGCACCGCTTCGACGATGTTGCCCGAACCCGCTTCGCCCTTGGTGCGGATCATGGCCGCCCCCTCGGCGATGCGGCGCAGGGCCTCACCCAGATTGCGGCAGCCGCAGACAAAGGGCACCTTGAATTTCCACTTGTCGACGTGGAACTCCTCGTCGGCCGGGGTGAGCACCTCGCTCTCATCGATGAAATCGACACCGAGGGCCTCAAGCACCTGGGCCTCGGCGAAATGGCCGATGCGGCACTTGGCCATCACCGGGATCGAGACCGCCGTCTGGATCGACTTGATCACGGTCGGGTCGGACATGCGTGCGACGCCGCCATGGGCGCGGATATCGGCGGGGATGCGCTCAAGCGCCATAACCGCGACGGCGCCGGCCTCCTCGGCGATTTTGGCCTGCTCCGCGGTGGTCACATCCATGATCACCCCGCCCTTGAGCATCTCGGCCAGGCCAATCTTAACTCGCATATTCTCTATGGTTTGCATAACGATATACCTCATTTATACCCTTTGGATTCCAATATTAAAGTTATGTATTTTTTTGCAATTTATCAACTGCTCTTTTCAGAGCGAAAAAATCGGTGGTGAGGTTTTCAGCCTTTTCTCTTGCTGAATCCCTGAAAAATGGCTATCTTCGTAGGATCATCCTCGCAATTGTGAAGACTAAGAAGATGCCCGGAGCCGCCATACACGGCGAGGGGCAGCAGGAAGGATAATCCATCATGTCCGGGCGGCTCTATTTTTATCGTCGCGGCAGCGACCGCAGGGAAGAGGAGATCATACTTGGCGGGGGATTGATGCGATGGGCCTACCGCAGCAGGATCGGCCGGGCGCTGACCAGCTTTCTCTTCAACCGCCGCTGGCCGAGCCGCCTGGCCGGCTGGTATGCCGATTCGCGCTGGTCAAGGCGCCAGATCGCCCCCGTCATTCGCAATCTGGGTATCGACACCGCCGAATTCGCCGATCCCGTCGGCAGCTATCCCACCTTCAATGCCTTTTTCACCCGCCGTCTCAAACCCGGGGCGAGGCCCTTCAGCCCCGAGGATGAACAAGTCGCCTCACCGGCGGATGGGCGCGTGCTGGTCTATCCGCAGCTGCGGGAGACGACCCTCCTTCCCGTCAAGGGAAAATCCTTCACCCTCGATACCCTGCTCGGGATGCCGGCCGCCGGCTATGCCGGGGGCAGCCTGGCCATCGTCCGCCTCTGCCCCGCCGACTATCACCGCTTTCACTTTCCCTGTGACGCGCGGGTCATCGAACAGCGCCGCATCCACGGCCATTATCACTCGGTCAACTCCCTGGTGCTGGCGATGGGGATCGGCGTCTTTGACCAGAACGAGCGGCAGATCACCCGGATGGAAAACAGCCGGCTGGG
>JAKPUX010000076.1 GCA_029554865.1 bacterium | reverse complement strand
CGCCTCAGAAGGTATAGTTGGCTTTTTCTGCCTGGGTGCGCAGGGCCTTGCTCATCGCCTTGTCGAGGGTGTTGACCTCGCCGCTTTGTGAGGCCTTGTTCTGTTCCTCGGCGATGAAGGCCGCCCGCTTAACCCGCAGCCCATCCATCTTTTCCTGTATCGCCTTTCTCTGCGCATATTTCTGATCGAGATACTTTTGCCGCTCGGCCGCGGGGAGGCTGCGCATCTCTTCAGGCAGTTCCTCCTTCTTCAGCTCCGCCAGCCTGACCTCTTTCTGCTGCACGGCATCGACGAGATCCCAGCCGCTGTTGCTGTAGATTGCCGTCGATTTGGTGATCGCCCGCTGCACCAGGGAGGCGGGCGAGGCCTTGGCGGCATTCAGGTCCTGGCGCTCCTGGCTCGCCTTGCCGGCGGCTCCCGCCTGGCCATAAGCTACGTAGGTCTTGTTCAGCTCGGCGCCCAGGTCGGCCAACTCCTGGTCAAAGGGGGTCGGAGGATCGATGCTTCTGGCATTCTGGTCGATGTTGAAGTAGGAGCCATCGGCGAGGTCGGCGCCCTCTTTCCAGCTGGTTTCGATGCCCTCCTGGTGGTCGCCGCAAAAGATGGTGTTGACGAGGATGCCTTTGGCGATCGCCTTCTTGCAGCTGGTGCGAAAGTCGACCCGTCCCTGGGTGAAGGGTTCATTGCCGGCGATGAAGATGGCACGGTAGTCGTTCGTGCCCGTGCCCCACTGCAGCTCCTCCACAGCCTGACCGATGACGGTGCCGCAGTACTCATCCCCGCCGTGGGTGGTGAGCCCGAAGAGGAGGTCGGAGACCTTGTCGAGGTCAGCGGTGAGGGGCGTCAGCTGCCGGACATAACCGGTGCGCTCGCCCAATTCAGGGGTTCCATAGTGGTAAAGAGCTACGGCGATCTCCGGCCGCCTGCCGTCGACGCGGGCCGGGATGAACTCGTTGACGATTTTCCAGAGCTGGCTCTTGGCCTGATCGATGAGGCCGTCCATCGAGTTGCTGGTGTCGAGCAGCAGGGCGAGCTGAACGCGGGGGGGCTGCTCTGAAATCGCCTTCCTCGGGCAAAGGACCAGAACAGCCAGAAGGAGGAGGAAGAGCAGCAAGGCGACACGCACAATTTTCATGGTTTCTTTCCTTTCTGTACTCAAGCGCAGATTCCGCTATTCGTAAATTTCATAGAGCCGGCCGGCCAGCACCAGGCGCAGATTGGCGCCCGCCGAGAGCCACTGCGGCGCGAGGGGTTCCAGATCGAGAAGCCTGAACCAGGCCTCCGAGTTGAACTGGATGCGAACCAGCTCCCGGTCGGGCTGTTTTTGCGCCTCGGTGTCGATCCATTGCGCACCATTCTGATAAAAGGTGCGGTTGGCGATGGTGCGGACCTGCTGTCCGGTCAGTGCCTGTTCAACCACGCCGGCCTCCGCGGTCGCGGCGTTAGCCTGGCCGCGCTGGAAATAACGGTTGGCTTTGGCCAGCGCGCTGCCGCCGGTGGCGTTTTTAAGGGCGTCCAGGGATTGGGCCGCGCCGACGGCGGCTTCCCCGCTCTTCTCCTGGTAGAGCTCCTGCACCATCCTGCCGGAAATTTCGCGGAAATCGTCCTCCGGACCGGCCTGCAGCGTGCGCCGGGCCAGGGGCACATGGCGCTGCTCCTCGTCCTCGAGAATCAGCCAGGCGGTATATGGGGTGACGATGCCGTAGCGCCGGGCGAGGTCGACGACCTCCTCGCGCAGCTCCCGTTCCTCGCCGTGGAGGCGAATCTGGTCGAGCAGATAGCCGATGCGGCGCGAGGCCCAGAGGCGCGGGATGAAGGCGTGCTCCTCAGCCCGGTCAGGAAAAGCGAGCCGGTAGATCCAGTTCTCGGTGCGGCCGTTGACGCGGCCCTGCAGGGTGATCTCGGCGCGCCCGCTGCCCTCGTAGCGGCCGAGGATGAGGAGCTGCTCGCCCTTGAAGAGGTCGGGCAGCGCAGCGGGGGCCATTTTGCTGAGGCGGACCGGACCGGTGACAGAGAGGCGCGGCGCGACCAGCACCGGCAGGGCGATCTTGTCGAAGAAGGAGGAGACCTTGACCTCGATATCCTCTTCGGGGAGGACATACTGGCTGGCGGCGCGGGTCTCCGCGGTCAGTCGGTCGAGGAGGTGGGTGTTGAGGTCGCTGCCGACCCCGAAGCTGAAGATGCGCACTGTTTCATCCCCGGCCGCTTTTTTCACCTGGCTGAGAATGGCCTCCTCGCTGGTCTCGCCTACAGTGGGTTTGCCATCGGTGATCAGTACGACCATGCAGAGGCGCCCGGAGGAGGCCTGACCGCGGAGGGGCTGCAGGGCCAGATCGAGGGCCTCGGCCAGGGCGGTGCCGCCGATCGGCCTCAGCCCCTCGACGAATTCATCCGCCCGGCGGATGCTGGCCTCCGTGGCCGGCCTCAGCGCGTTGAAGAGGGCCTCCGCCTCGGTCGAGAAGCGGACGATCTCGAAGCGGTCGCCCTCCGCGAGATTCGCCAGGCAGTAGTGCAGGGCCTTTTTCGCCTGCGTCATTTTCGATTTTTCGGCCATCGATCCCGAGGTGTCGAGGACAAAAACCAGATCCTTGGGGAGGAGGCGCCCGGCGGCGATGTCGGCCCGCGGGGCCAGCATGAGGAGGAAGCTCCCCTCCTCGCGGCCGTCCTTGAAGGTGAGCAGGCGGCCGTTGATCGCCTCGCCGCCGGCCGGGCCGAAGAAGAGCTGGAAATCGGTATCCGGCTTGACCGACTTTTCCTCATAGCCGATCACAGCGTGACGGGCGTCGCGGCGGCGGATCTCCACCTCATGGCTGGGGGAGTAGATCGGGCCGATGGGTTCAGAGTCCGTGATGTCCACTTTAACCGAAACGCTGTGGAGCGGGGCGGCCGAGTATTTCTCGGTGTTGAGGGGATAGAGGTACTCGATCAGGCCGTTGTCGCTCTGCAGCAGCTGGGTATAGCGCAGGCGGATGTGTTTTTCTCCGCGCGGAGGAATGGGAAAAATGCGCATCCGGTAGAGCCCCTGGCCGCTGTATTCGAGCAGGGCCGGATCGCGCCGGGCGCGGACGATCTCCTCATAGAGGCGGCGCGCCTTGCCGGCATCGAGCAGCTCGGCCTCGACGCTGCGGCCGTCGATCTCCATCGAGAACTGGTCCAGCTGCCCTCCGCGCGGGATCGGAAAGAGGTAGGTGCCCTCGAGTTCATGCGGGTGGGGATTATAGAAAATCTGATCGATCTCCGTGACCGCCACCTGCTCTTCGATCTTCACCGAGACATGATGGTAGCGCACCTCGAGGGGCGCCAGGGCCGGGGGAAAATGGGGCGGAAAGGGGGGACGCGGAGGGCGGGGGATAATGATCATGCCGTCGGCCAGCAGTGCAGCCGGGCTAGTGAAGACGAGCACCAGGAGAAAGGCTGTGAAAAGTCGCCGCATGACCGGCTCCTTTCGATAAAAAAGAGTTTCTACCTATCCAACTACAAAAGGGGAGAAAAGTTCAGCCGATTTTTACGCCGGGCTGTGAGAATACAAAAATTTTCTCCATTTCGTCAAATTTGCTTTTAGGTAACGGATAGATTCAATATCTTGTTTTAAGAGGGTAGTGGAGGCTTTTGCAGTGAATCCAACCGGTGAGGTGTGTGATGAAAGGGAAAGGCTTTTGCATTGTGCTGGTGGTGAGTTTGCTTTGCGGTCTGTTCCGGCCGGTGCCGGCTGCGGATACCAGAACCCTGGCCCGGGAGGCCGCTGCCGCCATCCGGGCGGTGGAGAACATGCAGGACAACGCGGCTGCGGCGGCAAAGCTGAAGGAGATCAGGGCTAAACTCGACCAGATCCGCGCGGCGGACCCCAATTTCGCCGAGCTGCGCATCCTGGAGAGCAAATACAAGCGGCTGACCGGCTTGTTCGGCGCGCCGCCTGCTGTGCCCTCAGCGCCTGCGGTCAAAACCGGCGCGTCCGCAGCCTCTTCATCCTCAACCGGTGGCGGCGCGAGTTCGGGCACTGTTTCCGCGGCTGGCAAGGCGGAGGCGCTCAAGGGCTGGGAGGCGATCGTGGCCCTCAAGGAGGATTTCCTTCCCCGCCTTGAGGAGGTCATCCCGGTGCATGTCAAGAACATCATCTACGACGGCGAGCATGCCGATGAGGCCCTGGCGCGTATCGCAGTGCTGCAGCAAGAGGCCCCGGCGGTCAAGGCCAGAGTCGTCGCCTTTGGGGCCAAATACGGCCGGACGGTGGACGAAATCGACAGCAAAATTTATGGCCTGACGCCCAAGGATCTCTCGCTCAGCCTTTACGATCCCCAAAACCAGCGACCCGACGAGTCGCCCGGCCGGGCGTGGGAAAAACTCAGCAACGGCCTGACCAATCTGGAGGAGGCCCCCAGGCTGGAGGCCAAGCGCATCCTCACCCGGGTGCTGCAGAACCTCGACCTGATCGAATCCTTCATCATGGATACCGAGCGGGACAAGCGCTATGCCGCCGTCGAGGAAAAACTGCAGATGGCTGCGCGCTTCAGTCCCCAGGATGCCGAGGTCAGGGAGTGGCAGGGCAAGATCAAGGCGATGCGGATCAAATCGAAAGCGGACATCGAGAAGGCCCTGGATGGGGCGCGTTTCCCGGCGGCTTTTGCCGGATTTGCCGGCCCGGGGGATGCGGCCGGGCTGGCGGCCTCGGCCCTGCGTTATTTCACCCAGGAGGGAGGCTGGGAGCCGAACGAGACCGTCGTCAAGGTGGTGGTGGCGGGCAATTGGGTGGTGGCGGCGACCAATATCTTCGGCGAGCCGATCCAGTGGGGGCTGCCGATCTGGGCGGCTGCATACCGCAATGACAGCAAAGAGATCGCACGGGTTTTCCGGTTGACCATTCTGACGCAAGAGGGTTTGGGTGTGGCCAAGCGTCCGCCCTGGACCGGGGTCTGGACGGGTGATTCTTTCCGCATGCGGACGGCGAATGTGCGCTGACGCAGCCCTGTAAAACGGAGGGCTGCAGCGGCGGAGGTCCATAATTTACAGGGGAAGAATAGTGCAGAAGATCAAAAAAAGCCTGCAACCGATTCGGCTCATTGACCAATCCACGCCGGTGCTTCTCTACCGCTCCTGCATGGTCCTGCTGACTAACCTGATCCCGCTCTACGGGGTCTGGCGGCTGGGCTGGAGCAGCTTCATCCTGATTCTGCTCTTCATCATTGAGGGGGCGATCGTCTTAATCATGGATTTGGTTAAACGCCGTTGGGTGACCACCAAAGAGAAGGGCAAGGTTCTCTTTTTCGAATTCGTCTTCATCACCTTTTTTGGATTTTTCGCCATCCTGATTTTTGGACGCGATGAAGCAGCCATGGATCTGATCGAGACCACACGCAGCTCTTTCAAGGCAGCCAGAGCCCTGCCGCTCTGGCCGGTGCTCGGAATTTTATTGGGGCGCCTCCTGCGCACCGGCGAGGAGCTGATGCAGGCGGGCGTCTTGCACGGTGGTGAAGGCAAACCGATCTATTTTAACGGCGGCGGCTGGATGCTGCTGCTTTTTTTTCTGGTCATGGCCGCCCCCTTCATCGCCGACAAGAGCCCCAATCCGATGGCGGGGCTGATTGCGGTCATCGTCCTCAAGACTTTGGGCGAGCTCTTCGGCGTCTGGGCGGCGCGGATTGCCAAGTAAAAGTAATGATGCCAGCGCATAGCTGCATCACCAAGTAAAAAAGCGATTTCAGCACATCTCTGGCGAAGGAAGACTCATGCTCCCATTCGACACCTCTGTAATTGAGTTGATCAAACAGCGGCACTCCTGCCGCACCTATGAAAAAAGAGCGATCGCCGGGGAGACGGCCGCCCGGCTGGCGGCCTTTTGCGCTTCGGTCACCAGCGGGCCTTTCGGCACGCCCCTGCGCTTTGAATTGGCCGCTGCGGCCGGGGATGATCCGGGTGCGCTGAAGGGCCTGGGTACCTATGGGTTCATCAAGGAGCCGGCCGGATTCATCATCAGCGCGGTAGCGCCAGGTGAAAAGAACCTCGAGGATTTCGGCTGGGGCATGGAGGCCATTCTGCTCTATGCAACCGGTCTCGGACTGGGAAGCTGCTGGCTCGGCGGCAGTTTTGCCAAAAGCCGTTTTGCCAACCGCATCCATGCGGGTGCGGCGGAGATCGTCCCGGCTGTAGCTGCTGTCGGTTATAGGGCCGAGGAGACCCCGCTGCGCCGGATGATGCGAAGCCAGATCAAATCCGATTCGCGCAAGCTGTGGGAGGCGCTCTTTTTCCGCGACGATTTCGGCACATCGATGCGCGCGGCGGAGGCTGGCGCTTATCAGGTTCCTTTGGCCATGCTGCGCCTGGCGCCCTCGGCCAGCAACAGCCAGCCCTGGCGGGTTGTGCAGAAGGGCGAATGCTATCATTTTTATTTGCAGCGCAAACCCGGCTTCACGCCCGGCCGTGCTTCACTGATCCACTTCACGATCGCCGATCTTCCGCGCATCGACCTCGGCATCGCCATGTGCCACTTTCAATGGACAGCCGAAGAACTGGGAATGAAGGGGAGATGGGAGCTGCATGAGGAGGGTATTCCGGGAGCAGATGAAACGCGGGAGTATATCGCGAGCTGGAACGGGTCAAATATTATGGCGAGATAGTACTTGATTTTACCTCCCGGCTGGCTGCTTTGCCAGCAGGCAGGGAGCGGAACGCATGTGGCTGATCTGGATTATCGTCTTTTAAGCATCAAGGTTGATATCCTGACTGGCGGCTGGATCGTTGATGGGCTCCAGATGGGTAAACAGATGGGCCTCCGGCAAAAGGCTGCGGATTTTTTCTTCCATCTCACCGACCAGGTTGTGCCCCTGCTGCACCGGCCATTCACCAGGTACCAGGATATGCACAGAAATAAACTTGCGGGTGCCCGCCTGTCGCGTCCGGAGCGCGTGATAATGCACATCGCGACCGGAATAGCTGTCCAGAACCTGGCGGACCTGGGCCAGTTCACTATCCGGGATGGCGGTGTCCATCAGGCCCAGCGCTGAGCGGCGCAGCAGCTGGAATCCGGTCCAGATGATGTTGGCTGCAACGATCAGCGCGATGATGGGATCCAGACGTTCCCAACCTGTGAGGGCGACAGCGGCGATGCCGAAGAGCACGCCCGCGGAGGTCCAGACATCGGTCATCAGATGGTGCGCATCGGCTTCCAGGGTAATGGATTGATGTTTTCGTCCGGCCTGCAAAAGAACACGGCCGGCCGCAAGATTGACCAGGGAGGCCGCTGAGGAGACCAACAAGCCCAGGCCGACCTTCTCCAATGGCTGCGGCGCAAGCAGACGGGGAATGGCGGTCAGACCGATCATCACGGCGGCCAGCAGGATCAGGGCGCCTTCCAGACCACTGGAAAAATACTCCGCCTTGGAGTGGCCGAAAGCGTGCAGCTCATCCGGAGGCCGTGCCGCAACGATCAACATCGCCAGGGCCATAACCGCTGCGGCCAGATTGACCATGCTTTCCATGGCATCAGAGAGCATTCCCACAGAATCGGTGAGCAGATAGGCCGCTGCTTTCAAGCCGATGGTCAAAACCGCAGCAGCAATTGACAGCCACGCATAGCGGGTGAGAGATTGTGATTTCATGGGTGTGGTTTTGTTCCTCAAAGGACTCGAATTACGTTACACCGCAAACAAACGCCAAACAAGTAAAGTCTTGAGTTCCATCCTGCCATCACAGATCACCGTCCTGCAGTACCCCCCGTCCCACAGACAAACTGCAGCCCCATTGCTAAGGTGCCCCGCCGCCGGCTGCTCAAGCCCGGCTTCGGCGGATTGCCGAGGCCGGCGCAGAGAATACCCAAAAACAAGACGACGGAATCGTTCATGGCATTCCGTCTGGTTTTAGGGTATGATTGTGGATTATTCATAAACGTAATCAATCTGCGCCTGAAAACAAAGGTTTTCTTGCTGCTGCCGCACAGGCTTTCCTGCAGTGGTCCGTAGTTCCTTTCTGCCGCCAGGAATTATCCTAAAAAAGTCTTGCATCCATCCCTGTATAGTATTATATTTCTAAAAATATAGAAATGAATGGAGACCTGTATGACCGAACCGGTCGATATCCTCAAGGCGCTCTCCGACCTCGGGCGGCTGCGCATCCTCAAAATGCTCGAGGTCAAGAGCCTGTGCGTCTGCGAGATCACCGAAGTGATCGGACTGGCCACTTCCACTATTTCCGCCCATTTGAGCCAGCTCAGGAACGCGGGACTGATCGAGGACGAAAAAGAGGGCAAGTGGATCAATTACCGCCTGGCGGACGATCCTGATCCCTTGTTCACCGAATTGTGGCCGCTTCTCTCCCGGCGTCTGGATGAGGAGGACGCCATACGCTCCGACCGCGAACAGGCTTGCCATATCGATCGTCACCGGATCTGCAGCGCCGGAAAATAAGCTTTGGTGCGCAAGCAAGCTGAGGCCAGGCACAGGCCGATACCGGGGCCCAGGGTGGCAGCGGCAGATAATTTTTGCGGTTGCAGCACTCCGAAGATGATGCGAACGCCGGCAGCAAGTGTGAGCTGACTGTGGAGTGCTAATCCACGAACCGTAGAGAGGAAAGAGTAATCCATGGACTGGAAAAAAGAGATCAAGACCCTGCTCTGGATCGTCGTCACATTCGTTTTCTTGTATTATATGCCCATCGGCAGCAAGCGGTTCGACAACGCGATTATGGAGGCCTTTCACCTGGTCAAATGGTACGCGCGCGAGCATGTGCTGCTCTGTCTGGTGCCGGCTTTTTTCATCGCCGGGGCGATCGGTGTCTTTGTCAGCCAGGAATCGGTGATGAAATACCTCGGTCCAAAATCTGACAAATGGCTGGCCTATGGGGTCGCTTCAATTTCAGGTACGATCCTGGCAGTCTGCTCCTGCACCGTGCTGCCGCTCTTCTCCGGCATCTACACCATGGGCGCAGGGCTCGGACCGGCGACCGCCTTCCTTTACTCCGGACCGGCGATCAATGTTCTGGCCATCATCCTCACGGCCCGCATCCTCGGGCTGGAGCTGGGCATAGCGCGAGCGGTTGGCGCCATTGTTTTTGCGGTCATCATCGGCCTGCTGATGCATTTCATCTTCCGGCACGAAAAAATGGAGGAGGAGGGTCCGGTTCTGGTCGAGGGGAGTAAAGCCGGCCGGCCGCTCTGGCAGACGGCGATCTATTTTGCCCTGATGATCGCGATCCTGGTTCTCGCCAACTGGGGCAAACCTGCAGTGGAGAGCGGCTTCTGGCATTCCGTCTACACCCTGAAATGGACTCTCACCGCGGCAAGCGCCCTCGGACTCGCCGTGGTACTCGGACTCTGGTTCAAAATAAGCTGGTTGCGCCTTGCTCTGGCCGCCGCCCCGGCGATTCTATTGGGACTCTTCACACCCGCCAGTCCGGTACTGATCTTCGCGGCCGGTTCGATCGGTTTGGCGGTCATCACCGCCATGGACAAGGGTGAAGCCGGCGAGTGGTTCGCTGCCAGCTGGGGTTTTGCCAAACAGATCCTGCCGCTGCTGCTGATCGGGGTTTTTATTGCCGGTGCCCTGCTTGGCCGTGTTGGCCAGGAGGGGCTGATCCCCTCCGCCTGGGTGAGTCAGGCGGTGGGCGGCAACTCCCTCTTCGCCAACTTTTTTGCCTCGCTCGCCGGCGCTTTTATGTATTTCGCTACCCTGACCGAGGTACCGATTTTGCAGGGACTGATCGGCAGCGGCATGGGCAAAGGTCCGGCGCTGGCGCTACTGCTGGCGGGTCCTGCGCTTTCACTGCCGAGCATGCTGGTGCTGCGCTCGGTGATGGGCGGAAAGAAAACCCTGGCGTTTGTCACTCTGGTGGTGATCATGGCCACGATCACCGGATTGCTTTTCGGCTGGCTGTTTTAAGGAGGCCAGACTGCCGCCGGTTTCCCCGATCTGGCCGGGCACAACGTATCCATTGAAATGAGACAGGAGCTTTCATTATGAAAAAATTGCAGATTCTCGGCATGGGGTGCGCCAAGTGCAACAAGCTGATGGAAATGACCGAGCAGGCGGCCAAAGAACTGGGCATCGAATATGAGATCGTCAAGGTCAACACCCTCGACGAGATCAAAAAATTCCGCATTATGATGACCCCCGCCCTGGCGGTGGATGGCGTAGTCAAGGTCTACGGCCGGGTGCCCGGACTGGATGAACTGAAACAGATGATCAAAAGAGGTTCAAATGAGCGAAGCATATGAAGAGAAAATCCACGCAGCGGTGCGGGCCCGCTATCGAGCGGCTGTACAGCAGGGCGGCTCCTGCTGTGGCGGGGATTCCGGCTGCTGCGGAGGCGGCGACCCGGGCCGGGAGTCAGCGCGCCTCGGCTACTCCGCCGCCGAATTGGGAACTGTACCTGCCGGGGCCAACCTGGGGCTTGGCTGCGGGAATCCACAGGCCCTTGCCGCGCTCAAGCCGGGCGAAGTGGTGCTCGATCTCGGCAGCGGCGCCGGGTTCGACTGCTTTCTCGCCGCACAACAGGTCGGCGAAAACGGCTATGTCATCGGTGTCGACATGACTCCCGAGATGGTCGCCCGGGCTCGCGCTAACGCCCGTGAAGGCGGCTACAACCAGGTCTCATTCCGTCTGGGCGAGATCGAGGCACTGCCGGTTGCAGACAATCTGATCGATGTCATCATCTCCAACTGTGTGATCAATCTCTCCACCGACAAGCTGGCGGTCTTTATGGAGGCCTTTCGCGTACTCAAGCCGGGCGGCCGCCTGGCCATCTCCGACGTAGTGGCGACCGCGGAACTGCCGCTGGAGATCCGTGCCAATCTCGATCTCTATGCCGCCTGCGCCGCCGGCGCCCTGACCATCGCGGAACTAAAAGTGCTGCTGGCCGAAGCGGGTTTCGCCCGGATTGAAATCAAGCCGAAGGACGAGAGCAGAAGCTTTATCACAGATTGGGTGCCGGGACGAAATCTGGAGGAGTATATCGTTTCGGCCGCCATCACCGCTGTCAAACCCGCATGATGGAACGATTCTGCCGGCAACCTGTCGGGGCTAAGAGTTGTCGCCGTTAAAACTGGAGAATAAGATGGGTACAGCCGGAAAATTATCCTTAATGGACCGCTACTTGACGTTGTGGATATTTCTCATGGTCGGTTTTCTGTTGATCAATCTTTCCGCCTGCAAGAGTGCCAGGAACGAACCGGACAGCGTCAAAGCAGCCGGGCATCAGGCCAAAATCACCTTTGTCGAGCTGGGTTCCATCAACTGCATCCCCTGCAAGGCCATGCAGCCGGTGATGAAGGCGATCGAGGAAAAATATGGCGATCAGATCAAGGTGGTCTTTTATGATGTCTGGCAGCCGGAGCAGAAAAAATACGCCCAGCAATACAGGATCCGCCTGATCCCCACCCAGGTCTTTCTTGATGCCTCGGACAAGGAGATCTTCCGTCACGAGGGATTTTTCCCTGAAGAGGAGATTGACACTCTGCTGCAAAGCCATGGTTTAAAACCTGCTAAAAAGGAAAGCAAGACGTGATCGACAGCCTCTTCAGTCATCTCAACGGCCTCATGGCCGGCGGTTTCCATCTGGCCCTGCTGGCTTCCCTGCTCTGGGGGATTCTGAGCATCCTCCTCAGTCCCTGTCATCTTTCCAGTATTCCACTTATTATCGGCTATATCACCAGCCGAGAGAGCGCAACCACGCGCCAATCCTTTTTGCTGGCGCTGGTCTTTGCGCTTGGCATTCTCGTCACCATCGCCCTCGTCGGCGCGGTAACCGCATCGCTGGGCCGGCTGATCGGGGATGTCGGGGTTTGGGGCAACATCCTGGTGGCTGCCATTTTTATTGTTATGGGACTTTATCTGCTGGATGTCATTTCGTTGAACTGGAGCAGTGTGCCATTAACCGCCGGCCGCACGGGCTACTGGGGCGCTTTTGGCCTGGGTCTGCTGTTCGGCATCGGCCTGGGGCCTTGTACCTTTGCTTATATGGCACCGGTGCTCGGGATTGTCTTCACGCTGGCGCAGTCCGGCTGGATCAAGCCGTTTTTGCTCATTCTGGCCTTCGGGATCGGGCACAGCGCGGTGATCGCTCTGGCGGGTGGATTGGGCCGGTGGGTGCAGGAGTACCTGAACTGGAGTTCGCACTCCCGTGCTGCCGCATGGGTGAAAAAGGGCGCGGGCGTGCTGGTGCTGCTGGGAGGGCTCTATTTTATCTATTCGTCATTTCTGCAGGGTTGATGGAAAGCCTCTGAACATCGCCCCGGGACTGGCTGCGACGGGCATGCACTTGAATGGAAGAGTGCTGATGCTCGTGACGATTTCCTTGAGCAAGCGCTGGATTAAAATGAACGGCAAAAAGGAACATCCAGGCAATTACAGATAAGGGCTATTTTTCAAACAGCTCCGGCAGGACCTCGCCGGCCTTGCCGCGGATGACCTGCTGATAGAGGCCGCTGATCTCCGTAGGCTCCGGATTGATCTCGACGCAGAACGCGCCATTCTGCCGCGCCAGCTCGGGATAGCCGGCCGCGGGCCAGACCACTGCCGAGGTGCCGATGCTGATGAGCAGGTCACAGGCCAGGATCGCCCGGGTCGCCCCGGCCACCACCTTGTCATCCAGCATATCCTCAAACCAGATGATATCGGGTCGCAGCCAGCTGCCGCAATGCGGACAGCGGCGGGTGGCAAACTCGGGATCCCGATCCTCCCAAACCCCATGCTGCGGGCAGCGGACCCGCCAAAGGCTGCCGTGCAGCTCGAAGATCTTTTTCGTGCCGGCGCGCTGATGCATGCCGTCGATATTCTGGGTCACGACAGTGACGCCGGGATGTGCGGCCTCGAGGCCGGCGATCACCTTGTGCCCCGCATGCGGCTCGCAGCCGATCGCCTCCCGGCGGCGCAGGCGGTGAAAGTCAAGCACCCTCTCCGGATCGCGGTCAAAGGCGCGCTGACACGCGACTTCTTGCCAATTGTATTCCTTCCAGCGTCCGCCCGCCCCGCGAAAAGTGGCGACTCCGCTCTCGGCCGACATGCCGGCGCCGGTGAAGAAGACGATATGGTGAAAAGTCTGCAGATCGATTTTTTCCATGGTTCTCCCTTCCTGGTTACATCCTGTATAATCTAACCTTTTTGGGGGCGTTCGCAAGGGATTTGTGCGCGGCCGGGTAGGAACGAGATTGGGGGCGCAAGGGATTTGTGCGCGGCCGGGTGAGAACGAGAGCCGGGGGCGCAGGCGGCGTCGGTCATGCCATTTTTCCTGTTGTTTATTTCCCGTAATATTGCCATTTTTTGCACAATTGTTTTATGTTCATGGAGCCGCCGGGTGATGTGAATCCTGCCGCTCTCTTTACGATGAGGTATACGGATGAAGCATTACATTGCAGCCGCGGTTCTGCTGCTCTCCGCCGGCTGCGGATCCCATCTGCCGCGTGTACAGGGGGTGGCAGGCACCTCCCCGGCTCCGGCGGTGCCCTGGACGCCGCCTGCGCGCGAGGAAAAACCACTCAAGCTGGCCGAAGCGACTGTGCCGGCGGTGCAGCTGCGCGACCGCTGGCAGCAACTGGGTCTGGCCGAGGCGGTCGACATCGCCCTGCAGAACAATCCTGACACGCGTACGGCCTGGGCCAATGCCCGCGCCGCTGCGGCCGCCTACGGAGCCGCTCGCAGCGTCTGGCTCCCCGCCCTGAGCGCCGACGGCGCCCTGGCCCGCACCCGCCAGGAGAGTGATCCGCCGCAGCCTAATGATTATGGTCCCAGCACGGCCTACAGCTACGGCGCCGGAGTGAACTGGCTGCTCTTTAATTTCGGCGGGCGCGCCGCGGCCATTGACGAGAGCCGCCAGGCCCTGCTCGCAGCGGACTGGAGCCACAATGCGGTCATCCAGAACACCCTGCTGCAGACGGTGACGGCGTACTATACCTGCGCCGGCGCACGGGCCATGCTCGAAGCCCACCGCGCTTCGCTGGCCGCGGCTGAAACCGCCCTCCAGGCGGCTGAGGAGAAGCGCGGGGTTGGCCTGGCGACCAGTGCTGATGTGCTGCAGGCCAGGACCGCCCGCTCCCAGGCCCTGCTCGATGTTCAGGAGGCCGAGGGCGACTTGCGCCTCAGCCTCGGCAATCTGGCGGTGGCGATGGGCTATCCCGCCCATCTTTTCGGCGAATTTACGGCGGTCATCCCCGAAATCCCGGCCGATTCCCTGACCCAGCAGGTCAATGCCCTGGTGGAAAAGGCTCTCGCGGGGAGGCCGGACCTGCAGGCCAGCCGCGCCCGCGCCCGAGCCGCCGAGGCCAATGTGCGCCAGGCCCGCGCCGGACTGCTGCCTTCGATATCCGCCTCGGCTGGGGCGGACCGCAGCCGGCTTTATGGCGGAGAGCGCCAGTCCGATACCTACAGCGGAGCCCTGCGACTGGAGATGCCCCTCTTCGCCGGCTTTTCCCGCCATTATCAGCTGGCGCGGGCCAGGGCTGAGGCCGACGCCGCGAAAGAGGCGGTGCGCGCCGCCGAGCAGGAGGTGAGCTATCAGGTCTACGCCAGCCACAGCGACTTTCTCACCGCCCGGGCCCGGGTCGCGACGACGGACGATCTGCTCGCCAGTGCGCAGCAGTCCGAGCAGGTTACCCTCGGGCGCTACCGTGAAGGGATCGGCAGCATTCTCGACCTGCTCACAGCCCAGCGCAGTCTCGCCCAGGCGCGCGCCCAGCAAGTCAACGCCCGCCTCTCCTGGCATATCGCCCTGGCCCGACTGGCCCGCGATATCGGTCAGCTAGGCGCGCACGGAGAAAACCCCCTTGTCCCCGCATCCACCCAAACGAGGTAGTCCATGAAGCCCAGAACAGCGATTTACATCATGCTGGCGATGTCGGTTCTCGCCGGATGCAGCAAGGAGAAGGCCCGGCAGATACCGCCGGCGCCGGTGACGACCGCTCAAGTAGCCCTTCAGGCCCAGCCCCTGGCCCTCAATGTCGTCGGCCTGGTCGAGCCGATCGAGAGCGTGGCGGTCAAGCCGCAAGCGGGGGGTGTGATCACCGGGGTCCATTTTATGGAGGGCGGGGATGTCCGCGCCGGTCAGCTCCTTTTCCGCATCGATCCGCGTCCCTATCAGGCGGCCCTGCACGCTGCCGAGGCGCAGCTGGCGCGGGACAGTTCGCAGGCGGTCTATACGGCGATGCAGGCGCAGCGCTACGCCGGCCTGAGCGAAAAGGATTTCGTCACCCGCGAGCAGTATGAGCAGGCGAGGACCCAGGCGGAGATGTTCAAGGCCGCCCTCAAGGTGGACCAGGCCGCAGTCGAGCAGGCCCGCCTCAATCTCGGCTATACGGCGGTGACCGCGCCGATCTCCGGCCGCGCCGGGGCCCTGCTGGTCAAACGCGGCAATGTAGTCAGCCCCAACGGTTCCGCTCTGGTGGTGATCAACCAGATGGATCCCATCCGGGTCGGCTTTGCCATCCCCGGCACCGAACTGCCGCTGGTGCAAAAGTGGGCGGCGGGGGGAACCCTGACGGTGCATGTCCGGCCCTCCCGCAACGGCGCAGAAGAGGAACAGATGACCGGCCGGCTGAGCTTTCTCGACAATGCGGTGGATGCGGCCACCGGCACGGTGGCGCTCAAGGCGGAATTCGCCAACGAGAGGGAGCAGCTTTGGCCGGGGCAGTTTGTCGACGTCGAACTGGTGCTCACGATCGAGAACGAGGCCCTGACCGTCCCGGTCAGCGCACTGGTGACCGGACAGGAAGGGACTTTTGTCTACGTGGTCACCGCCGACAACAAGGCGGAGAAACGGGCGGTGCAGGTCAACCGCACGTTGGGTGGTATCATTGTCCTCGACGGCGGGGTGCAGGCAGGCGAGCAGGTGGTGACCGACGGTCAGGTCAAGCTGGTGCCCGGCGCACGGGTTGAGCTCAGGAAAGGAGCGGCCGCCGGCGGCAGCAGAACGGGCAATGCAGGCGGAACCTCTGGCACGCCATCGGGCAGCGGGGCCGGCACACCAGCCGGAAGCGGCACTGCGGAGGGCGCATCGAAGATCGGCCAATCCACGGGGAGGCCTGAATGAGGATCTTCATCGACCGGCCGGTCATGACGACCCTGGTCATGATCGCCATCCTGGTCGCCGGCTTTATCGGCTACCGGCAGCTGCCGGTGAGCGACTTGCCCACGGTCGATTTCCCGACCATCTCGGTGAGTGCCTCGCTGCCGGGCGCCTCTCCCGAGACCATGGCGGCGGCGGTGGCGACTCCGCTGGAGAAGCAGTTCACCACCATTGCCGGTATTGACAACATGACCAGCAGCTCGAGCCTGGGCAGCACCAACATCACCATCCAGTTCGCCCTTGACCGGGACATCGACGCTGCGGCGGCCGATGTGCAGTCGGCGATCGCTGCGGTCTCGCGCCAGCTGCCGCGGGACATGCCGACGCCCCCTTCGTACCGCAAGGTCAATCCGGCCGACTCGCCGATCATGTTCATCGCCATGACCTCACCGACCCTGCCGCTCTATACCATCGATGAGCTGGCGGATATCATGATCGCCCAGCGCATCTCGATGGTGAGCGGCATTGCCCAGGTGCAGGTCTTCGGCGGACAGAAATATGCGGTGCGGGTCCAGGTCGATCCGCGCGAGCTGGCGGCGCGCAGCATCGGCATCGACGAGGTGGCCAGCGCCATCGTTGCCAACAATGTCAATCTGCCGACGGGAATCCTTTGGGGGAGCGAGAAGGCCCTCACGGTCAAGGCGACCGGGCAGCTCAACAGCGCCGCTGAATACCGGCCTGTGGTGGTGGCTTATCGCAACGGCGCGCCGGTGCGTCTGCAGGAGCTGGCGCGCATCTATGACAGCGTGCAGAACAACCGCGTCGCCGCCTGGATGAACGACGACCGCTGCATTCTGCTGGCCATCCAGCGCCAGCCCGGCACCAACACCGTCGAAGTGGTGCAGAATGTGCGCCGCCTGCTGCCGCAGATCCAGGAGCAGCTGCCGGCCTCCGCCCAGGTTCATATCCTCTTTGACAAATCCGAGCCGATCCAGGAATCAGTCAACGACGTCCAGATGACCCTGCTGCTGACCCTCTTCCTTGTCATCCTGGTGATCTTTCTCTTTCTCCGCAACGTCTCGGCCACGGTCATACCCAGCCTCGCCCTGCCGCTGTCAGTGGTCGGCACCTTTGCGGTGATGCGGCTGATGGATTTCAACCTCGACAACCTCTCGCTGATGGCCCTGACCCTGGCGGTGGGCTTTGTCGTCGATGACGCCATCGTCATGCTCGAGAACATCTTCCGCCACATGGAGATGGGCAAGAGCCCCTACCAGGCGGCGGTGGACGGCGCCAGGGAGGTGAGCTTTACCATTGTCTCGATGACCCTCTCCCTGGCTGCGGTCTTTATCCCTGTGCTCTTCATGGGCGGAATCATGGGGCGCCTCTTTCAGGAGTTCGCGGTGACGATCATGGTGGCGATCCTGATCTCGGGATTTGTTTCGCTCACCCTGACCCCGATGATGTCGAGCCGGTTCCTCAAGCATGAGAAGAAGGAGAGCCATGGCCGCTTTTACAACGCCATCGAAAATTTCTGGAACAAGTCCCTGGGCTTTTATGAGCGCACCCTGACCTGGGTGGTCGACCGCCGTCGCGCCACCATGCTCTTTTCGCTGGTCATCCTTCTCCTCACCGTTTTCCTTTTTATTGTTGTGCCCAAGGGCTTTTTGCCGAGCGAGGATACCGGCCTGCTCAATGGCTCCTTTGAGGGGGCCGAAGGGACCTCTTTTGAGGGGATGCTGGACGATCGCGAGCAGGTGACCCGCATCCTCGCGGCCGATCCCAACATCGAGCGCTTTACGGTCAACATCGGCGGCATGGGCGGCACAGCTAACACCGGGCGGATGAACATCCGTCTCAAGCATCGCAGCGAGCGCGAGCTCAACGCTGACGAGGTCGCCAACAGCTTGCGCCGCAAGATGGCCTCGATCCCCGGGGCGCGGGTCTTTCTCGTCAATCCCCCGGTGATCAACATCGGCGGCCGCTTCGCCGCCGCCCTTTACCAGTTCACCATGCAGTCCACGGACATCCAGGCCCTCTACGCCGCCGCACCCCTGCTCGAGCGCCGGCTCCGGGCCGACCCGATGTTCAAGGATGTCAACAGCGATCTGCGCATCAGCAATCCCGAGGTGATCGTCGCCATCGACCGCGACCGTGCTGCCTCGCTCGGACTCTCGGCGCAGACCATCGAGGAGGCGCTCTATTCCAGTTATGGCACCCGCCAGGTCTCGACTATCCTGGCGCCCAACAACCAGTACTACGTCATGCTCGAACTCCTGCCCGAATACCAGCGCGACGCCTCGGCCTTTCAGTATCTCTATGTGCGCTCGCCGCAGACTGACAAGCTGGTGCCGCTCTCGACCCTGGCGACGATCTCCCCTGGGGCCGGACCCCTGACGGTCAACCACTCCGGGCAGCTGCCCTCAGTGACAGTCTCCTTCAACCTCGATGACGGGGTGGCCCTGAGCGAGGGCGTGGCGGCGGTCAATCGGGCGGCGCGCGAGACCCTGCCCGCCTCGATCGCCACCAGTTTTTCGGGCACAGCCCAGGCCTTCCAGTCCTCGCAGAGCAGCCTGCTCGCCCTGCTCTTCCTGGCCATTCTGGTCATCTACATGATTCTCGGCATCCTCTATGAGAGTTTTATCCATCCGCTCACCATCCTCAGTGGACTGCCTTTCGCTGTTTTCGGGGCGCTGGTCACCCTGCTGATCTTTAAAATGGACCTGAATCTTTACAGCTTTGTCGGTCTGATCATGCTCATCGGCGTGGTTAAAAAGAACGCGATCATGATGATCGACTTTGCTATCACGGCGCGTGATGAAGGGCTCGGTGCGCGTGAGGCCATCCTCCGCGCTTGCAGCATCCGTTTCCGGCCGATCATGATGACCACAGTGGCCGCCCTGATGGCAACCCTGCCGATTGCGCTGGGAATGGGCGCGGGGGCGGAGTCGCGCCGACCGCTGGGCCTGGCCGTGGTGGGCGGGCTGCTTTTTTCGCAGATGATCACCCTCTACGTCACGCCGGTCTTTTATATCTATCTGGAAAAGCTGCAGAACAGGCTGGGCAGAGTTTTTAACAAGGGTGTGAGGGCTTGAGCAGGAGATGAAGAAAAAAAAGGGCGGCTGAGAAGATCAGCCGCCCTTTTTTAAATGCGAAGGGGAACGATTACTTGGTTGTCGCTGCCTGGGCTTCGGCCTTCATCCCATCACCGGCGGTGATGGCGATCTCAACGCGGCGGTTCTGCGCGCGGCCTTCGACCGTGGCGTTGTCCGCAATCGGTTGACTCTCGCCATAGCCCATGATGGTGAAGCGGCTGATATCGACGCCACTCTTGGCCAGGAAAGAAGAGACGGCGTGAGCGCGCGACTCGGAGAGCTTTTGATTATAGTCTTCCGCTCCCTGGGAGTCGGCATGGCCCTCGATGCGGAGGACAGTGCCGCTGTACTTGTTCAGAGTCACCGCCAGCTGCTCCAGATCGGCCTGGGCGGCGGGCTTCAGCACAGATTTGCCGGTATCGAAGAGCAGGCCGGATTTGAGGGTGACCTTGATGCCTTCGCCGACGCGTTCGACTTCAGCATCGGCGAGTTCTTTTTCGATTTCAGCAGCCTGCTGGTCCATTTTGTTGCCGATGTAGGCGCCGGCTGCACCACCGATTGCCGCGCCGATGATGGCGCCGAGGGCGGTGTTGCCGACCTGGTTGCCGATGACAGCACCGGCCGCACCGCCGGCGGCAGTGCCAACCGCTGCGCCCTGGGTCGCCTTGGTCATGCTGGCGCAGGATATCATGCCGACAGAAAGAACAGCAACTAATAGGACCATCATTAATTTGCGCATTTCAACCTCCTGTTTCCTAATGCGAGTAACTTTCACGCTGCCCCGTTCATTACCCCTTGCTAGGCAGGGCAGCGGATTACGGGTATAACTTACAGAGTTGTGATGAATAAGTCAATAAAAATCGCATCTTGACCGGTTCCGGCCGGCGCTGCCGAGCTTTCAGATACCGGCGTATACCCGGGGTGCAGTTCTTCAACACATTTTGCCAGTCTTGAGTTCCATCAATATAAAGAGAACAAAATATTCTGGAGTATATTCCGCGACATCACATTGTTGCCGGACCCCATTGAAAAGCCCTGAAAGGGATTTAACCTTTCAGGGCTTTTTTCTATTGTGCGCGGGCCATGGGCCCGCACACGAATCGGAGCTGAGGGCTATTTAAGCAGGACCATCCGTTTGATCTCCTGGAAGCTGCCGGCCTGGAGTCGGTAGAAGTAGATGCCGGAGGGCACCGGTTCGCCCTGTTCGTTGGCGCCGTTCCAGAGGACCTGGTGGCTGCCGGATGCGGCCGTGCCGTTGACCAGGGTGCGGATCAGCCGGCCCTGAACGTCAAAGATATCGAGGCGCAGCGAGCCGGCCTCATCCATTTCAGGCAGGTTGTAGGAGATGGTCGTCGAAGCATTGAAGGGATTGGGATAGTTCTGTCCGAGTTCGCAGGTGAGCGGAATCTCCTCCTGTTCGATCACCTCCTCCAGCGGTGCATAGGATTTTTCCAGCACGGCCAGGGCGGCCATGCGGGCCGGCCGGTCAATGCTGATCCAGAGGGGGTCGCTCTCGTCGGTTTCTGTCATTTTGCCGAGGCGGCCGTGGAGCATATTGGGGCCGTTGTCGTGGGCGACCTGGCCGCCGCCTTCATCAAAGCTGTAGTAGGCGACGAGCCCCTCTTCGGTGCCGCGCGGCCGGTCGAACATGCGGGCGGCGATTTGCTCGGGGGTGAGGGCCATGTTCCAGAAGCTCATCTCGTCGAGCAGCCCCTTGAAGTGGTATTCATAGATATTGTTATGCAGGGCGGCGCCGATGACCAGGTCATGAATGAGGGTGCGCGGTGCGGCCTTGCCGGTCCGGCTCACCTCAAGGATGCCGTTGATGTAGAGGCAGGCGGTGACGCCGTCATAGGTCACGGCGACATGGACCCATTCCCGCACGGGGATGATGGAGAAGGAGGGGCCGAAAAGGGTCTGCATCCTCGTGCCGCCGGGGATGGCGCTGCGCAGGGTGCCGGCCATGCGGCCGGTGTTACTGTAGAAGGAGATGGCGTATTCGTCGAAGGTGCCCTTTTCGAGGATGCGGCTCCAGCTCTGTCCCAGCTGATGGTTTTGCATCCAGAAGGCGATAGTCATGCCTGCGGAGAGGTTCAGGCTGGGGTGATGGGCGATCTGGAGCAGATCATCCTCGCCGTCGAAAGCCAGGGCAAAATTCTCAGGGACAGCCGAGATGGAGAAGGGGGCATCGGAGAGATCCGCCACGGCGCCGCCGGTGGCATCGGCCACCTTGACCAGGCACTGCTCCGAGGAGATGGCGGGGATGGTCCACGCGAAAGAGCCCGCTGCAGGCAGGCCGGTGGCGAACTCGCTCCAGGTTCGTCCGCTGTCGGCGGAGAAGAGCAGTGCGGCATGGCCGGTGACATATTCCGAGATCCACTCGATGTTTTCGACGCGGCCGGCCTCAAAGCTCTCGCCTCCGTTGGGCGCGATCAGGGTGAAGGAGGGTTCTTCACCGGCGGGGCGGACGATGCTGAAGAGGGCATCGCTGAGGTCGACCGGAATCTCCGCCTCCGCAGCCTTGACCTTGATCAGGCAGGAGTCAGAGAGGGTTTTTGGAACAATCCAGGTGCAGCTGCCGGTATTGGCCTGGCCGGCGGCGATTTCACTCCAGGTGGCGCCGCCATCGAGGCTGAGATAGAGAGAGACCGGCCCGTCGAAGCGGGCGCTGCTCCAGGTGATTTGGGTGGTCTCCTTGGCTGTCAGGGTCTCCCCGCCATTGGGTGCGGTGATGGTCACAACCGGCGGGGGATTGACGATGTAGAAGGGCATCCAGTTGATATCCATCGGGCATTGGCCGAGGGGCGCGGAGATGCGGATGACACCCTCCTCCGTGAGGATATCGGGTACGTTCCAGACGAAGGAGCCCGTGTTCTGCACATCTTCATCGATAAGGGTGAAGGTGCGGCCGTAATCCAGAGAGTATTCGAGGTTGACCAGGGGGCCCATGTTGAGGGCTTCCCAGGTAATTTCGAAGGGCGTGTTGCGGACGATGGAGAGCGGTCCATCCAGCTCCGCGGGCCGGGTGAGCTGGAGCCATTGATTGGGCTCGGGGCTGTAAAAGCCAGGACGCGGATCGTTGGTGAGGGCAATGCGGTCGACGCGGCAGTAGCGCTCGCGGCCGCGAATGGTGATGGTGTGGCTGCCGGCGGAGAGGGCGAAGGCGGCCGGCGTTGTGCCGCTGCGCGACTGCATGGCCTGCTGCCAATGCCAGCGTTCATCGGCGGGCACATCGACAACATACTCCGGACCATTATCGGCGCTGACAAAGATCGAGTTTCTGGTTTCACCCTCGCCCATCATGCGTGCCCAGAGGTAGTAGGTGGCGCCGGGCGCGGGGACGTCCACAGTGATCGTGCCGCTGCCCTCGCCGCCGCCGGTGTTCTTGGCGGAGAAGATGAACTGGCAGTCAAAAGCCAGACCGTCAACGCCGGTGAACATCGCCTCGCTGAGGGTGGCGGTCTCCGCCTCATATTCAAGCAGGGTGGGGACGAAGCCGACTCCGGTCCAGGTGATCGGGGTGTCATTGGTGTCATAAGCGCTGGCGTCGCCCGCCCTGGTGACGCGATAGAGGGCGTTGGCGGTCTCCACCATGGGGACGATGTCGGTGGCGGTGCCTATGGCATTGGCGGGATTGGCCAAACCGGCGGCGATCAAATCCCAGCTCGTCCCGCCGTCGCTGCTGCGATGCAGATCGACCTGGGTGACGACGGGATTGACCGACCACAAAAGATCGACCGGGCTTCCCCAGCTAAAGTTGCCGCTGTTGGGATCGAGGAGGTTGAAGCCGATCGGGGCAGTGGAGACCTGCCAGGTCGGGTTGGGTACGGCCGGATTGCTAACCGTGCCGTGAAGGTGGTTGGGGGTTGATTCAGTGGCGGTGGTGCCGCTGCCGTCATCGAACTTGTAGTAGAGCTGCATGCCCGCGGTGCCGCCATCCAGGGGGACGCCGCGGTTATCGCGGATCTGGGCTTGTGTACGGCGCACGGTCCAGAATCGAACTTCATCGATCTGACCGTTGAATTGTCCGGTGTTGGCCCAGGAGATGCCGATGTTCAGAGGATAGGTGGTGCTGGCGGGATTGAGCAGACCGAAGGCAGCGGCTGTGGCCGATCCGGCCTGAACGCCGTCAACATAGAGATAGGCTGCGTAGCTGGCCCCGGAGGGCTGCACCGCCACGGCGACATGGTGCCAGGCGTTGAGGTTGGAAATGGTGATGGTGCTCGCAACCGCCACACTGCCTGAGGGTGAGGGATAGGCCAGGAACCACAATCTGAAAGCCCCGTAGGTGGCATTGGGTGCAATGTACAAGGCGAAATAGTTGCGCCGGTCGACAATGCGCCACGATCCGGAGGGCAGGGTGGTGCCTTCCCACTTGATCCAGGCCTCGATGGTATAGCTGGTATTGATGTTATTCATCACGGAATTGTAGGGCACGATGACCGAATTGCCGGAAGTCGCCCCGCTAAAATCGAGGCTGTGCCCCGCATCACCGACGGCCTGGAGGGAGTACGGCAGAGCCAGGGTGAGCAGCAGAGAGATCAGCAGCCATTTTTTCATAACCGCTCCTTCGCATAGAGTTGAGTGCATCCCACGGGAGGGATGAAAGCATCCGATAGAAGCCGGTCCGTTCCGGTCGGGCTGAACCAGCCCGAGGGGATAAATGAAAGAATAAGGGGGGTGCTGTACAGAATGGCTGCAGAACTGAGGGTGCCCGATCAAGGGTGCAGTGACCGACGGCATGTATCGGCGAGAATCCGGATAGTACATGATAATATAAGGCTATTTAATTAAAAATCAAGCAGAAAATAGCAAAAACCCTCGGCCGGCTTCCCGGGTGAACCCGAAAGCGGGATCGACTGCGAAGGAGGGGGCGGGTGTGGTCGGGGGAGTGGAGAGGCGGGGCGGCTGATGAGCAGGTGGCGAGAGCCGCCCCGGATGGGGGGGTACCGGCGGGTTGGGGAGGCCGCCCGCCGGCAGAATTTCAACGGGCGTAGTGGTCGATCATGCGCGCGATGGCAGCCTCACAGACCCTGCAAAAGCGGTCCCGGTTGTTGCTGATCATCAGGCAGTCGATCATCGGCCGGTAGAGTCCTTCGGCGGAATAACCGGCTCCCTCGAAAGCTCCCACGGCGTCGGCCAGGTGTTCGTTTTTTTTGCGCTGAGCTGTGAACGCGGCGTCGATCTTTTTGACTTTTTCCAGATAGGGTTTTTTAATCCTCTCCAGCTCCTTTTCGGAGGCCCCCTTTGACCTCGCCGATTGCAGCGCTTTTTCCATCGCCACGCCGTTTTCGCGGCGGCAGGACATCAGACTGTCGAGGGCTCTGCGTCCATACTCGGTAGGCAGGCTCACGCCGGGGGTGAGCAGCTCCGCCCATTTGATGTGATCCGGATCGAGCAGGGCGGTGATATTGGGCTCGAGGGGTTCAATGCCCTTGGGATAGAAATCGTTATAGGCCACCTCCGAGGTGTAATATTCGTCGCCGAGACCGGCAAAGGAGTGGCCGAATTCATGGACAAAGACCCGTTTGCTCATGGCGTGATCGACGGTTGTGATGGCATAGTCGTTGTAAATGCCGCCTCCGCCGTAGCGGGTGCTGTTGACCAGGATGATGAGGGCATCGTAGGGGGCCTGACTGGCGATGCTGCGCAGCAGGTGACCGTCATCGACGAGCATGTAGCGGTCCAGGTCGAAAGCGTTGAAAGATGCGTTGAAAAGGGTGCCTTTGTAGGAACCCTGGCGGGGTTCATCCATGCCGCTCTCCGGGGAGGCGATGAAGAGTCCGCGGAGATTGAGCTTTTCCTTCATCTCCGAGTAGGGAGCGATGGTGAAGAGAAAATCGCGCATGCGGTCGACATCGGTGTTGAATTTTTGTTTGTCCGAGGCGGTGTAGCCTTCGGCGATGAAGAGCAGATCGGCGCAGACGGCCGGGTCGCCGCTGATATGGGCCTCATGGATTTCGCCCGTTTTGACGGCTTCGGTATTGATATGATAGTCAGCTGGATCGATCCTGAGAATAAAAAAAGGAGCGGGCAGGTTGTTGCGGTCGCGTTTTTCCAGGACAAAGTTGACCGGGCGTTTGGGCAGGGGGATGCGGACGGCGCGGCGGAAGGTGCGCTTGATCCCCTCAAGGGCCGGCGTGGTGGTGCGGTATTCGCCGTACATGCAATCGAATCCGCTCGAATAGATCAGGAGATTGGTGGCGATGTCATAGACCTTGATTTCGTAGCGGCCGTTGTTGAAGCGGTCGATCAGCCGGGCCCTGCTGCCGGGCCAGAGGGGCTCGCGGCAGATCTGGCCCATGGAGATGATCTCCTCATCGGAATCACCGGTCTGGAAAAGTTCGAGGCGGAGGGCGCCGCCGGTGAAATAGTCATCGAAATCAGGGGCGTTCTGGGCGCCGGCTGCACCGATCAGAAGGGCGAAGAGGAGGAGGATGGTTTTTCGCATGGGATCAACTCCGTAGAATGACAAGGATTTCGTTTGTTTACAGTTCTTTTTTTTCGTCCCGGGGTTCGCCGAAGGGATGCACTGCGCTCTCCAGGCGGGCCAGCCAGACGGTCATTCCGCCGCGGCCGCGATGGGCCCAGGCGTAGTAGGGGATGGCGGTGACTGCCTGTTCGCTGGAGGTGACCTTCCCAGCCTCATCCTGTTCGTAGCTCCTGGCCGTGGCGCTGAGGGTCTGGACGCCGTTGAACAGGGTGCTGTTCCAGGCGCTCTCCACCGGAGCGTCATCTCCGAGGAGGAGATTATGCACATGTCCGCCGGCCACATCCGGCCACTCGAGGCAGTAGACCAGGGGGCCGCGCTCCAGGGCGACGAGACCGCGGTCGGCGGCGACGCTGTCGTGGGCGACGACGCGGCGCACTGGCATGGGCAGGAGCAGCTCAACCCAATCGCCGGGTTTCCAGGTGCGGCGGATGCGCGCGAATCCATCTTTCTGTTCGAGCGGCCAGCTCTGGCCGTTGATCTCCAGCTTGACTCCCGCCGGGGCCGGATCGAGATAGTGGTAGAGATCGGTCGCGAGCGGTTTGCCCTGCGCCCATCCGGGGATGCGCAGGTTGAGGGTGAATTTTTGGCCGCCCGTCGGGGGATTGACCAGCAGCTGGATGCGCCCGTCCCAGGGGTAGGAGCAGACCTGCTTGAGCTGCAGCGCTTTGCCCTGGAGGTCGATCTCGGCGCTGCTCTCGGCATAAAGAGCGACGTAGAGCTGGTCTCCGTTCACGGTATAGAGATAACCGGGGATGGAGGCGAGAAAGCGGGTGATGTTGCCGGGGCAGCAGGCGCAGCCGAACCACTCCTTGCGCTCGTGCTGGCCGGTCGAGGCGAGGGGGTTGGGATAGAAAAAGTGGCTGCCGTCGAAGGCCACCCCGGAGAGGAGGGCGTTGAAGAGGGTGCGCTCGAGGATGTCGAGGTAGCGGGCCTCCCCGTGGAGCAGGAAGAGGCGGTGGTTCCAGTAGACATTGGCGATGGAGGCGCAGGTCTCGTTATAGGCGGTCAGGTTGGGGAGTTCATAATTTGCACCGAAGCCCTCGTGCCCGCCGACAGCTCCGATGCCGCCGGTGAGGTGGATCTTTTTGGCGGCGACGTTCTCCCAGATGCGATCGATGGCCCTGATCCAGGCCCGGTCGCCGGTGAGGGCGGCAATGTCGGCGATGCCGGCGTACATATAGCCGGCGCGCACGGCGTGGCCGACCGCCTCACTCTGTTCCAGGATGGGGAGATGGTCCTGGCTGTAGGGTCCGTAGAGTTCCCTGCCGCCGCTCTTTTTGCCGCGGATTTCGAGCAGAAAACGGGCGGTTTGAAGATACTTTTCCTCCGCGGTGACGCGGTAGAGTTTGGCCAGTCCCATTTCGATAACCTGATGGCCGGGGGGAGACTCGGCACGGCCGGGGCCGAAGGTGGCGCTGATGAGGTCGGCGTTCTTGAGGGCGACCTCGAGGAGATTGCGTTTGCCGGTCGCCTGGTAATGGGCCACGGCGGCTTCATAGAGATGACCCATGTTGTAGAGCTCGTGGCTCATGTAGAGCTGCGACCAGCGCTCCTTGCCGGCCCACTCCTCCAGATAGGGGGCGTTGTTGGTGCGGGCGGTGTAGAGATAGCCATCCTCCTCCTGGGCGGCGGCGATGAGGCTGATCAGGCTGTCCAGGTAGGCCGCCAGTTTTTCATCCTTTTGCACGCTGAGGGCGTAGGAGGCGCCTTCGATGATCTTGTAGACATCGCTGTCGTCGAAAGGATAGCTGCCCTGCTGGGTGCCCTCGAGCAATCCCCCGGCGACGGCAAAGTTGGCGATGCGGCCGGTTTTTTCGGATTGGGCGAAGGCGTGGGGGATGGTGACGGCGCGGTTGGTCTCAATGCGCGGCGCCCAGAACTGGTCTTCGAGATGTACCCTGGTGAAGGGCACTGGCTGGATGGGATAGTCCTTGATGCGGTTTTGTGAACAGGAGATGAGGACAAGAACGCCGATAAGGCAGGCTGGGACAGCTTTAGGCATGATCCTCTCCGGGAAAGCCGGATTCCGATCGATCGATGGTTTCAACGGTCATCTTCGAAGGGATTACCCGGCAGTTCATTTTTTATGGATTCTTCATTAACATCTTTTTTAATATAGATGATCAGCACCCGGTCACCGCAGCCCTCCTGGCAGGTGTAGGTCTTGCCGCCGTATTCCACCTGACTCCTGCCTGGTTCGAATTCGAGCGCAAATTCGCCTTTGGCGTTGGGCGTAAAGACCAGAAAGGCGAGCTGTTCGGGATCAAAGTTGACCCTGAGACGGGCGGGTTCCCAGTTGAAGCCCAGACGGCGCAGGGAGGGGAGCCAGGCGATCGGTCTGTGGGCGGGCAGGTACTCGACGCATTTCCCGGGCAGATTTTCCTGCAGGATGATGGTCTCCCGCGTTTTGGTATCGCGGGTCTCCATATCATGGGTCTTGTTGATTTGGTATTCATTTCGGGAATCGCTGCCCTCGAGCACCAGGGCTCGGTCGAGGTACAGCTGCAACTGGGTCAAGTCGGGATGGCTGATCCGATACTGCCTGATCATATTGTCGGTCAAAGGCACGGGCTCCCAGCCGGAGGAGCCCAGCCAGGATGAGCAGGAGAGGAGAAGAAGCCCGAAGGCGCAGCATAAGAGTCCGGCTGCACGTCCGTGTTTTCCCGGAAATGAGTGCCTGGAAGAGTGTACGATCTGCATCTGGACGTCCGCCCCGTGCCGTTGTGCTTATGGAGCGCAAGTCTGCCACCGCAGACCGCGCCTGCGTTCAGAAGAAGTAGCTTTATAAAAAATAATCAGAAACCGCCTATTTTGCAAGCAAAAGTTTGTTCATTGCGGAGGAGGGCCGGTGCGGGGACAGAAATAAAAAACCCCGGTCCGTTGGGACCGGGGTTCAAGTTCGTCCGCGTCAAGCTTAGAGCTTGGTGACGTTG
>JAKPUX010000070.1 GCA_029554865.1 bacterium | reverse complement strand
CCAGAAGCGGGTGATGCGCGGCCTTGGCAGCGGAGTCATCGTCAATCCCGATGGCTATATCCTCACCAACAACCATGTCATCAAGGATGCGGATGAGATCACCGTCATGATCGACAAGGTGGAGCATCAGGCCAAGGTGATCGGCAAGGACCCGGCGAGCGATATTGCTGTCATTAAAATTGACAAGAAGGGGCTGCCCACCCTCAATCTGGGCAACTCGGACCGGCTCGAGGTCGGGGAGTGGGTGATGGCCATCGGCAATCCCTTCTCCGACGTCCTCGAAAAGACCGTCACCGCCGGCATCGTCAGCGCCAAGGGCCGTTCCCTCGGCGCCGGCCTCGGCGAGGGCTCGCTGCGCTACCAGGATTTCATCCAGACCGATGCGGCCATCAATCCGGGCAACAGCGGCGGAGCGCTGGTTAATCTGCGCGGTGAACTGGTCGGTATCAACACCGCCATTGTCGGCCAGTCCAATGTCGGCATCGGTTTCGCCATCCCGATCAATATGGCCCGCTCGATCATGTCCCAGCTCATCGCCGACGGCCGCGTACGCCGCGGCTGGATCGGGGTTCAGCTTGAGGAGGTCGACGAGGAGAAGGCGGAGTATTTCGGCCTCGACAAACCCAAGGGGGCGCAGGTGGGCGAGGTGCTGAAAGACAGCCCGGCCGAGAAGGCAGGACTGAAGCAGGATGATATCATCCTCAAGCTCAACGACATCGAGGTCACCTCGCGCGACCAGCTTATTGCCTGGGTCGGCAGCCAGGCCCCCAGCACCCGCCTCAACATGACCATATGGCGCGACAAGGCCCTCAAGACCATCTCTCTGACCCTGGCCGAACGCCCCTCGGATGAAGAGGTCGCCAGTGAGGAGAGCGGCGAAACCAGCCAGGCCAACAAGCTGGGCATCGAAGTGCGGGAACTGACCCGGCAGCTCGCCCGCCAGTATGGCTATGAGGGCGAGTCGGGCGTGGTCATCGCCAGCGTTGATCCCAACTCCGTGGCTGACCGCAAGGGGCTGCGCGAAGGGGATCTCATTCTCTCGGTCAACGATGCGACGACCGCTTCCGTGCGGGATTTTCGCACGGCGGTGCGCACGATCAAACCGGGCGCTGTGGTCTATATGCGCATCATGCGCGAGCAAACTGTTTATACCGTCGGGCTGCGCATGCCGCGCGAATAACCATCCTTCTGACAACCTGACAAATTGACAGATAAAACCGCCAAAACGACAAACAGGCTCTATCTTTGAGAGATTCGCAACCCGGACAGGCGCATGGACAGTATGGTTCATGCGCCTGTTTTTTATGCATCTAGGGTATTGCCATCCCGCACCGATTCTTTGGCATGCCCTTTGCAAAGATGCAGCGATAAACTGGACAATCTCAAGTATTCTGCTTACCATATCATCCTCCTGAAAGGAGTGCAACACCATGGGAAAAATTATCGGCATTGATTTGGGCACCACCAACTCCTGCGTCGCGGTGATGGAGGCGGGCGAGCCCGTCGTCATCCCCAACAGCGAAGGCATGCGCACCACCCCCTCGGTGGTCGCTTTCACCAAGAGCGGAGAGCGTCTGGTCGGCCAGGTAGCCAAGCGCCAGGCGGTCACCAACCCGACCAAGACAGTCTATTCGATCAAGCGTTTTATGGGCCGCCGTTTCAATGAGGTCTCGCGCGAGCGGGAAGAGGTCCCTTATGCGGTCCTCGCCAGCGCCAACGATGTCGCCAAGGTGAAGATCGATGACAAGGAATACTCCCCCCAGGAGATCTCGGCGATGATTCTGCAAAAGATGCGTCAGACCGCCGAGGATTATCTGGGCGAGAAGGTGACCGATGCGGTCATCACCGTGCCCGCCTATTTCAATGACAGCCAGCGCCAGGCCACCAAGGAGGCGGGCGAGATTGCCGGCCTCAATGTGCGCCGCATCATCAACGAGCCGACCGCGGCCTCGCTGGCTTATGGCCTGGACAAGAAGGGCAATGAAAAAATCGCCGTCTTCGACCTCGGCGGCGGCACCTTCGATATCTCTATCCTCGAAATCGGTGACGGGGTCTTCGAGGTCAAGTCGACCAATGGTGACACCCATCTCGGCGGTGATGACTTTGACCAGCGCGTCATCGACTGGATCGTCGACGAATTCGTCAAGCAGGAAGGCGTCGACCTCTCCAAGGATCCGATGGCCCTGCAGCGCCTCAAGGAGGCGGCCGAAAAGGGCAAGTGCGAGCTCTCCTCCACCGCCCAGACCGAGATCAATCTGCCCTTCATCACTGCCACCGACAGCGGCCCCAAGCACCTCAGCATGACCCTCACCCGGGCCAAGTTCGAGCAACTCTGCGATGATCTCTTCCAGCGCACCCTGCCCCCCTGCCGCATGGCCATCAAGGATGCCGGCCTCTCCACCGCCGAGATCGATGAGGTTGTGCTCGTTGGCGGCTCGACCCGCATGCCCAAGGTGCAGGAACTGGTGCGCGAGCTTTTCGGCAAGGAGCCCCACCGCGGCGTCAATCCCGACGAAGTGGTTGCAGTGGGCGCGGCCATCCAGGGCGGCGTCCTCGGCGGCGAGGTAAAGGATGTCCTTCTCCTCGATGTCACTCCCCTTTCTCTCGGCATCGAGACCCTGGGCGGCGTTATGACTCGCATCATCGAAAAGAACACCACCATTCCCTCCCGCCAGTCGCAGGTCTTTTCGACGGCAGCTGACAGCCAGACCTCGGTGGAGATCCACGTCCTCCAGGGCGAACGCGAGATGGCGATCGACAACCGCACCCTCGGCCGTTTCCACCTCGATGGTATTCCGCCCGCCCCGCGCGGCATTCCGCAGATCGAGGTCTCCTTCGACATCGATGCCAACGGCATCCTTAATGTCGCGGCCAAGGACAAGGCCACCAACAAGGAGCAGACCATTCGCATCGAAGCCTCAACCGGTCTGAGCAAGGAAGAGGTCGAGAAGATGGTCACCGACGCCAAGGCCCACGCCGCCGAGGACAAGAAGCGGCGCGAGTTGATCGACACGCGCAACCAGGCCGACCAGCTGGTCTATCAGACCGAGAAGAACATCAAAGAAAATGCCGACAAGCTCGATCCAGCCACCAAAAATCAGCTCGAGGCGGGGGTCGGCCGGCTCAAGGAGGCCATCAAGGGAGAGAACATCGACGAGCTCAAGTCCGCTCTTGAAGCCCTCAACCAGATCTGGCACCAGGCCGCCGCCAAGATGTACGAAGCGGCCAACGCCCAGCAGCAGAACGCCGGAGCCTCCGAACAGCAGGGTCCGGCCGAGCCCCAGGGCGAAAAACCGCCCGATGCCGAGGATGCCGATTATGAGGTAGTAGACGACAAAAAGTAATCCGTCGTACCAGAACATCGGTTAGGCCTCACACGGAGGCACGGAGACACAAAGAGAAAAACAAAGAAAATTATCTCACCAAGGCACGGAGACACAACGAAGAGCATAACCATATATATGTTTGTGGCTTTGTGTCTTGGTGAGAGTTATGCTTTCTCCGCGCCTTTGCGCGCAATTTGTCTTCTTGTACCTCGCGCGGTTATCCGCACTGGAAATCGGGAGCAACCTATGATCTCCATGGATAAATTGACAATCAAAGCCCAGGAGGCCCTGGGGCGCAGCCAAAAGTTGGCCGGCGACCACGGCCACCAGCAGATCGAGCCGGTTCATCTCCTGCTCGCCCTCCTCGACGAGCCTGAGGGGCTCGGCCGCACCCTCATCCGCAAGATCGGTGCCGATGCGAATCTGCTCGCCAACAGGGCGGAGGAGGCCCTCGCCAGGCTCCCCAAGGTCAGCGGCGCCGGACAGCTCTATTACAGCCATGCCACCGGCAGCCTCCTCGAGGCCGCAGGTCAGGAGGCGGGACAGCTGCGCGACGAGTTCATCAGCGTCGAGCACCTTTTGCTCGCCCTCGCCGCGGACAAGGGTGAGGCGGGCGTGCTGCTGCGTGACGCCGGCATTTCCCGCGACAGCCTCCTCCAGGTGCTCAAGCAGGTGCGCGGCTCCCAGCGCGTCACCGACCAGACCCCGGAGGACAAGTACCAGGCCCTCAAGCGCTATGCGCGCGATCTCAACGAGCTCGCCCGGCAGGGCAAGCTCGATCCGGTCATCGGCCGCGATGATGAGATGCGCCGGGTGCTGCAGGTGTTGAGCCGGCGCACCAAGAACAATCCCGTCCTGATCGGTGAACCCGGCGTGGGCAAGACCGCCATCGCCGAGGGGGTCGCCCAGCGCATTGTCCAGGGCGACGTGCCGGAGAACCTCAAGACCAAGCGGCTGGTGGCCCTCGATCTTGGCACCCTCATCGCCGGGGCCAAATACCGCGGCGAATTCGAGGAGCGCTTCAAGGCGGTGCTGAAGGAGATCGGCGAATCCGAGGGCGAATATATCCTCTTCATCGACGAACTTCATACCCTGGTGGGCGCCGGGGCCGCCGAGGGGGCCATGGATGCCTCAAATATGCTCAAGCCGGCCCTCGCCCGCGGCGAGCTGCGCTGCGTCGGCGCCACCACCCTCGACGAATACCGCCAGCATGTCGAGAAGGATGCCGCTCTGGAGCGGCGCTTCCAGCCCATCCTCGTCAATCCCCCCTCCATCGAGGAGACCATCTCCATCCTGCGCGGCCTCAAGGAAAAGTACGAGGTCCATCACGGCGTACGCATCCAGGACAACGCCCTGGTGGCCGCTGCCACCCTCGCCGACCGCTATATCGCCGACCGTTTTCTGCCCGACAAGGCCATCGACCTCATGGATGAGGCGGCCTCCAAACTGCGCATCGAGATCGACAGTATGCCGGCCGAGCTCGACGAGGTCGAACGCCGCAGCAAGCAGCTCGAGATCGAGCGTCAGGCCCTGAAGAAGGAGGAGGATCCCGCCTCGCACAAGCGCCTCGAAGAGGTCGACAGGGAGCTGGCCGAGCTCTCCACCCAGCGCACGACCCTGCGTGCACACTGGGAGATGGAAAAGAGCCAGATCGCCGAGATCCGCGCCGTCAAGGGGCAGATCGAACAGGCCAGGACCGATGCCGCTGCCGCCGAACGCGACGGCCTGCTTGAAAAGGCGGCTGAGCTCAAATACGGCCGTCTCATCGAACTGCAGAAACAGCTTGAGGCGGCCAACGCCAGGCTGATCGACCTCCAGAAGGACCTTCGCATGCTCAAGGAGGAGGTCGATGAAGAGGATATCGCCGAGGTGGTCTCCAAATGGACCGGCATTCCGGTCACGCGCATGCTCGAGAGCGAGAAGCAGAAACTGCTGCATATGGAAGAGCGGCTGCACGAGCGGGTCATCGGCCAGGATGAGGCTGTGGAGGCGGTCTCCGATGCCATCCGCCGCAGCCGGGCGGGGCTGCAGGACGCCAACCGTCCCATCGGCTCCTTCATCTTTCTCGGCTCGACCGGCGTCGGCAAGACCGAGCTGGCGCGGGCTCTGGCGGAGTTCCTCTTCGACGACGAACGCGCCATGGTGCGCGTCGACATGTCCGAGTACATGGAGCGCCATGCGGTCTCGCGGCTGATCGGCGCGCCTCCCGGCTATGTCGGCTATGATGAGGGCGGCCAGCTCACCGAAGCGGTGCGGCGGCGGCCCTACGCGGTCGTGCTTCTCGACGAAATTGAAAAGGCCCATCCCGAGGTTTTCAACGTCCTGCTCCAGGTCCTGGATGAGGGGCGCCTCACTGATAACCAGGGCCGGACCGTAAACTTTCGGAACACCATCGTCATCATGACCTCCAACCTCGGAGCACAGCAGATCATGGAGCGCTCCCAGGAAATCAGTGAGAAGAACCGCAAGAAGATCCACGAAGAGGTCCGAGAGGAGGTGCTGGGCCTGCTCAAGAACACCCTGCGTCCGGAATTTCTCAACCGCATCGATGACGTCATCGTCTTCCATGCCCTGCGGCGCGAGGAGATCAAGCAGATCGCCCGCCTGCAGATGAAGCAGCTGCAGCGGCTGCTCGAGCGCCAGGAGCTCCAGCTGGAGGTGACCCCGGAGGTGGAAGAGTATCTGGCGGAGCATGGCTACGATCCCGCCTTCGGCGCGCGTCCCCTGAAACGGCTCATCCAGCGCGAGATGGCCGATGCCCTGGCCATCCGCCTGCTCGAGGGTGACTTTCCGGCAGGAAGTACCGTACAGGTGGTTGTAAGGGATAAAAAACTTGATTTTATACGCAAAAGTGTTTAAGTTGGAAAATTGTGGAACTTTACCTTTCCAGGGCACGTTTACAACACATTCACGAATGAATTCCAGCGGAGGAGTTGCGATGAAACACTGGTTTGGACTATTAGCCGTTTTGCTCGTTGCTGTAATGATGACCGGCTGCGGCGAGAAAATGACTGAAGATCAGCTGCGCGCCAATGCCTCGGATTTCGAGAGCCGCGAACAGTGGAAAGAGGCTGCAGATATGTATGCGCGTCTGGTCAAGGCCTACCCCAAGTCCAAGCGCGCCGACGAGACCCTCTATCGTCTCGGCGTGCTCTACGCCAACAACCTCAAGGACTATCAAAAGTCGGTTGAGGCCTACAAGCAGCTGATCAGCAAATACCCCAAGAGCAACTACATCATCCAATCCAGTTTCATGATCGGTTACCGTTACGCCAATGATATCAAGGACTTTGATAAGGCGAAAAAGTATTATCAGGAGTTTTTGAAGAAATGGCCGACGCATGAATTGGCCTCCTCGGTTAAATGGGAACTGGACCACCTGGGCAAGGACATCAGCGAACTTGAGCTGCAGCTGGGCACCCCCGCCCCGGATGCCGCCGCCCAGCAATAACCCCCTCTGATATTTTCTCTGTGCCGCATTCCGCGGCACAGAGAATCACAGCCGATCGAATGGCGACACCACCGCTTCAGCCTTTTTATCGGTTTTTTGTTGCCTGGAGGAATTGAATGCGCATATTCCGTATCGCCGCGGCAGCAGCCATTTTATTTTCTTCCCTGGGGATCGCTCCCCTGCAGGCGCAGGGTGAGGAGGAGGGGATCCGGGTCTCCGCCTCGGCCGCTCCGACCGAGGTGCCGCAGAACCGCACCGCGGTTGTGACCATCCGCCTGGAGTGGGCCGGCGATCTTGATCGCTACGAGATCACCCGTTTCGAAAATCCCCTGGTCGAGAACCTCAGCATCATCGGTACCGCCAGTTCCAATCAGGTCCAGGTCGTCGGCGGCCTCAAGATCGCCCGGCAGGAGTACCAGTACACCGTCAGGCCCGACGGCCTCGGCATGGCCTACGTCGACGGCATCGTCATCCGCTATGCCGACCGGGAGACCGGCAAGGAGTACCGCCTCAACAGCAGCCGTCTGGAGCTCAAGGTGGTCGATCCCCTGCCTGAGCCGGTTTCCAGGCTGTGGCTGGTCATTTTGGCCGCTCTTTTGTTTATCGCCCTGATCGCCTGGTCTCTGCTGCGGCGGATCCGCGCCAGGCGGGCTGAGGCCGAGCGCCTCGCCCGCGAGCGCCTGGCCAGCCAGGTGACCCTGGAACAAAAATATGGGGAGCGGCTCAGGGCGGAGGTGGAGCTGCGCGCACCCGATCTCGACGTCAACGCCGCCTTCGGCCGTCTTGCGGGAGTGCTGCGCCGTTACCTGGCTGAAAAATACAGCCTGCCCCTGATCAGCGCCACCACCTCCGAGGTGCGCGGGCTCATGACCGAGGCCGGGGCCGATGAGCGGGTGATCGAGAACGCCCTCGCCGTCCTCAAGAGCGCGGATGTCGCCAAGTTTTCCGGGGCTGCACAGATCCGCAGCGAGCTCGAGCGCGCCTATACGATTCTGGAGGGGATGCTCGGCACAGATACAGCACCGCGCGGAGGCGCGGAGAGCGCAAAGAAAAGTGACTAGTCAACATATAAATTATAGTGTTCTGTTCATTCGCCTTTGCGCGATGAATCAATCAATGGAGGAGCAATGAACATCGACATTCAGGCCATCCAGGCTAAAATCGAACGCGAGAGCGCCTTTGTCGAAAAGATCACCGCCGAGGTTGGCAAGGTGATCGTCGGCCAAAGCTATATGATTGAACGTTTGCTCATCGGTCTGCTGGCGGATGGCCACATCCTGCTGGAGGGTGTGCCCGGTCTGGCCAAGACCATGACCGTCAAGTCCCTCTCCGCAGCGATCAAGACCCAGTTCCAGCGCATCCAGTTCACGCCGGATCTGCTGCCCGCCGACATCATCGGCACGATGATCTACGACCAGAAGAGCGGCTCTTTCTCCACCAAAAAGGGTCCGATCTTCTCCAACCTCGTCCTCGCCGACGAGATCAACCGCTCCCCGGCCAAGGTGCAGTCGGCCCTGCTCGAGGCGATGCAGGAGCGTCAGGTGACCATCGGCGATACCACTTTTCCCCTGCCGGCCCCTTTTCTGGTCCTGGCCACCCAGAACCCGATCGAGCAGGAGGGGACCTATCCCCTGCCTGAGGCCCAGGTGG
>JAKPUX010000068.1 GCA_029554865.1 bacterium | reverse complement strand
CCAGAAGCGGGTGATGCGCGGCCTTGGCAGCGGAGTCATCGTCAATCCCGATGGCTATATCCTCACCAACAACCATGTCATCAAGGATGCGGATGAGATCACCGTCATGATCGACAAGGTGGAGCATCAGGCCAAGGTGATTGGCAAGGACCCGGCGAGTGATATTGCCGTCATTAAAATTGACAAGAAGGGGCTGCCCACCCTCAATCTGGGCAACTCGGACCGTCTGGAGGTCGGCGAGTGGGTGATGGCCATCGGCAATCCCTTCTCCGACGTCCTAGAAAAGACCGTGACCGCCGGCATCGTCAGCGCCAAGGGCCGCTCCCTCGGCGCCGGCCTCGGTGAGGGGTCGCTGCGCTATCAGGATTTCATCCAGACCGATGCGGCTATCAATCCAGGCAACAGCGGCGGGGCGCTGGTCAATCTTCGCGGTGAGCTGGTGGGCATCAACACCGCCATCGTCGGCCAGTCCAATGTCGGCATCGGCTTCGCCATCCCGATCAACATGGCCCGCTCGATCATGGAACAACTGATCTCCGACGGCAGGGTGCGCCGCGGCTGGATCGGGGTCCAGCTCGAAGAGATCGATGAGGAGAAAGCGGAGTATTTCGGCCTCGACAAGCCCAAGGGGGCGCAGGTGGGCGAGGTGATCAAGGAGAGCCCGGCCGAGAAGGCAGGACTGAAGCGGGACGACATCATCCTCAAGCTCAACGACATGGAGGTCACTTCGCGTGATCAGCTTATCGCCTGGGTTGGCAGCCAGGCCCCCAATACCCGCATCACCATGACCATCTGGCGGGACAAGGCCCTCAAGACCATCTCCCTGACCCTGAGTGAGCGCCCTTCAGATGAAGAGGTCGCCAGTGAGGAGAGCGGCGAGACCAGCCAGGCCGGCAAGCTGGGCATGGAGGTCAAGGAACTGACCCGGCAGCTCGCGCGCCAGTACGGCTATGAAGGCGAATCGGGAGTGGTCATCGCCAGCGTCGATCCCAATTCGGTGGCCGATCGCAAGGGATTGCGCGAAGGGGATCTCGTCCTCTCGGTCAACGATGCGGCGACCACCTCGGTGCGGGAGTTCCGCACGGCGGTGCGCGCAATCAAACCGGGCGCCGTGGTCTATATGCGCATCATGCGCGATCAGACCGTCTATACCGTCGGGATGCGTATGCCGCGCGAATAGAGGTGGTTCTGACAATATAGTCATATTGACAGGTTTGACTGCCATAATGACAGACTGAATCTCTCAAATGGAGATCCGGAATAGAGACCGGCGCATGGACACAATAGTCCATGCGCCTGTTTATTATAAGGATAGAGTCTTCTCGTTCCGGGCTGATACTTTGGCATGTGCTTTGCATAGGGTCAGGCGATGAACCGGAAAATTTCATGCATTATGCTTATTCTATAATCCTCCCGAAAGGAGTGCGACACCATGGGTAAAATTATCGGTATTGATTTGGGCACCACCAACTCCTGCGTTGCGGTGATGGAGGCGGGAGAGCCCGTCGTCATTCCCAGCAGCGAAGGCATGCGCACCACCCCCTCGGTGGTTGCCTTCACCAAGAGCGGCGAGCGTCTGGTCGGCCAGGTGGCCAAGCGTCAGGCGGTCACCAACCCGACCAAAACGGTCTATTCGATCAAGCGTTTTATGGGCCGCCGGTACAACGAGGTTGGGCGCGAACTGGAAGAGGTCCCCTATACGGTCATCGCCGGCAGCAATGATGTGGCCAAGGTGAAGATCGACGACAAGGAATACTCCCCCCAGGAGATCTCGGCGATGATCCTGCAGAAGATGCGCCAGACCGCCGAAGACTATCTCGGCGAGAAGGTGACCGATGCGGTTATCACCGTGCCCGCCTATTTCAATGACAGTCAGCGCCAGGCGACCAAGGAGGCGGGCGAGATCGCCGGCCTCAATGTGCGCCGCATCATCAACGAGCCCACTGCGGCCTCTCTCGCCTATGGTCTTGACAAGAAGGGCAATGAAAAGATCGCCGTCTTTGATCTTGGCGGCGGCACCTTTGATATCTCGATCCTCGAGATCGGCGACGGTGTTTTCGAGGTCAAGTCGACCAACGGCGACACCCATCTCGGCGGCGATGACTTTGATCAGCGCATCATCGACTGGATCGTCGATGAGTTCGTCAAACAGGAGGGGGTCGACCTCTCCAAGGATCCTATGGCCCTGCAGCGTCTGAAGGAAGCGGCCGAAAAGGGCAAGTGCGAACTCTCGAGCACGGCCCAGACCGAGATCAACCTGCCCTTCATCACAGCGACCGACAGCGGCCCCAAGCATCTGAGCATGACCCTGACCCGGGCCAAGTTCGAGCAGCTCTGTGATGATCTTTTTCAGCGCACCCTCGGGCCCTGCCGCACCGCCCTCAAGGATGCCGGCCTGACCACCGCCGAGATCGATGAAGTCGTGCTGGTCGGCGGCTCCACCCGCATGCCCAAAGTGCAGGAGCTTGTGCGCGAACTCTTCGGCAAGGAGCCGCATCGCGGCGTCAACCCTGACGAAGTGGTCGCTGTGGGCGCTGCCATCCAGGGCGGCGTGCTCGGCGGGGAAGTCAAGGATGTCCTCCTCCTCGACGTCACGCCCCTCTCCCTCGGCATCGAGACTCTGGGCGGCGTGCTGACCCGGATCATCGAGAAGAACACCACCATCCCTACCCGCCAGTCGCAGGTTTTTTCGACCGCTGCCGACAGCCAGACCTCGGTGGAGATCCATATTCTCCAGGGCGAGCGCGAGATGGCCGTTGACAACCGCACCCTCGGCCGTTTCCATCTGGACGGCCTTCCGCCCGCACCGCGCGGCATTCCGCAGATCGAGGTCTCTTTCGACATCGATGCCAATGGCATCCTCAACGTCGCCGCCAAGGACAAGGCGACCAACAAGGAGCAGACCATCCGCATCGAAGCCTCGACCGGTCTGAGCAAGGAAGAGGTGGACAAGATGGTCACCGACGCCAAGGCGCATGCCGCCGAGGACAAGAAGCGGCGCGAGCTGATCGATACCCGCAACCAGGCCGACCAGCTGGTCTATCAAACCCGGAAGAACATCAAGGAGAACGAGGACAAGCTCGATCCGGGCACCAAAAACCAGATCGAAGCTGGCGTCGGGCGCCTGGAAACGGCCATCAAGGGCGAGAGCATCGACGAGCTCAAGTCCGCTCTCGAGGCCCTCAACCAGATCTGGCACCAGGCCGCCTCCAAGATGTACGAAGCGGCCAACGCCCAGCAGCAGAGCGCCGGCGGCGCCGAGCAGCAGGGCCCGGCTGAACCTCAGGGCGAAAAGCCGCCTGAGGCCGAAGATGCGGACTATGAGGTGGTTGACGACAAAAAGTAATCCGCCCGTACAGCATAAGGGTAAAACCGGCGATCCTCCCGCCGGCCGCGGCCGGGGGGAGGATCGATGCATACAACAGGGGCGGATTCTTTCCGCCCTTTTTATTACGAAGAACCTGAGCGCCAGTGACAACCTCTTTTACAGAGGTCCGCTCGCCAGACTGCAGATGCGGGATCAGGCGCTGCCTCGGTGCTGGACAAGATTTCAATATCTCCTGAATCTCTGCGCCTCTGCGCGATAGAGGTTTCTAAAACATGGGGTAATAAAATGATATCGATGGATAAATTGACGATCAAGGCCCAGGAGGCCCTGGGGCGCAGCCAGAAGCTGGCCGGCGATAACGGTCACCAGCAGATCGAGCCGGTTCACCTCCTGCTCGCGCTCCTCGACGAGCCGGAGGGACTTGGCCGCACCCTGCTCAGGAAGATAGGCGCCGATGCGGATCTGCTTGCAGGACGGGCGGAGGAGTCTCTGGCCAGACTTCCCAAGGTCAGCGGCGCCGGACAGCTCTACTACAGCCGCACCACCGGCGATCTCCTCGAGGCCGCAAGCCGGGAGGCGGGCCAGCTTCGCGATGAGTTCATCAGCGTCGAACATCTCCTGCTCGCTCTCGCTGCGGACAAGGGTGAGGCGGGCGGGCTGCTGCGTGACAGCGGCGTCTCGCGCGACAGCCTGCTCGAGGTGCTCAGGCAGGTGCGCGGCTCCCGGCGCGTGACCGACCAGACCCCGGAGGAGAAGTACCAGGCTATCAAGCGCTATGCGCGCGATCTCAACGAGCTCGCCCGTCAGGGCAAACTCGATCCGGTCATCGGCCGTGATGAAGAGATGCGCCGGGTGCTGCAGGTGCTGAGCCGGCGCACCAAAAACAACCCGGTCCTGATCGGCGAGCCGGGCGTGGGCAAGACCGCCATCGCCGAGGGCATCGCCCGGCGCATCGTCGAAGGCGATGTTCCGGAAAACCTCAAGAGCAAGCGGCTGGTAGCCCTGGATCTCGGCGCTCTCATCGCCGGAGCCAAATACCGCGGTGAATTCGAGGAGCGCTTCAAGGCCGTTCTCAAGGAGATCAGCGAGTCCGAGGGAGAGTACATCCTCTTCATCGACGAACTTCACACCCTGGTCGGCGCAGGCGCCGCCGAGGGTGCCATGGATGCCTCCAATATGCTCAAGCCGGCCCTCGCCCGTGGCGAGCTGCGCTGCGTCGGCGCCACCACGCTCGATGAGTACCGCCAGCACATCGAAAAGGACGCCGCTCTGGAGCGGCGCTTCCAGCCCATTCTGGTCAATCCGCCCTCGACGGAGGAGACCATCTCCATCCTGCGCGGCCTCAAGGAGAAATACGAGGTGCATCACGGCGTCCGCATACAGGACAACGCCCTGGTGGCGGCGGCCACTCTCTCTGACCGCTATATCAGCGACCGTTTCCTGCCGGACAAGGCGATCGACCTGATGGATGAAGCCGCCTCCAAGCTGCGCATCGAAATCGACAGCATGCCGGCCGAGCTCGACGAGGTCGAGCGCCGCAGCAAGCAGCTGGAGATCGAGCGCCAGGCCCTGAAAAAGGAGGAGGACCCCGCTTCGCACAAGCGGCTTGAGGAGGTCGACAGGGAGCTGGCCGAACTCTCCACCGAGCGCACAACCCTGCGTGCGCACTGGGAGATGGAAAAGAGCCAGATCGCCGAGATCCGCACCATCAAGGGGCAGATCGAACAGGCCGGAACCGATGCCGCCGCCGCCGAACGCGACGGCCTGCTCGAAAAAGCGGCCGAGCTGAAATATGGCCGCCTGATCGAACTGCAGAAACAGCTCGAGGCGGCCAATGCCAGGCTGATAGACCTCCAGAAGGACCTCAGGATGCTCAAGGAGGAGGTCGATGAGGAGGACATCGCCGAGGTGGTCTCCAAATGGACCGGCATCCCGGTCGTGCGCATGCTCGAGAGTGAAAAGCAAAAGCTGCTGCGCATGGAGGAGCGCCTGCATGAGCGGGTCATCGGCCAGGATGAAGCGGTGGAGGCGGTCTCCGATGCCATCCGCCGCAGCCGGGCGGGACTGCAGGACGAGAACCGGCCCATCGGCTCCTTCATCTTTCTCGGCTCGACCGGCGTCGGCAAGACCGAGCTGGCGCGGGCGCTGGCCGAGTTTCTCTTCGACGATGAGCGCGCCATGGTGCGCGTCGACATGTCCGAGTATATGGAACGCCACGCGGTTTCGCGGCTGATCGGTGCGCCTCCGGGCTATGTCGGTTATGACGAAGGGGGGCAGCTCACCGAGGCGGTGCGGCGGCGGCCGTATGCGGTGGTGCTCCTCGACGAGATCGAAAAGGCCCATCCCGAGGTCTTTAACGTCCTGCTCCAGGTGCTGGATGAGGGGCGTCTCACCGACAACCAGGGCCGGACGGTCAATTTCAAGAATACCATCGTCATCATGACCTCCAATCTCGGAGCGCAGCAGATCATGGAGCGCTCGCAGGAGATCAATGAGAAGAACCGCAAAAAGATCCACGAGGAGATCCGCGAGGAGGTGCTGGGTCTGCTCAAGAGCACGCTGCGCCCGGAATTTCTGAACCGCATTGACGACATCATCGTCTTCCATGCCCTGCGGCGCGAGGAGATCAAGCTGATCGCCCGGCTGCAGCTGAAGCACCTGCAGCGGCTGCTGGAGCGTCAGGATCTCTCTCTGGAGGTGACGCCGGAAGTGGAGGAGTATCTGGCGGAGCACGGCTATGATCCGGCGTTCGGCGCACGGCCCCTGAAACGGCTGATCCAGCGCGAGATGACTGATGCCCTGGCCATCCGCCTGCTCGAGGGCGATTTTCCGGCAGGAAGCATGGTGCAGGTGATCGTAAAGGATAAAAAACTTGATTTTAAGCGCAAAAGTGTTTAAGTTGGAAAATTGTGGAACTTATATTTACGAGGCACGTTTACCACACATTCACGAATGAATTCCAGCGGAGGAGATGCGATGAAACAGTGGTTTGGATTGTTGACCGTTTTACTTGTCGCTGTTTTGATGACCGGCTGCGGCGAAAAACTGACGGAAGACCAGCTGCGCGCCAATGCCTCGGATTTTGAGAGCCGCGAACAGTGGAAAGAGGCAGCCGATATGTATGCCCGTCTGGTCAAGGCCTACCCCAAGTCAAAACGCGCTGATGAAACCCTCTACCGGCTCGGCGTGCTCTATGCGAACAACCTCAAGGACTATCAAAAGTCCGTTGATGCCTACAGGCAGTTGATCAGCAAATACCCCAAGAGCAATTATGTCATCCAATCCAGTTTCATGATCGGTTATCGTTATGCCAATGACATCAAGGATTTTGATAATGCCAAAAAATATTATCAGGAGTTTTTGAAGAAATGGCCCGCACATGAATTGGCCTCTTCGGTGAAATGGGAACTGGACCATTTGGGCAAGGACATCAGCGAGCTCGAGCTTCAGCTTGGCAATCCCGCCCCGGATGCTGCTGAACAAAAATAACGCAACCTGATATTTCTCTCTGTGCCGCGCCCTGCGGCACAGAGAAATTCGCCGATCGAATGGCCACACCACCTCTTCAGCCCTTTTATCGGTTTTTTGTTGCCTGGAGGAGTTGAATGCGCATAATCCGTATCGCCGCGGCCATAGCCATTTTCTTTTCTTCGCTCGGGATCAGCTCCCTGCAGGCGCAGGGGGAGGATGAGGGCATTCGGGTCTCCGCTTCGGCCCAACCCAATGAGGTGCCCCTGAACCGCACGGCGGTTGTCACCATCCGCCTGGAGTGGGCAGGTGATCTCGACCGCTATGAAATCACCCGCTTTGACAATCCTCTGGTCGAGAACCTCAACATTATCGAAACTGCCAGTGCCAACCAGGTTCAGGTCGTCGGCGGCCTGCAAGTCGCCCGGCAGGAGTATCAGTACACCGTCAAGCCCGACGGTCTCGGCATGGCCTATGTCGACGGCATCATCATCCGCTACGCCGACCGCGAGACCGGCAAGGAGTACCGTCTCGCCAGCAGCCGGCTGGAGCTCAAGGTGGTCGATCCTCTGCCCGAGCCGGGTTCTTATCTCTGGCTGGTTATTCTGCTCTCCATACTGCTCTCCTCGCTGATCGCCATCTATCTGGTGCGGCGGATCCGTGCCAGGCGCGCCGAGGCTGAGCGTCTCGCCCGCAGTCAGGCGGCCAGTGAAGTGAGCCTTGAACAGAAATACGGTGAACGGCTGAGGGAAGAGATCGATCTTCGCCAGCCCGATCTCGATGTCAATGCCGCCTTCGGCCGTCTTGCTGGGGTGCTGCGCCGTTATCTGGCCGCAAAATACAGCCTGCCGCTGATCAGCGCGACCACCTCCGAAGTGCGCGGGTTAATGGCCGAGGCCGGTGCCGATGAGCGTGTGATCGCCGATACTCTCGCCGTCCTGGAGAGCGCGGATATCGCCAAGTTTTCCGGCGCCGCGCAGATGCGCAGCGAACTCGAGCGCGCCTACACGATTCTGGAGGGGATGCTCGGTACAGATACAGCCCCGCGCGGAGGCGCGGAGAGCGCAAAGAGAGATGACTAGTCAAATTTGAAATTTGCTGTATTCTTTTGCTCATTCGCCTCTGCGCGATGAACCAATCAATGGAGGAGTAATGAACATCGATATTCAGGCCATCCAGGCTAAAATCGAGCGCGAAAGCGCCTTTGTCGAAAAGATCACCGCCGAAGTGGGCAAGGTGATCGTCGGCCAGAACTATATGATCGAGCGCCTGCTCATCGGTCTGCTCGCGGATGGCCACATCCTGCTGGAGGGCGTGCCGGGTCTGGCCAAGACCATGACCGTCAAAGCCCTCTCCGCGGCGATCAAGACCCAATTCCAGCGCATCCAGTTCACGCCGGACCTGCTCCCCGCCGACATCGTCGGCACGATGATCTATGACCAGAAGAACGGCTCTTTCTCCACCAAAAAAGGCCCGATCTTTTCCAATCTCGTCCTCGCCGACGAAATCAACCGTTCACCGGCCAAGGTGCAGTCGGCCCTGCTCGAGGCGATGCAGGAGCGTCAGGTGACCATCGGCGACACCACCTTCCCCTTGCCCGCTCCCTTCCTCGTTCTGGCCACCCAGAACCCGATCGAGCAGGAGGGCACCTATCCTCTGCCCGAGGCCCAGGTGGACCGTTTCATGCTCAAGCTATCGGTCGGTTACCCCGACCGCAACGAGGAGCTGGAGATCATGCGCCGCATGACCCGTGTCGATCTGCCTCAGGCCAGCGCGGTGGTCTCGCCGCAGGAGATCATCAACGCCCGCCGCGCTGTGCACGAAGTCTATATCGATCCCAAGATCGAAAACTATATCGTCGACATCGTCTTTGCCACGCGCAAGCCGAAGGAGTACGGCCTGGATGAGCTGGCCGATCTCATCGCCTATGGCGCCTCCCCGCGCGCCTCGATCTATCTCAGCATGGCCTCCAAGGCCCATGCCTTCCTCAGCCGCCGCGGCTATGTGACGCCCGAGGATATCCGCTCCATCGCCATGGATGTGCTTCGCCACCGTGTCATCATCACCTACGAGGCCGAAGCCGAGGAGATCAGCGCGGAAGATGTGGTCCGCAAGATCATCAACAAAGTGGAAGTGCCCTGATCGGCGGCCGTCAGGACCGGCACAGGCAACGGGTGACAGAGACCATGATCCCAAAAGAGATACTCAAAAAAGTCAAGCGCATCGAGATCCAGACCCGCGGGTTGGTCAACGATGTCTTTTCCGGCGAATACCACTCGGTATTCAAGGGCAGGGGCATGGAGTTCTCCGAGGTGCGCGAATACCTGCCCGGGGACGACATTCGCACCATCGACTGGAACGTCACGGCGCGCATGGGCCATCCCTTCGTCAAGATCTTTGAAGAGGAGCGCGAGCTGACCGTCATGCTGGTGGTCGATGTCAGCTCCTCCTCGGCGTTCGGCACCGTGTCGCAGATGAAAAGCGAGATCGCCGCCGAGATCTGTGCCCTGCTCGCCTTTTCGGCGATAAAGAACAACGACAAGGTCGGCCTGATCATCTTTTCCGAGGGCATCGAGAAATTCGTCGCCCCCAAGAAGGGCAAGTCCCATGTACTGCGGGTCATCCGAGAGGTGCTTTTTCATCAGCCGCAGGGGAGCCGGACCGACATCGGCCAGGCGCTGGAGTACCTCAGCAAGGTGAGCCGCAGGCGCAGTGTGGTCTTTCTCATCTCCGATTTTCTCTCCTCCGGATATGAAAAGGCTTTGCAGATCGCCAACAAGCGCCACGATATCGTCGCCATCTCCCTGACCGATCCGCGCGAGTTGGAACTGCCGGATGTCGGGTTTATCGAGCTGGAGGATGCCGAAACCGGTGAAACCTGGCTGCTGGACACCGCTGACGAGGGGACGCGGCGGGCCTTCAGCAAGCGCGCCCAGCAGGGCAGAGGCGGCCGGCAGAAGCTCTTCCGCAGCATGAATGTGGACCAGGTGGAGATCAACACCCGGGCTTCATATGTCGAGCCGCTGATCCGCTTCTTCAAGATGCGGGCCAAGCGCTACCGTTAAGAGGATGAGGTGCTGCATGCGCAAGAGACTGCTTCTCCATGTTGTCGTTTTATGCACAATTGTTCTGGCTGGCGGCTGCGGCTCGGGCAAGCGCCCCGCCGGTGAGGCTGAAAAGGTGCGCGAATTCGCCGCGGACCTGGTCAACCGTTCGCTCTTTTCCCAGGCCATCAGGGAGTACGAAAGCTGCCTGCGCGACTATGACCTCGATGCGAACGAGGCGGCCAATTTGCAGTACGCCATCGGCAACCTCTATTTCGAGCGCCTGCACAATTACGCCGACGCCCTGGCCTGGTATCTCAAGGTCAAGCATTTCCATCCCGAAAGCCCGATCGTTCCCGAGGTCAACAAAAAGATCGTCGCCTGCCTGGAACGGCTCGACCGCAGCGCCGATGCCCGTCAGGCCCTCGACGAGACCGTGCAGCTCGATCCCTCGCGGGTGCAGAAATCGCGCCCGGGGGCGGTGGTGGCGCGCATCGGCAGCCGGGAGATCACTCTGAGCGACCTCGATTTCGAGATCGACCAGCTCCCCCCGACCGTGCGGGAACAATTCCGCAATCGGGAGACCAAACTGCAGTATTTACGCGAATACGTCGCCACCGAGCTGCTTTACGATACCGCCAGGCGGGCGGGACTCGAAAACGATCAGCAGGTGGTCGACGGCGCCTTCCAGGCCAGGAAGGCCCTGATGGTACGCCGCCTCCTCCAGGACAAGGTCGCGGACAGGATCAACGTCAGTGAGGGCGATATCGACCTCTATTACCGTGCCCATCGGGAGGATTATGCCGAAAAAAATGACAAGGGCAAGGTCGTGCGCGAAAAGCCCCTCAGCGAGGTTCAGCAGCAGGTGGCCCAGGACCTCTACCGCGATAAATATCAGCGGGCCTTTCAGGAACTCATCGGCGGTATGATCCAGAGTGAAGGCGTGCAGTTCTTCGATGACCAGGTGAAATAAAATATTGTTCCACACAGTGGCACGGAGGCACAGCGAAAGCACGCTCTCTGTGTCCCTGTGCCTCTGTGAGAACTGTTATTAATAAACTGAGTTCACTCGATATGCCAAGACGACGTTTACTGATTATTCTCTGCCTTTTGACTACGGTACTGGCTCAGGCCCAGGAGCAGGTGACCATCAACTCGCAGGTGGACCGCGCCAAGATCCTCATCGGCGATGTGGTGCGCTACAGTCTCCGCGTCAGCCACGCCCCTGATGTCACCGTGGAGATGCCTACGCCGGGCAGCAACCTCGGCATGTTCGAGCTGCGCGATTACCAGCTCCTGCCGCCGAAGAAGGAGGAGGGCAAGTCCATCCTCGGCGCCGACTATCTCATCTCCACTTTCGATACCGGCGAATTCGAAATCCCGGCCCTGCAAGTCACCTACACCCTCAAGGGCGACACCGCGCGGCACACCCTCAGCAGCGAGCCGATCAGGATTCTGGTGCAGAGCCTCAATCCGAGCGAGGCCGGGGATATCCGTGACATCAAGCCGCCCCTGGTGCCGCCGCGCGACTGGCGGTCGATCCTGCTCAAGGTGGGGGGCGGAGTGCTGCTCATCGCCGCCGCTGTGGCCGCCTGGTGGTACGTACGCCGCCGGCGCCAGGGTAAAAGTATCCTGCCCGAACGCCAGGCTCCGCCCAGACCGGCCCACGAGATCGCCCTCGAAGAGCTCAAGGCCCTGGTCGCCAGCGACTGGCTCGCCACCGGCAAGCACAAGGCCTGGCACAGCGAGCTGGCCGATATTATCCGCCGCTATATCCAGGGGCGCTACGGCATCGATGCCCCCGAAATGACCAGCCGGCAGCTGCTCGGCGCCCTTGACAAGTACGGCCTCGAGGAGAAGTGGCTGCCCGGCCTGAAGGAGCTGCTGTCGATCTGTGACATGGCCAAGTTTGCCAAATATGTGCCGGAGGCCGCCGAGACCGAACGCCTCATCTCAACCGCCTTCGATTTCGTCCAGGGCACCAGGCTGATGTGGGCTGCGCCGGAACCGACCCAACCCGGTGAAGCCGAAGCAGATACCGGCGCTGCGGAGGAGAACCCGGCCGGCGCCCCGGCGGTTTCGGCCGCCATTGCAAAAGTCGGAGCGCAGGGCGTGACCACGGCTGGAGCAAAGACTGAAAACGGGGAGGGCAACTGATATGTTCCGCTTTGCCAATCCTGAATTTCTCTTCCTGCTGCTCATCCTGCCGCTGATGCTCTTCTGGTACTTGCGCCGCAGCCTGCGCAGCCGCTCGACCGTGCGCTATTCGGACATCGCCCTCATCAAGGAGGTCGGCACCTCCAGCCGGCGGCGCTACCGTCATCTCCTCTTTCTGCTGCGCCTGGCCGCCCTCGCCCTGATGATCATCGCTTTCGCCCGGCCCCAGGCCGGCAGCCGCGAGGAGGAGATGATCACCGAAGGCATCGATATCGTCCTCTCAATGGACATCTCCAGCTCGATGCTGGCGGAGGATTTTCAACCCAAGAACCGCCTGGAAGCGGCCAAGCTGGTCGCCGCCGATTTCATCAAGGGACGGAGCAATGACCGCATCGGCATGGTGGTCTTTGCCGGCCAGAGCTTCACCCAGTGCCCGCTCACCCTCGATTACGGCATTCTCCTCAAGTTCCTCGAGGAGATTCATATCGGCCAGATCGAGGACGGCACCGCCATCGGCATGGGGCTGGGCACCAGCATCAACCGCCTGCGCGACAGCAAGGCCCGGAGCAAAGTGGTTATCCTGCTCACCGACGGCCAGAACAACCGCGGCGAGCTCGATCCCATCACCGCGGCGCGCATCGCCAAAAGCTTCAACATCCGGGTCTACACCATCGGCGCCGGCAGCAAGGGGGAGGCCCTCTACCCGGTCGATGACCCCATCTTCGGACGGCGCTATGTGCGCATGCCGGTCAATATAGATGAGGATCTGCTCCGCCGCGTGGCGGAGATCACCAGCGGCCAGTATTTCCGCGCCACCGACAAGACCAGCCTTGAGCGGATTTACAAAGAGATCAGCGCGATGGAAAAGACCAAGATCGAGGTGAAACAGTACACCCGCTATCGCGAACTCTTCTCCCGCTATCTGATCGCCGCCCTGATCCTCCTCGCCCTCGAGGTGATCCTGGGCAACACGATATTCCGCAAAATACCCTAATTCCGGGAATGCGCTATGCTGCGATTTGCTAACTCATATCTTCTCCATCTCCTCTGGCTGATTCCGCTGGCGCTGATCTTCTACTACTTTGCCTTCCGCGCCAAGTCCCGGGCCCTGCAGCGCTTCGGCAGCAGCGAGCTGATGAAAAAGCTGGCGGCCAACGCCAGTCCGACCCGTCAGATCCTCAAGGCGGCGCTGATCCTCCTCGCTCTGCTCTTCGCCCTGCTCGCCCTGGCGCGGCCCCAGATCGGCACCCGCATCGAGGAGGTCAAGCGCGAGGGGATCGACATCATGATCGCCATCGATGTCTCGACCTCGATGATGGCCGAGGATGTTCAGCCCAGCCGCCTCGAGAAGGCCAAGCATGAGGTGGAGAGCCTGCTTAATCGCCTCCAGGGCGACCGCGTCGGCCTCATCGCCTTTTCCGGCACTGCCTTTGTCCAGTGCCCCCTCACCCTCGACTACGGCGCGGCCAAGCTGTTTCTCGATATCCTCGATCCCGGCCTCATCCCGACGCCGGGCACCAATCTCGGCCAGGCCATCTCCAGGGCGCTCGAGGCCTTTGACCAGCAGGAGCGCAAGCACAAGGTGCTGGTCATCATCACCGACGGGGAGGACCATGAGGGCGATGTGATGAAACAGGCCGAGGAGGCGGAGCGTCAGGGGGTGATCATCTACACCGTCGGCATCGGCTCTCCCAAGGGAGATCCCATCCCGGTGATGACCGACTATGGGGTCTCGGCGGGATTCAAGAAGGACCGCGAAGGCCAGGTGGTGATCACCAAACTGGACGAGGTGACCCTCGAAAAGATCGCCCTCCAGACCAATGGCAAGTATTTCCGCGCCACTAGCGGCGAGGAGGAGCTGCGTAAAATTTATGACGATGTCGACAAGCTGGAGAAGAAGGAGCTGGGCTCGATGCGCTTTTCCCAGTTCGAGGACCGTTTTCAATATCTGCTCATCATCGCCATCGCCCTGCTCGCCGCAGAGATCTTTGTCCCGGAGCGGCGGCAGCGGCGCGATTTCTGGCTGAAACGTCTTTTCAAGTGGTGATTCCTATGAAACCGATCGGATTGTTTCTTCTCGCCGGCGCCCTGCTCGCAGCGGGAGGGGCTCAGGCCCAACCCGGCCGCGGCAAGATCGTCCAGGGCAACAAGCTCTATACTGAAGAGCGCTATGACGACGCCTTGATCAAATACCGCGATGCCCAAACCCAGGCTCCGGAGAGAGCGGAAGCCCCCTTCAATATCGGCGCCGCCGAATACAAGAAGAACAAGTACGAGGAGGCGCTCAAGGAGACCCAGGCCGCGCTCAGGAGCGACGACCGCCTCATCCAGGCCAAGAGCTATTACAACATGGGCAACGCCCTCTTCCGCCTCAACAAGCTGCCCGAGGCCATACAGGCCTATACCCAGTCGCTCAAGCTCGATCCGACTGATGAGGACGCCAAATACAACCTCGAATTCGCGCGCAAGAAGCTGAAGGATGAGGCCCAAAAGCAGCAGCAGAATCCCCAGCAGCAGCAACAGCAGCAGCAACAACAGCAACAGCAGCAGCAGCAAGATAAGGAGCAGCAGGACAAGCAGGAACAGCAGCAGGAACAGCAGCAGCAGGAAGAGCAGCAACAGCAGGAGCAGCAGGAACAGAAGGCGCAGCCCCGGCCGGATGAGATTTCCAAGGAAGACGCCGCCCGGATCCTGGATGCCTTGAAGCAGGATGAGCGGAATCAGAAGGATAGCCGCAAGATGAAGGCCCCCGGCCGGATCACGGTGGTGAAAGACTGGTGATCGCCGGAGGGAGCTTTTGCAAAGAGAGAAGACGCATATGATGGCAAGAAAATATATTCTGACCTTGATCCTCTGGGCTGCTGCCGCTGCCGCCCAGCCCCTCTCGATCAGCTCGTCGGTGGACCGCACCAGCCTGGCGCTCAACCAGCAGCTCGTCCTGACCGTTGAGCTCACCGGCGAGGGGGCCAACAGCGTCGGCCGCATCGATCTGCCCGATGTCAGCGAATTCCTGGCCATGATCGGGTCCGGCGGCACCTCGCAAAACATCCAGATTATCAACGGCAAGATGTCGGTGCAGAAGAGCTTCACTTATTTTTATCAGACCATCAAGGAGGGGAGCTTTTCCATTCCCCCGGTCAGCGTCACCTACAAGGGGCAGTCCATCAGCAGCAAACCCATCCCCCTGAGTGTCAGCCAGGGTGCGGCGACGGGGGGAAGCGGCAGCAGTGGGAGCGGCCAGGGCGTCACCGGTCAGACTCAGGCCCAACCCCTGCCGGCAAGCGAGGCCTCGGATGAGGATCTCTTCATCCGCGCCCTGGTCAACAAGCGCCAGGTTTACCAGAACGAGCCGGTGATCGTCACCTTCCGGATCTATACGCGGGTCAATGTTTCCGGCTATGCCCTGAGCAAGCTCCCCGAGACCGCCGGCTTCTGGAGCGAGGAGATCCCCCTGCCCCAGCAGCCGCAGACCCGCAACGAGGTGATCAACGGCCGCAAATATGTAGTGGCCGACCTCAAGAAAATGGCGATGTTTCCGACCTCCCCGGGCAGGGTGGAGATCGGCAGCCTCGGGGTGGACTGTGATGTCCGGGTGCAGGCGCGGCGGCGCAGCAACGACATTTTTGACAGCTTTTTCGATGATCCCTTTTTCGGCCGCACCGTGCGCAGGACGGTGCAGTCGCGCCCGGTCTCCATCGAGGTGCTCCCCTTCCCCGAAGCCGGCAAGCCCGCCAATTTCAGCGGACTCGCCGGCAAATTCAGCATCCAGGCCTCGATCGACAAGAAAGAGGTGACCACCAATGAGGCCGTTACCTTCAAGGTGGTCGTCTCCGGCGAGGGCAACATCAAGACCATCCCCCGCCCCAATGTGCTCCTGCCGCGGGATTTCGAGCAGTACGAACCCAAGGTGACCGAGAACATCCAGCGCAGCGGCGACCGCATCAGCGGCTCGAAGAGCTTTGAGTATGTGCTCGTGCCCCGCTTTCCGGGCGAGCAGCGCATCCGGCCGATCGTCTTCAGCTATTTCGACCTCGCCGCCAGACGCTACGCCACGGCTACGACCCCCGAGATCGTCATCCCGGTGGCCAAGGGGAGCGGCGAAGTCACGGTGCTGCCCTCCGGTCTGAGCAAGGAGGAGGTCGCGCTCATCAACCAGGATATCCGTTTCATCAAGCTCAACGCTCCAGAATGGCGGCGCAAGGGCGGCGCCTTCCACCGCAGCGGCTGGTTCACCCTGCTCTGGATCCTGCCCCTGCTGGCCCTGGGTGCGGCCCTGGGCTATCGCCGCCACCTCGACAAGCTCAGCGGCAACATTGCGTACGCCCGCAGCCGCCGCGCTAACCGCATGGCGATGAAGCGGCTGAGCGCGGCCTCCGGGCTGCTGCAGGTGGAGAAGCAGAAAGAATACTTTGCCGAGATCTCCCGGGCGCTGCTCGGCTTCGCCGCGGACAAGCTCAACCTGTCCGAGGCGGGCATCCTCAGCAGCGAGCTGGAGTCGCGCCTCAGGGAGAGGGGTGTGGCCGAGGGGACGATCGGAGAGTATTTACAGCTGTTAAAGGTGTGCGATTATCAGCGCTTCGCCCCCTCGGAGGTCACCCTGAACCAGATGCAGGGGATCTACAAGGAGGCCAAGGAGGCGATCATCAATCTTGAAAAAGCGGTCTAGCCTATGCGAATGCGATTAATCATTTCCCTGATTCTGCTGGCTGCTGTGGCCTTTGCCAGTCAGAGCGCCATGCAGTACTACCAGCAGGGCAATACAGCCATGCAGAACAACGCCTATGAGGAGGCGATCAAGGCCTATGAATCGGCCCTTGCCACCGGCTATGAGAGCGCCGAGCTCTACTATAATCTCGGCAACGCCTATTTTCGCATGCAGGAGCTGGGCAAGTCCATTCTCAACTACGAGCGGGCCCGGGCGCTCAAGCCCGCAGATCCGGACATCGCCACCAATCTCGAACTGGCGCAGCTGCGGGTGGTGGACAAGATCGCGGCCCCGCCCGCCCTTTTCACCGCGCGGATCTGGACCGCTGTCAAGCAGGCGCTGAGCGTCGGACAGTGGGGGGTGCTGGCGCTGATTCTCTTCAATCTGCTCATCGCCGCCGTCATCGTCCGGCTGCTGGTTTCACATAGCGGCGTGCGCGCGGTTGCTGGCTATCTATTTATCCCACTGCTGGTTCTTTTCCTCGTGGCCGGGACCCTCTATTGGGCCACTGCGCGGGAGGCGAAGAACGTCCGCTTTGGCATCATCATGCCCCACAAGGTCAGCGTACTGAGCGCCCCGGCCAGCGATGCCACTCAGGCCTTCGATCTCCACGAAGGGACCAGGGTGCGGATCGCCGAGCCCTCCGGGGCCTACGTCAAGGTGATTTTGCTGGACGGCAAGGTCGGCTGGATGACCAGGGATGGGGTGGAGGAGATATAGCTTCTCCACCGCCGGGTCAGGCAGTATCAGCTATCGATAATGGTGAGACAGCTTGACGATGATTTTGCCCTCTGCAAAGTAAAGCCGCAGCTCCCTGTTTATCTTCAGGGCCCGGTCGTTTAATCCCTCCCGGCACCACAGCATAGCCTCAACTGTCCCCCTGCGGCGATTTTGTGCACGAAAACGGAACATTTCATTTTAATCACCGTTAGATATTATGCAATGAGCACAAGGGCCAATTGTGAAGAAAATACTTTGCATTTGGCTACTGCAAGTGCTACATTGAGAAGAAGATAGAGATTTATCCGCGCCTTGTTTTAGGAGGCCCCATGAAAACTGTTAAATACAAGCCTGTACTCCTCACACTCATGACCGTCGTTCTGGCGTTCGCTTTCACCGGCTGCTACACCCAGCTGGCCAAGGCCCCGGAACGGGTCTATTACGATGAGCCCTACGACGAAGAGGTAGAGGAGCCGGTCGAATCGGAATACACCTATGACGACGATGACGGCTACGGCCTGGAGACGCCGGACACCATCATCGTGGACCGGTCGGCCTACCCCGATATCTACGTCCAGGATTGGGTGCCTACGGTCTATATCGATGCCTGGTGGTATTCACCCTACTGGCATTACCGGACCAACTCCTGGTGGCGCTGGCATCACCGCTGGGATCCGTGGTACGGCTACAACGATTACTGGGGCGATCCCTGGTACTGGCCCTCCTTCAGTTATTACGGCGGTTGGGGTTTTTATGATCCCTGGTACGGCTATGCCGGCTATTGGGGCAGCCCCTACTATTACCACCACCATAACGGCTGGGGTTGGGGAGGCGGCGGCTGGGGGCATGAAGGCCAATATCGTGACTGGGAGCGCCGTTCCTTCGGCGTCGGCAACTATGCCGTCAGCAAACGGCCGCGCACGGTCGGTTCCTCCGATCAGGCCGGCGCACCGGCCGAAACGAGGCGTTCCGGCGGCTATGAGCGCAGGCCGGGCGACGCAGCCAGCCGCACACGCACGACTGATGGCACTACTCCGGCAGGAACCCCCGATACCCGCCGCGCACCGACGCGCCGCAGCGGCGAAAGCGGCACGGTGACGCGCCCCTCCACGGGCGACAAGAGGACCACACCATCTGGTGAAATCCGCCGCAAATCAACCGGAAGCGAATCGAGTGGAACCTCCGGCTCCACCCGACGCGAGAAGAGCGGCTCCGAAGTGCGCCGCTCCACCAATTCAGGGAATTCGAGCGGAGAAAAGCGCAGCCAGCCCGGACTGAACCGCACGCCAAGCCGGCCACAGCAGACCCCGCAGATCGAACGCAAAAGTTCGGAGAAAAAGTCCAGCTCCGGGAAGCGCAGCGAGGCCTCCAATCGCTCGAGCAGCCAGCGGATGCGTTCTGACTACCGCCGTTCCACGGAAAGCGCCTCCCGCGCCGAGTCCGGCCGCAGCTACTCCTCGCAGCGCAGGAGCAGCAGCACCCCGTCCGCGCGCAGTTCCGAGGGCCGTTCCAGCTCGCGTTCCAGCGGCTATTCGCGCAGCAGCGGCAGCAGCTACTCTTCAACTCCGGCGCGCAGTTCAGGCAGCAGCTCCTCGGGCGGCAGCTCTTCGCGCAGCAGCTCCTCCGGGAGCAGCTCCTCGCGCGGCAGTTCCTCCAGCGGTGGTTCGCACCGGCGCTGAGCCTGGTAAGTCCAGTCGCTCCTTTCCGACGTGACGGAGATATGGCTTTTTTACGACTGCATTCGATACTTTTGGGAGATCTTGAAATGAGGATTTTGAACAAGACGCTGATCATGGCGACGCTGGTGATGGGTATCGGCCTGGCCTCCGGCGCATACGCACAGAGCAATGTGCTCACCGAAGATTTTTTTCATATGGGGAATGATCTGGGCGTCGGCGCACGCGCCCTCGGGCTGGGCGGCGCCTACACCGCGATCTCGGATGACTATACCGCCATGTACTGGAACCCCGCTGGTATTGGACAGATGAAGCGCCGGGAATTCAACATCGGCTTTTCGCAGAACAGCATCAAGTCGGATGCCCTCTTTCTCGGCACCGGAGCGGAGACGGCCGACAGCTTCACGCGTCTGAACTCCATCGGCCTGGTCTTTCCCGTGCCGACTGCGCGCGGCAGCCTGGTCTTCGGCGTCGGCTACGACAAGGGGCGCGATTACGATGCCATGGTGGATGTGGGCGCCCTGACCATCGACTCTCTCTATCAGACCAATTCCATCCTCGATGAGGGCAGCCGCAACCAGTTCACCCTTTCGGGTTCCATCGAGGTCAGCCCCAATCTCTTCATGGGCGCCGGCATCAATTTCATCAACGGACATATCGACCACTCCTCGGAATTCATGAATGAGGATAAATTCGATCTCTATTTTTCTCCCGGGGATGAGGCCGATCCGACCGACGATGCGGACTGGAGCTATTACAAGCAGCATCAGACGCTCGGCTCCGATATCGACGGCACCAATCTCAAACTGGGTCTGCTCTATCGCTCCGGAAGCCTCTGGCGCCTGGGCGCAAGCGTAACCCTGCCGACCACCTATACCATCACCGAAAACTGGGGCTGGAGTGAAACCGAATTCTATGACGCCGAGCACGATGCCTGGTACGATGAGGATGAAGGCACCTACAAATACCAGTACACCGAGCCCTATGCCGCCTCCGTCGGCTTTTCCGCCAAGCTCCTTGACCTCCTGCTTCTCTCCGGTGATGCTGAATTCCGGGACTGGACCCAGGCCAAGTTCGAGGATGATCCCCCCATCTCCGGCATGGAACGGACAGCCGCCAATCGCGCCATCAAGAAGGAGATGCAGGCTGTGACCCGGCTGCGCGCCGGGGCTGAAATCAGCGTACCTGCCACCAACTTGCGCCTGCGCGGCGGCCTTTTCAGTGATCCTTCGCCCTACAAGGACAGCGTCATCCGCCCCGACCGCACCTATTACTCCGGCGGGCTCAGTTTTATGATGGACAAACAGGCCATGCTCGACCTGACTTATGTCCGCGGCAGCTGGGAGGAGAGCAGAAGTGATGACCTCTCGGATGGGCCGATCACAATGGATCGCTCCCTGCAAAAAATTATCGCCACCCTCTCGCTGCGCTTCTAACCCGGCCGGATGCGCCGGGACGGGAGGTGTTGCGATGCGGCATTCCGGCCTCTTTCGTCGTCCGGATGGCATGGGAAGGGGAGTGACCTGTTCACTCCCCTTTTTCAATTCCAAGGAGCTCTTATGCAAGTCGGTAGAGCATTATGGATATTGCTTTTAATTGCGGTTTTCGGGTTCGGCTGCGCATCCCATTCCCGCCTTAAACCGCCGCGCGTGGCATCGCAGATCCCCCTCGACTATCCCCTCAGCGCACAGTTGAACAGGCTCGAGGGGGAGGTCGGCCTGACCGTCTTTGTCCGCCCTGACGGCAAACCTGAGGAGGTCACCCTGAGCCGCTCATCCGGCCACGAGGTTCTGGATGAAGCGGCCCTGCGCTTCGTCAAAAAGCTCGATTTCACGCCGGGCACCCTGGATGAAGTGCCGGTCGGGGCCTGGACCCGGCTGGTGCTGCGCTACAAGCTCTCGGAGCAGGCTTTCGAAAGGGAGCGCTGGCTCGCCGACATCTTCGAGCTGCAAAAGCAGATCGACGCTGAACGCGATCCCGATCTGCGCGAGACCCTGCTGCGCCGTCTCTATACCCATTATGTCGGGTGTGTCACCTATGTCGACAGCAACGACGACCCTGCGATCAATGACCTCATCCGCAGCGCCGTCGGCAAGGCGCGGGAGGAGCACTGGCGTCCCTTCTGGAATCAGTATGCTTCCCCCTTTGTGTTGTTCGATGATTTTCTTGCCAACTATGCCGATTCGGAGATCGCCAGTCAGGCGCGTCAGGACCTGGCCCGCTATCTGTTGGATATGGAGACGAAAATCCGTATGAAATCGCTCAAGTCCCGCCGCGTGGCCCAGTCGTCCGGCGGGTTGGTGGAGCTGCTGGAGGAGCGTCTCCAGGCCCTGCAACAGGAGCTGCGGGGTGAGGTCCAACCTCTCCCGGCGGCGCCACAATGAGATTCAATCCATGTGTAGAAAAGCAGCCGGATCCCGCATTCCACTCCGACCGGTTGTAAGAGCCGGCCAGGTGCAAATCGTGGTACCGTAACAGCAGATGAATCAGTTCCTGGGATAGAATGGGAGGTCATGTGAAACGTGCGGTTGTGGTGCTGATGCTTCTCTTTTGTTCGTTCCCCCTCATGGCGCAGAGGAAAGGCTCGACGGAAATTGGTGGTTCCATCTCCTTTCATTCAAACCAGGATGCCCAGCAGCGGAACTATAGCGATCTGGGTTTTGACGGTCTGATCTGCTACTATTTGAGCCGCAACATCGGCATCGATATCGAACCCGGTGTCGGCATCAGTTTTCAACCCGATTCAGTGAGCATTGCAACGCTGCTGATGGGCAGCTTACGCATGCGGCTCTTTGATCTGATTCCCTCCGGCTATCGCAAGAACGATGTCTACCGGTTGGATCTGGGAGTCAGTTCCTCGGTCTTCGCCAACCTCGGTGTCGGTCTCTGGTCGGAGGGCTATTCCCTGAGCCAAAAGCCCAGCACCACCTACTCGGGCCCGGCGGTCATGGCCGGCATCGGCACCTTTTCCCAGTTCGGCCGTTTTTCAACCCTGCGCGTCAAGTTGCAGTTCATCGAGCTCTTTCCCAGTGGACCGGTCTTCACAAAGAGACGGACACTCGTCCAGGTCGGCGTCGGATTCGGGCTCTTTATCCGCTCCTGAGGCATCGGGTTTTATCGTTGACTTTCTGAGGCCTTTTCATTATATTTAATAAATTTGGAAACGGCTAAAGGGCCATCCCTATGCGCAAATATACCTTCCTGCTTCTCGCCCTGGTCTGCCTGACCGCGCCGGTGCAGGCCCAGCTCTCCAAGCGCGAGATCAACAGACGGGATTCTTCCCGGCCGGGCAGCAGAGAGGACTATTTCATCAACACCCTGCAGCTGATCGACCTGCCGACGGCCAGCCTCCTCAAGGGGGGCAATGTCAGCGGCAGCCTCCTCCTCTTCGAGGAGGGCGGCATGCTTGCCCGCCTTTCGGCCGGAATCTCGGAAAGGATGATGTTCGGCATCTCCTACGGCGCCGATTACATCATCGGGGATCAGGTGATCAAGTGGAATGACGCCCCCGCCGTCCACATCGCCTACCGGGCTGTCGACGAGAGCGCGCGCTTTTTTTCGGTCGTTTTCGGACTCGATACCCAGGGTTACGGCAAATACTGGCGGGATTCCGATTACCCCGATGCCCTCCCAGGCCAGATTGATCCCACCAAGGTCCCCTACAAACGCTATACCTACAAATCCCGCGGCTTTTATGCCGTCGCTTCCAAGAATTATCGGGCCTTCTGGAACGTCGGTCTGCACGTCGGCGCCAACTACAGCCTGGAGACCAGCGACAAAGATCGTTTCCCCGATCTTTTTTGCGGGATGGATTGGCAGCTGGGTCGCGACCTCGCCGTGGTCGCCGAATATTCCTTCGCCTTCAACAACGACGAGATCCCGATGCCTGCTGGCAGCAATGGTCTCGTCAGAAATAATTTCGGCAGCAAGGGTTTTCTTAATGCCGGCGTACGCTGGGCCTTCCAGCCCAACATGTTCCTCGAATTCGCCGCCAAAAACCTGCTCGCCGACAACCTGGGCAACCGGGACTATGTCCGTGTCCTCAAAATCGTTTATTTCACCCGCGCCACCGATCGCGATACGAGATACACCCAGTCGAGGAAGCTTTCGATCTGGGAGCGTATTTTCGGCAGCCGGAGAAGAGATGACAACTCTCGCGACCGCTAATCGGCCGGGAAAACCAGACCAGACAAGTTCTCTTTCTGGAGTAAAATGAAATTCTATCGCCTGACAACCCTGTTTTTGCTCGCCGCGGTGCTCGCCTTCTGCGGCTGCTATACCACCATACGCCTGCCGCGCGCTTCGGCCGAGGAGGAGGAGTATGTGGAGGAGTGGCGGCGGATGCCGCTCAATCCCTCCATCCCCGCCTCCCATGCCGGCGATTTCGACTGGCTTTTCTACTATCAGCTGCCCTGGTGGCTGGATGCGGCTGAAGTCTATTACGACCAGTCGCCTGGCCAGTCCTGGGCCCCGGAGGAATTCCGGCAGCGCTATCCCCAGTCGCCCGACTACTCGGGCAGTTTTTCCGGCAGCTACTCCCCGACGGTGACCTCCCCCGGGCTCGGCAAGCAAGCGGCCGACAGCAGCACCTCTTCAGGGGCGAGCGAGCAGAAGGATTCCCGCCGGAGCTTTAACCAGAATGCCGGATCCTCACCTGCAGCGGGGACATCGGAGAGCAGCAAGGAATCCGGCTCCGATCGGCGTGATTCCAAACCCTCCAGCAGCGGAACCGAGAAACCCAAAAGGCGCTGATTCCTGCACGTCGGGAGCACGGTGTCCTGAAGGCAAGAGTTCCCCTCTCTTGCCTTTTTCATTAATGGAAAAGAGCGATGTCCCTCAAGCAGCGGTTCATTTTCATCCTGGTCATTATCCTGCTCTGTGCAGCGGCCTTTATCCTTTTCGGCTATCTCTCCGTACGCCGCTCCGTCCCGCCGGAGAGCGGCTCATTTCCCGCCCCCGGTCTGGAGCGGCAGGTTGAGATCGGCCGGGATGAATGGGGCGTCGTCCACATCGATGCCGGCAGCGAGTATGATCTCTATTTCGCCGCCGGTTACAGCTGCGCACAGGACCGGCTCTGGGAGATGGATTTTCTCCGCCGCGCCGCCACCGGCCGCCTGGCCGAAATTCTGGGGCCTGAACTGGTCGAGGTCGATCTCTTTACACGCACCATCGGCTTCGGCCGCCTTGGCCGCCGGCTGCTGCCGGCGCTCCCCTCCGCCACAGCCGCCAACCTGCGCGCCTATTGCGCCGGCATCAATACCTATATCGCCACCGCCCGGCAGCTGCCGCTCGAATTCGGCGCTCTCCGCTATACTCCTGAGCCCTGGCAGCCGGAGGAGAGCCTGGCCTGCATGCGCCTCATCGGCTGGCTGCTCAGCATGGGCTGGAATATCGATCTGGTCTACGCCGAAACCGCTGCGAAAGTGGACTCACAAAAGTTCGTCCGCATCCTCCCGGAGGCCCTGCCGGGGCTGCGCTCTTTCCCGCTCGGGGTGGATGAGAGCGACTCGACCGCGGCAGCGCCTCTCAAACGCCGTTCGCGCATGGACCGCTTCCTGCGCAGCCTGCTGCCGCTGCCATCCCTTGATTCTCTGCGGCGGACTCCACTCCTCGAGGAGAGAAAACGGGATTCCCGCAGCGGTGAGCCGGTGAGCGCAGTGCTCCGGCAGGGTGAAGAGGAGCTGCGGCGCCTCTTCAACAGCCCGTCGGGTGGGCTCGGCAGCAATGCCTGGGTGATAAACGGCCGTCTGACCGAGCGGGGTCAGGCCCTCCTCGCCAACGACACCCATCTCGTCTTCACCGTGCCGTCGCTCTACTACCTGATGCATCTTCACTCCCCGGCCGTCAATGCCGTCGGCGCCGCCTTCCCCGGGCTCCCCGGCCTCGTGGTCGGCCGCAACGAGTTCGTCGGCTGGGGCATCACCAACGGCATGGTTGACGACGTCGATCTGGTCCGCCTCGAGCCTGACAGCATTGATGCGGAGTATTACCGCTTCGGACGGCAGCGCTACCGCTACATTTACCATGATGAGACCATCGCCATCCGCGGCGGAGAGGAAAAAAAGGTCCGCATCCCCTGGAGCCATATCGGCCCTGTCATCAGCGCCGCCACCCCGATCCTTGGCTACCGCGGGGAGGATCCCCTGGTCCTGCGCTGGAGCGGTTTTGAAAACGACGACCCCCTGACCGCATTCCAGGAGCTGATGACCGCAAAGGATTGGGGCGGTTTCCTCGCCGCCCTCGAGAGCAGCAAGAATCCGGGTGAGAACTTTTTCTACGCCGACCGCGCCGGCCAGATCGGCTACAAGCTGGCGGCGGCCGTGCCCAGGCGCACCTACCGGGATGCCATCGTGCCCCTGCCGGAGCGGACGGCTGTGCCCGACAGCCTCGCCTCTCCCGACAGTCTGGCACGGGAAGCCAGGGTACGCGATTGGCTCGGTTTCATCCCCTTCACCCAGCTGCCGCAGCTCTTTCAGCCCCCCTCCGGCTGGATCGCCAATGCCAATAACTGCTTGGTCGATACCACCTACGCTCACTTCATCTCAGCCTACTGGGAGCCCGATTACCGCTACAACCGCATCAAGGCGGCGCTCGACACCCTGTCGCGCTGGAATCTCGCCTCCTGCCGCGCCCTGCAGGCGGATCTCTACTCCGGCCACGCAGCCGCCTTTGTACCCCTGCTCATGAAGGCCATCCAGCATCTCGACCTGCCCAGAAACCAGCCCGCCGATTTTGGCCGCGAGCTGCTCTCGGTCTGGGACTATCAGCAGACCACCTCCAGCGTGGCCAGCACCGTCTATGAGATGACCCTGAACGAATTCATGCGCCTGACTTTCGCCGACGAGATGGGAGAAGAACTCTACCAGCGCTTCGTCAAACTCTCGCATGTCAACGTCCGCGCCCTGGACCGGCTGATCGCCCTCAACGACTCGCTCTGGTTTGATGATGTGCGCACCCCGGGCCTCGAGACCCTCGACAGCCAGCTCGCCGCCGCCTTTTATGCGGCCATCGACTCGCTGACCCTGCGCTACGGCGACAATCCCGGCATGTGGGACTGGGGGAGCGTGCACACCCTGACCCAGCCCCATCCCTTCGGGCGCCATACCCCCTTCAGGCGTTATTTCAATATCGGCCCGGCGCCCTCGGCGGGCGGCAACCACACCCTCAACAACAGCACCTACAGCATGGCCGAGCCCTTCGCGACCATCATCGGCCCCTGTGTGCGGCAGATTTCGGACATGTCGACCTCCGAATGGCATGTCATTCTCCCCGCCGGACAGAGCGGCCACCCCTTCAGCCGGCACTACCGGGATCAGCAGCCCCTGTGGCAGGAGGGAGAGATGATCACCCTGCAGCTGAACAGCCTCGCTCGCCGCAATCCGCGCTGGAACTGGCAGATCCTGCGCCCGGTTTCCGCGAACTCCCGGCCCTGACGCTATAATATTAATCATGCCCCTGCACCCTGTGAAAATAGCACCCTCGTCTCCACCCCCGGCGCGTGTACACCACCTGCCCAGGATTCTTGCCCTGGCTGCGGTCCTCTTCCTGTTCACCTGCAGCGAACAGACTACCGTCGAATACGAAACTCTCATTCCTGCGCTCCGCACCCTGGCCGGAGAAGAGGGCTGGAGCGCCAGCTGTCCAGCCTGGCACGCCGGGGGCCGGCAGCTGCTCTACTGCGCCCAACCCAAGGCAGGAGGCGCGGTGACTGAACTGCGCGAGGTCGAGGTGGAGAGCCGGATCAGCCGGACGCTCCTCACCGACTCCACCAGGCTTCGCTTCCCTTCCTGGAGTCCTTCCGACAGCACCATCCTCTGCACCTCCGCACGCAGCGGCAGCCATGATCTCTGGCTTTTCAACCCGGCCACTGCAACCTGGCGACGACTCACCAGCCTCGCCGGGAATGAATCCTTTCCGCGCTGGTCCCCTGACGGCGACCGCATCGCTTTTCTCAGCCTTGGCCGCATCGCTCTTCTCGATCCGGCGACCGAGGAGATCTCCTATCTCGTCACCCCCTTTCTGATTGTTCTCTCGCTCGCTTGGAGTCCGGACGGGGAGAGTCTGCTCTTCTCGGCCGATAATGGCAGCGGGGAGTATCTCTACCGGTTTGACCTCAGCGGCAGCCGGTTTGAAGAACTCTTCCCGATCTCCCAGAAGGGCTCATGGCCGGTGGCCGCGCCGGCTGCGGCCGAGGGTGCGGGAGAGCACATCGCCTGGCGGGCCTCGACCGGCCCCGGCACGGCCGGGATCTATTTTTGTCCCGCCGGAGCCGAAAAGCCGAGCCTGGTCGTCCGGGACGGGGCCATGCCCGCCTGGTCGCCGGACGGGACCGCCCTTGTCTATATCCGCGGCACAAATCTGGTCTGGGAAAAAGTCTGGATCGCCATCGATGAGTAGAGGCGTCCGCATACGGACGGGCTTGATCCTGCTCCTCCTCATCGGCCTGAGCGCAGGCCCGGCGGCCGGCCAGAAACAGGGCCGTGCCGCCCCCGCGAAGCACGGCCGTGTCGCCGGTTTCGTTGTCGATGCGGCCGGCAAGACCCCGATCCCCCAGGCCAATGTCATGCTGGCCAACACCTCGCTGGGGGCCGTGAGCGGCAGGAACGGCGCCTTTTACATCGAGCGCGTGCCGCCGGGCACCTATCAGCTCGTCGTCACCATGCTCGGCTACCGCCGGATGATCATCAAGGATGTCGTGGTGCGGGCGGGAGAGGTGCGCGCCCTGCGGGTGAGCCTGAACCGCCAGGCCATCGATATGGGCAAGGTCCAGGTCGAGGCCAAGCGGGAAGCCCAGGCCTTTCAGTATGAAAAATCGATCGCCGGCCACGAAATCATCACCCCCCGCTTCATCGCCCGGCGTCCCGGGGCGCTTGAAGACGCCTACCGCGCCCTCAACGTCCTGCCCGGGGTGACCGCGCGCAGCGATTTGAACACCCAGCTTTACATCCGCGGCGGCAGCCCCGACCAGAACCTCTTTCTCTACGACGGCATCGAAATCACCACGCCGGGCCGTCTCTTCATCATCATGGGGGGCGGCATCAGCCTGGTCAATCCGGACATCGTTCAGGGCATCGACCTCGAACCGGGGGGCTTTGACGCCAGCCACGGCGACAAGACCTCGGCCCTGCTCCAGATCGTCAACCGCGAGGGGCGCCGGGACCGGACCGCCGCCAGCGCCAGTCTGGCCATGGTCACGGCGCGGGCTGTCGCCGAAGGGCCCATCGGCAAGTCGAAGGGCTCCTGGCTGGTCGCCGGCCGGCGCAGCTTTTACGACCTCTTCGCCAACCGCCTCTACGAGAAGGACTATATCTTTCCCTATTATTACGATCTCCACGCCAAGACCGCCTACGACCTCACCCGCAGCAGCCGCCTGACTGCCTTTTATACCCATCTCGGCGAGGGGGCGAAGATGATGAACGTGGAGAGCGAACAGCTTGGTCTGCTCAATTCCGGGCTCGGCCATATCGCCGGCCTGCGCCTCAACAGCCTGCTCTCCTCCAAAGTGATGGCCGATCTCCTCCTCGGCTATTACGAGGACCGCAACGACATCCGCATGTTCGATACCTACAACGCACGCTACCATGCCAATCTGCAGTACGGCATCAGGCGGCGCACCGCCAAGGGGGAATTGAGCTACGAGGCGACTCCCCGGATCAGCTTCAAGGGCGGCGTCCAGTTCAACAACCACGCAACGGATCTGGACGGCGCCATCGAGTGGCGCAACGAAATCCCGCTGCTCGATTTTGATTCGCTTCGCCTTGCGATCCGTTCCGAGGACCTCGGGGCCTTTACCCAGCTGCGACTGCTCCCCCGGAACTGGCTCGAAGTCAACGCGGGCGTGCGCTACGACTATTCCTCGCTCTACAATGAGTATCTCTGGCATCCACGCGTCAAACTGCTCCTTTTCCCGAAGAGGCGGGCCAATATCTGGCTCAGCTACGGCAGCTACTCCCAGTACCCGGATATCATGACCGTGATCGGCCGCGGCGAGCCGCTCGACATCGGCAGCAATCCGGAGAATATCGGGGCCGAGCGGGCCGAGCACCGCATCATCGGCATGCAGTACGCTCCCTCGGCCGGAAGCCTCCTCAAGGTGGAATTATACCGCAAGGATATGACGGATCTGCTCGTCAATCCCAACTCCCTGCTTTTCATTCCGGAGAATTCGGGCACCGGCCTGGCTCGGGGGGTGGAATTCTCCTTCCAACACACACGCCAGGCTGAGGAGCGCTTTGGATGGTGGGCCAACCTGGCCCTGGCGGAGGCGAAGTACAAGCGCTTCGGGGGAGATGAATGGCGCTATTTCGACAATGACCAGCGCCTGCAGGCCAGCGCGGGCGCGGAGTGGCGCATCAGCAAGGGATGGCAGTGCAGCCTCATCGGCCACTACAACAGCGGCTTCCCCTATACTCCCATCCGGGCCATCCAGCGCGACCTCGAGGCGCCCCGCGAGCCGCTCTACAACTATGCCATCATCAACAAGGCCCACAACAGCGCGCGCTATCCCTATTACCTGCGCTGCGATGTGCGCCTCGGTTATCTCCGCGAGAGCCGGGGGCGCACTTTCTCGGCCTACCTCGACCTTATAAACGTGCTGAACCGCAAGAATCTCTATCTTTATGACTGGCGCTACGAGAAGAGCAGCGATGACAGCGACGGCTATGTCCGCCGCAGCGTCATCTATATGATGCCCTTTCTGCCCTCCTTCGGTGTCAGTTTCTCTTTCTAGAGGAGAAAAGATGGCCACCCGCTTCACCACCACCCTGTACGTTCGCAGCTACGAGCTCGACTCCTTCGGGCATGTCAACAATGCGGTTTATCTGCAGTATCTGGAATACGCGCGCAGCGAGTATCTGCTGCAGGTGGGGCTCTCGTTCAATGATTTTCAAACCTGGAACGCCATTCCCTATGTCGTGCGGGCCGAGATCGAGTACAAGTCCTCCTCCCGCTGCCATGATGAGCTGGAGATCACCGGGTGGGTGAGCGCCTGGGGCAAAAGCAGTTTTGTGCTGAGCTATGAGATTTTCAACCGGAGCACAGGTAAAATGGGGGCCCTGGCGGAGGTCAAGTTCGCCTGGGTGACGCGCGAGGAGAAGATCATCCGCATTCCGCAGATCTTTCGCGAAAGGATGACGTAGACGGAAAAGCAGGCCGGCGGGATCCTGTGCGCTGATCTCGACCGGCCCCTGGTGCAGCCTTAGCCAGTATCAGCGCCCTTGCCTTGCTGGGCTCATCCTGCTCTCAAGCCGGTTTGATCAACCGTGCAGCACTTGCCTCACCGGGTTTATCCTGCCATTGTGCTGTTTTAATCAATCGTACAGTGCTTACCTCACCAGACTCATCCTGCCCTCTACCACCTGTTCACCCTGCGTAAACCGATAAAAATATATTCCGCTCGGCGCCGGCCGGCCGCCCTCGTCGCGGCCGTCCCAGCGCGCCAGATAGTGGCCGGGTGCAGCCTGGCCGGTGAAGAGCAGCCGCACCAGCCGGCCGCGGCGGTCGTAGACCGCCAGCCGGGCGGAGGAGGCATGGCCTCCGGAGGGGATGGTGATACGAATCAGGGTCGAGGCATTGAAGGGATTGGGCCAGTTAGCCGCCAGCAGGGGGGTGGCCGGCCCTCCGGCCGCCTCCGGCCTCTCTTCGACCCCGGTCAGCAGCATGGTGCCGCCGCCGCGGGCGGCGCCCTTTTGATCCGCCAGATAGGGATGGACGAAATCGGGGCGCAGTGAGGGGGCGAGGCTGTAAATCTCCGCCCACTCTTCATCGGTCAGCCGCCGGAAATTGGTGGCGAGATGCTCGTAGTAGCTCATCATCGGGCCGGTAAAGGCGATATTTCTCCCGGCAAGGGGCAGGACGAATATGCCGAGATTGATCGGGCCGGTGCCTACATGCTTGACCCATCCCACCATGGCGCCAAATTCATCCGTCGGCGCAGTATGGATATCCGCGACCAGATAATCCTTCCGGGTCATTCCATCTGAATCATAATAGAGGTAAAGCCTCGGGTACCAGCCGGTGAAAGTGGGGCCGCCGCAGCCTTCCATACTTTGTCGCAGGGTTCGCTGCAGGAAAAGGGTCTCCTTTTCAGCCAGGGTTGCGCCTTGCTCCAGCTTGCCGGCGATGGCTCCCAGGGTGTCGAAGGTGGCCGCGCTGCTGCTGAAATAGTCCGCGATGAGGGCGTCATAGCTGGTGCCGGAGAATCGTGCCGCGCCGGCGCGGGCCATCCGGGCCAGGGCGTCATAGAGCTCAGGGATCGGCTCGATGTAGACATGCGGGAAGGAGCAGATCACCATCCCCGAATAGGACTGCTTGGCGTAGAGGAGATTGTCGTGGCGGAGTTCGGTCCATGCGCCCAGCTGGCTGTTCATCATGCGCTGCCACCAGGCGGCCGTGTGCAGCGCCGGCGGCAGGGTGCTGCGATCGGCGGGGGGATTGAGGGCCCGAATGGCTGTGAGCCAGTGGTTGAAGAGCGAACTTGTCCAAAAGCCATCGTCATAGCCGTCGATCAGCCGGCGCACCGCCGCCAGCTTGGGGGCATAATGGTACTGCTCCAGCTCCGCCTGCAGCAGCTGCCCGGCGGCGTCATTGCCCAGCCCGAAGAGGACGTCAAGCGTCGAGGGGAGCATGCGCGTCACCTTGACGCCATCGTGGGTGATCTTGTCATAGACCACCTGGCCGGTGATGTAGGAATCGATGAAGAAGCGCTGGCCGAGCAGGAGAAAAGAGGAGGCCGGGCGGATGCTCTCCGGATCGAGGGGGTCGGAGTAGAGCATCTGCGTGTTGATGCGCTGCCAGGCGAAGGATGAAGCGGCCAGATTCTCCTGAAAGGCGACGGTCTGCAGGCTGTCGAGCAGCTGCGCCGGAGTGGTGATGGCGAGACGACGGCTCAGCTCGGTCAGGTTGTCCGGAGTGACATTATCGCATTCGCCGACAAAGAAAGCGAGCAGCCCATCGATCCCGGCCAGGGTCTCTCTTGCGCCGGACTGGTCGAGCAGCTCATCCAGCAGCAAGGCGTCGATGATCTGGCGCTGCAGGTCGGCAAACGGGGGCGGGATCTCCGACGACCTGGGCGCGATCAGGTAGAATTCCGTCCGGCCAAGCCAGATCATGGCACGAAAATAACAGCCCAGTTCCGGAATAAATTCATCGGCATAGTGGCCGCGCACCTGAAACTGGCTGAAATCGATCAGGCGCGGACTCGACCCGAAAAGGGGATAACTGGCGGGCTTGAGACCATCGATCAGAGCGAGCACCTCCGAAAAGGCGGAGTGGTTTTGTTTGTAAATCGGCCGGGTCGTTTGATCGAGCAAATGCCGGGCTACGGCCAGGTAGAGGTCGACATCCTCGACCATCGGCCGCATCTCCGGCTGGCCCGAATAACGGGCGGCCATGGCGGGCACCCCGTCGTGCAGGGCTTTGAGCAGAACCTCGAGCTGCGGTATGAGATGTACCTGCTCCATCCGTTTGAGGATCTGGTCATAGGAGATATGCACCGCATGGAGGATGGCATCGGCGCTGATGAAGAGCGGCAGGTCCTTGTGAAAGATGTCCGCCATGGCCTCGATGAAGGTTGTATGGGAGAGGCGCTCGCTGACCATAAAGCCGTTTTTCTGCAGCAGCTGCTTTTCTCCAGTTGTGAGCAGGTATTTCAGTTCGATGCTGTCGGCGTAGAGGGCGCTGCGCCAGTCGTAGGGGACGGAGGCTTCGAAGCGGCCTGCGGGATAGCGCGATGCCAGCCCGGCGGCGGTGAGGCTCCGGGTTTCGGCGAGAAAGCGACGGTAGTTTTCCATGGAAAAATCGCCGCTCTGGGCCATAAGGGCGGCGCCTGCGAGCAGCAGAAGGAAGGTGAGCTGTAATTTTTTCATGACGCGACTCCTCAAAAAGGGGAGGCCCTTGACGAGGCGGCGGGGGAGGAAGGAAATGAGGCCTCTATTCTAACGTAACCAAAATAGAGGCCTCAGGCAAGTACTATTTTACCAGTGCGAGCTTGACGGTCTGGACCAGATCGCTGCCCTGCAGGCGCAGATAGTAGATCCCGGAGGGGACGGCCCTGCCGCTGCGGTCGACGCCCTGCCAGGTAAAGTGGTGCTCGCCGGCGGCCTGATCCCGGGCCGGCGAAGAGTAAACCTCCTCGCCGCGCACATTATAGATGGTGACGGCGACCGGCTGCCGGCTGGAAAGAGTGTAGGTGATGCTCACCGAGCTGTTGAAGGGATTGGGATAGGGAGGAAAAAGCCTGCTCGTCTGCGGCAGCGCATCACTGCTCTCCTCCCGGATGCGGGTGGCCGGATCACCCTCGATAAAAAGCACGACGCCGTCCAGGGAGGAGGCCAGGACGTGGCTGCGGTCGATGGGCGTGACCGTGGTGGCGTGGGTCGGTCCGATCCAGTATTTCCACCAGGTGGCGCCGGTCGCACCGTCGTTGGCTGCGACGAAACACTTTTTGCCCGCTGAATAGACCACTCCCTCCTTTTCGATCGGCATCGAGGGCGTCGAGTCCCAGCCGTAGCCGACATCAGATTGCCAGAACTTTTGCTGGGCTGCATCGGCGGTCGAAAAGGCGTAGAGGGAGCCGTCGAGGGAGCGGACATAGAGGCGGCTGCCATCCCCGGAGATGCCGATCGAATCATAGACCTCCGGGCTTTTGGAGGACCACACGGTTCTGCCGGTGGCGAGATCGAGGGCGGAGGTATAGCGTTCCGGATCGGTGACGAAGAGCTTGTCGGCCGAAGCGACCGGCCAGCAGGCGGCGGGGGCATAATAGAAATTGGCCTGGCGGGTCCAGATCCAGAGCTGCTGGCCGGTGGCGGTGTCGAGGGCGCGCACCTTGCCGTCCCAGGAGCCGAAAATGATGCGGTTGCCGGCGAGGCAGGGTTTGCACTCCACGGTGCCACAGCCGTCGAATTTCCACACCAGTTGACCCGCTGAACGCCCCACGGCGTAAAAGGCGCCGCCGCCGGCGAAAAAGATCAGCGTATCCTGGGCGACCGGGGCGCTCAGGACGGCGTCCTCGACCTGAAAGTGCCATTTCTGCCCGCCGGTGCGGGCATCGATGGCGTGGAGGGCCCCATCGGCGGAGCCCGCATAGAGCATGCGGTCGAGGAGGAGAGGAGCCGAAAAGACCCCACCCTCGCACTGGACGGGAGGCCAGAGAGCAAGTCCTGTGCTCCTGCTGAGGCCGATGATACGGCCGTCGCTGGTGCCGACATAAACCCCCGACTCATCGAAGGCGGGCTGGGTCAGCACTTCGGCGCCGCAGTCGTATTTCCACAGCGCTTTCGGATGGCCGTTTTCGAAGAAGAACGAGGTCGTCGCGGCAATGGTTTTGCCCCCCTCTGTGGTGAAGGAGACGCGGAGGGTGTGATAGCCGTTCTCGATGCCGGAGGCGGGCAGTTCGCACTGCCAGGCGGTGCCGCCGCCCGCCAGGGCGCGCAGGCCGAGGCTGCTGTTGCTCACCTCCCACTGCCCGTTCCGGACCGATTCACTCACCGAAATGTCGATCATCGTCCCGCCGGCGAGGGTGCTCCCCTTGGCCAGATTGGTGAAACTTATGGCCGGCTGTACGGTCTGCAGGGTGGAGGTCTGGTACCAGGCCGGGGCGACGACGCCGTCGACGGCGGTGCAGACCTGGGCGCGGATCTCCTTCTCGGAGAGGGTGACGATGTTGAAACCGGCATCGCCGCTGAAGGTGTCGCGCCCCATGGCCCCGGGGATGCCTTCGAAATTGTATGACTTGTTGACATGGCCGTGGCCGACCATGATCCAGACCGTGCGGTGGGCCTTGAGCAGATCGACGGCCTCCCAGTAGTTGGGGGTATTGGTGACGTCGAGGGGCAGATGGATGGCGAAGACCACCGGCGTGGCGGCGTCGATCCCCGCCAGTTCCTCCTTCAGCCAGGCGATATCGGCGGGATCGATGTAGCCGCAGCCGCCGCGCATGGGGATGCCGTTGTTGAGGCCGATGAACTTGAAGCCCTTGTGGGTGAAGGTGAAATGGCGCTCCCCGAATTTCCTCGTCCAGGCCTGCAGCCCCGAGGGCGACCACTTGGTCTCGTGATTGCCGGGAATATTGTAGACCGGGAGTTGGCAGAGCGACTCGTAGCTTTTATAGAGTGCGAATTCGCTTTCGAGCCCCTTTTCACTGATGTCGCCGGTGTGGATGACAAAATCGATCCCCTCCTTCATCAGGGCGATCCGGCGCAGGACGATCTGCAGGGCGTCATCGTTGCCCGAGCCGACATGGGAATCGGTGAGCCAGGCGAAGCGGAAGAAGGGGTAGAGAATGAGGGGTTCCAGCTGGAGATCGGATTCACCAAGCAGGACCTCTGCATAGGTGGTGCTGTCGGTCAGGCAGTTGGGCGCCGTGAAGAGGAGGCGGTAGCGGCCGGGAAGCAGGCCGGAGATGGACCAGGGGGTGTCATGCAGCAGCTGGGCGGAGGCGACCAGCAGGGGATCACCTTGTGCGAAGAGTTCCAATCGTCCGCTGCGGAGGGGGTCTCCATCCTGAAAACGGACGGTGCCGGAGATGGTAGAGCGGGCGCCCGCAACCGGGACCATGACCAGTTCAACAGCGGTGACGGCCTGGCCCTGCACATGAATGGAATCGAGGAGGGCGGTCTCGTAACCGTAGGCCGAGCAGCTCAGACGGTACCAGCCGTCGACCACACCGGGGAAGAGAAACTCCCGTGCGTCGGGCGTGAGGATCTTTTCTATCAGGGTTGCACCACCGCCGGCCGGGGAGAGGGTGAGACGACCGGTGATGAGCGGATTGTTATCGCTGAAGCGGACCTGCCCGGAGAGGGGCCAGGTGGCAATGTTGGCAGTGAGGATGATGGCATCGGCGAAGACCATGTTGCCTTTGCCGGCAGCCTTGTCGGTCATTTTAATCCAGCACTGGCCCGCCAGGGAGAACTCGCCGAGTTTTTGCCTGCCCTGCAGGTAGTTCTGGGAGATGACGACGGTTGTGTCGCCGGCGGCGGTGTGAATGGTGTAGAAGACACTATCGGCGTAATTGCCCTTGATGAGATTGGCTTCGAGGACGTAGCTGCCGGGCCACTTGATCGGCACCTGCCAGAGGGCGTAATTGGCGCCGGTAGTGGTGCGCACTTTATAGCGGGCCTGTCCGTTGACCGCATCGCTGCTGATCTTTTCGTTCCAGGTGCCGACCAGGGTACAGGCGGGGGTGTCGTTGTCGAGGAGGATCTGAATTTGTGCTGCAGCCGGCAAGCAGAGGAGAACAAGCAACAGTCCGGTCATCGTCCATGATTTCATCACGCGTCTCCTGTTTAAAGGTGGGATGTAGAGGAGGGGCAAAAAAAAAGGCTTCCTTCCGAAAGCCTGCCTTTGCTCAGGTGGTAGGACTCGAACCTACAACCTAGTGGTTAACAGCCACCCGCTCTGCCGATTGAGCTACACCTGAATGAACAAATTTAGCGGTGATAATATATCAATAACCTCGGTAAAAGTCAAGATTATATTTGCGCAGGGCAGCCGCAAATCTGGCTCCCACCCCACACCTGCGGGAGGGAACAGTGCGGACGAGTCAACCCTTGATGATGCGGAGGATGCTTTTACCCTTCGGCGCCGGCGCCGCCTCGATGGTGAAGGCGCTGCGTACCATTTCGAGGGCCTCACGGGCGGCGCTGGTCTGGTTGGCGTGAATCACCGCCAGAATCTCCCCCTTGTCGACCTGGTCCCCGGTCTTTTTGCCGAGCAGGACGCCGACGGCCGGATCGATCTGGTCGCCGAGGGCCTTGCGCCCTCCCCCGAGCCGGACCACCGCCTCGCCGATCTTGAGGGCGTCGATCCCGGTCACAAATCCGCTCCTGCCGGCGCGGAGATGCTGCTGGATGCGCGCTGCCGCGCAGCTGCCCGGCTCCTGCAGGCTCTGCACATCCCCGCCCTGGGCCCTGACCAGCTGCTGAAAACGGGTCATCGCCCTGCCGCTGGAGATGGTGTTCTGCAGCAGGTTCACCGCCTCGCGGGTGCTGCCCTCGAAGCCCGCCAACAGGAGCATCTGCACCCCGAGGGCGTAGGTGACCTGCATGAGGTCTTCCGGTCCGCGTCCCTGCAGGGCCTGGAGCACCTCGCGCACCTCGAGCCAGTTGCCGGCGGCGTAGCCGAGAGGCTGGTTCATGTCTGTGATCACGGCCACGGTTGGCAGGCTGTGCAGAGCGGCTGTATGGATGATGCTCTGGGCCAGGGCCTCGGCGCGGCTGATCTCGGTCATAAAGGCTCCCCTGCCGCACTTGATATCCATCACCAGGCCGTCGATGCCTTCGGCGAGTTTTTTACTGAGAATGCTGGCGGTGATGAGCGGGATGGAGGCGACGGTGGCGGTGCTGTCGCGCAGGGCGTAGATGCGCTTGTCGGCGGGGACAAGCCGCTCGTTCTGGCCGATCATCGCCACCCCGAGGTCGCGCACCTGGTCGTGAAAGGCGGCCGGCGTCAGCTCGGTTTTAAAGCCGGGGATCGACTCCAGTTTGTCGAGGGTGCCGCCGGTATGGCCAAGGCTGCGGCCCGAGATCATCGGCACCTTGACCCCTGCCGCCGCCATCAGGGGGGCGAGGATGAGGGAAACCTTGTCGCCGACGCCGCCCGTGCTGTGCTTGTCGATCTTGCGGCCTGAGATATCGGTCAGATCGATCCGTTCACCGGAATCGAGCATGACCTGGGTAAAGGCCGCAGTCTCCCGGGCGTCCATGCCGCGCAGGTAGACGGCCATCAACCACGCGGACATCTGATAATCGGGGATGGTCCCCTCAACATAGGCGGTGACGAGAAAGCGGATCTCCTCGGCGTCGAGGGCCAAACCATCGCGTTTTTTCGCTATAATCGCTAAAACCGTCATTACATACTCTCGAGTTGCGCTGCCGTATCCTCTCCAACTTAACCAATTAATCTATTGTTTTCAATAAAAATTGACAGCGGACAAACTTTTTGTTTGAATTTTTGCTTATCCTTTGCATATTTGCACTATGAGACCTGCTGTGCATGCCTTTGCGGCCCTTGATGCCGAGCGCAGTCGGAAATCTCTTCGCCTAAGCAGCGGTCAGAGCGAAGGAGAGCGATCATGAGAATGCGCATTTTGTTTTTACTGCTGGGGACAGCGCTCCTGCCCCTTCAGGCCCAAGTCGGCTGGATCTGGCAGAATCCCCTTCCACAGGGCAACACCCTTAATGCTATCCAGAGGGCCGGAGGCAGCCGGTTTTTCGCTGCCGGCAAGTTCGGCGCGATCATCCGCAGCGATGACGAGGGACTCACCTGGCAGGCCCTTTCGAGCGGCGTCACCACCGAGCTGTACGCCCTTGCCTTCTTCAACGCGGACACCGGCCTGGCGGTCGGCGCCCGGGGGACCATCCTGCGCACCCGGGACGGGGGGGAATCGTGGCAAAGGCTGCCTGCGCCCGATACGACTACCTATTACGCCCTCTACATGTTTGACTATAATACCATCCTCGCCGCCGGCCGCGGCGGTGCCATCATCCAGAGCTACAACGGCGGCGACCTCTGGGAATCGCGCGCCAGCAATACCACCCAGACCCTGTATACCCTCGTCTCCAACGGCATCGACTATACCTATGCCGCTGGCCAGGGCGGGGCATTGGTGCGCAGCCTGGACGGCGGCGGAACCTGGTCTCCCTGGTCCTGGGCTGCTGTCGGGACCACGACCATCCGCGCCCTCCTCTTTCCCGGCAGCAATATCGGCCTCGCCCTCGGCGAATTCGGCCGGGTCTACCGCAGCCAGGATAACGGCGGGAGCTGGACCCTGCAGTCCTCCCTGCTCAATTCGCCCTCCCTGCGCGCGGGCGGTTTCATCGACCACGTCAACGGCTTTATCTGCGGCAGCAGCGGCGCCCTCTTCTCCACCGACAACGCGGGCGTCACCTGGAAGGCCCTTGCCAGCGGGACCAGCTTGAGCCTGCAGGGGATCGCCTTCAACCCCGGCGGACGCGGCGTGCTCTGCGGGGAGAGCGGCACCCTGCTCAGCACCGCCAACTCGGGCCTTAACTGGTCAAGCTGCCTCGACGCCTTTACCACCGGCAAACTGCGCGGCATCTCCCTTGCGGACGAAAATGTCACCGTCGCCGTGGGCGACTCTTCCGGCAAGGGGATGATCTTCCGGAGCGGTGACGGCGGCGGAACCTGGTCGGCGCGCCTCCGCCGCATCGGGGTGCTTTTCGAGGACTGCTGCTTCGTCAGCCCGGACAGCGGATTCGTGGTCGGGGCCAGCAGCGTCATCCTGCGCACCAGCGACGGCGGATTGAGCTGGAGCCAGATCTCCAGCCTCCCGGTCTCGAGCTCGTTCAACAGCGTCCACTTTGTCACTCCGCGCATCGGCGCGGTCGTCGGCGGGGGCGGGGCGATCCTGCGCACCAACGACGCCGGCGCCACCTGGATCAATCAGACCAATTCCGCCTACGGCCTGCCCCTGCAGGATGTCCATTTCACCACTCCTTCTATCGGCCTGGCGGTCGGATTTCTCGGCACTGTACTGCGCACCGTCAACGGCGGTTCCACCTGGAGCAAGATCAACGCCGGGACCGTCGAGACCCTCAACGGCGTGGCCTTTGCCGACTCTGTTCATGCCGTGATCGTCGGAGCCAAGGCCAGGATCCTGCGCAGCGTCGACCGGGGAGAGAACTGGAGCCCGGTGAGCGTCACCGGACTGCCAGCGACGACAGCCCTCGAGCAGGTCTTTTTCGCCAGCCCCCAGGTTGGCTTTATCGTCGGTTCGGGCGGCTGCATCCTGCGCAGCGAGGACGGCGGAGCCACCTGGCGGCTGCTTGGCTCCCCCACCGCCAACAATCTCAATGCGGTCTGCTTTCTCGATCTCCACACCGGCTCGGCAGTCGGCGATAACGGCACGGTGCTGAAGACCGTTGACGGCGGCCTGCCCGTCGAGCTGACCGCCTTCTCCGCGCGCTACGCAGCAGCTGAGGGAGCGGTACACCTCCTCTGGCGGACCGCGACCGAGAGCCGGAATTACGGCTTTTACCTGGAACGCCGCTGCAGTCGGGAGTGGGAAACAGTCGCTTTCATCCCCGGCAACGGCACCACCGCCGAAGAAAAGCACTACACCTACATCGATCAGCCCGGCGCAGCCGCGGGCATCCTCTACTACCGCCTGCGGCAGATGGACCTCGACGGTCGGAGCCGGGTGCTCTGGAACATCCGGGTGGAGGTGACAGCTGCGGTCCGCGAACTCACCCTCCATGCCAATTATCCCAATCCATTCAATGCCTCGACCACCCTGAGCTTCCACCTGCCCAGGGATGGGCGGGTCCGCCTGGCTCTCTTCGACGCCGGCGGCCGGGAGTGTGCCCTGCTTGTGGATGAGGAGATGACTGCCGGGCTGCACACTGTCCCCTGGCACGCCGGCAGTGCTGCCAGCGGCCTCTATCTGGCTCGCCTCAGCTGCGCCGGCGAGGTGGCGGTACGTAAACTGCTATTGCTGCGCTGAGATGGCGGAGTCCGACCAGAACAGCCCGGCAGCGGGCGAAGAGGGGAGAGGTTCCCGGAAATGGATCCTGGTCATCCTGCTGACGGTCCTGGTGGTCTGCCCCCTGGGGGCCGCTGCAGCCCTCTTTTTGACCTTGCCCGATGTGGAAAAGCTCAGCGAGGCTCCCCCCGCAGTCACGGCGATGATGAAATACCGCGAGGAGCAGGCTGAAAAAAAGGGGCGAACCCTCCGGCGCCGCTATGACTGGGTGCCGGGACGGCGCATCTCCCCCTACCTGCGCAATGCGGTCCTGATTGCGGAGGACGACAAGTTCTTTCAGCATCAGGGATTCGACTGGGAGGAGATGCGCCAGGCGATGGAAAAGAACCGGGAGAAGAAGCGCATCGTACGCGGAGGCTCGACCATCACCCAGCAGCTGGCCAAGAATCTCTATCTCAAGCCGGCGCGCACCCCCTGGCGCAAGCTCCGGGAAGCCCTGATCGCCCGGAGGCTGGAGAAAAAGCTCACCAAGCCGCGCATCCTCGAGCTCTACCTCAATGTGATCGAATGGGGGGAGGGGCTTTACGGATGCGAGGCAGCGGCTCGCCACTACTTTGGCAAATCGGCCGCCCAGCTGACCCCTGCCGAGGCCATCCGCCTCGCCTCCGTGATCATAAATCCCCACCGCTATTCCCCCCTCAGCGACAAGAGCCGCCGCATGCGCGACCGGCGCCTGATGCTTGCCGAGGTGATGTACAAACGCCATCTCTTTGATGAGGCGGTTTATGAGGCCCTGCGGGCCGAGTTTTCACCCCCCTGAGCGGGCAGGCCATAAAAAAAAGCGGCGCATCCGGAGATGCGCCGCTTTTTTTATGGCGTGCGGAGTTTATGCCCGCGCTACTTGAGCATGATCATCCGCCTGGTTTCGACAAAGCTGCCTGCCTGCAGGCGATAGAAATAGACGCCCGAGGAGGTCACGCGGCCGTTGTCGGCGCTGCCGTCCCACACCGCCTGGTGCTGACCGGGCTGGGTGGAGCCGTTGACCAGGGTCTTGATCAGGCGGCCCTGCAGGTCATAAACCTCCAGTTTGACGTGGATCTGGTCGCTGGAGGCATTCGGTACATTGTAGGTGATGGTGGTGCCGGCGTTGAAGGGGTTCGGATAGTTCTGCATGAGTTCGAACTCCTCCGGCAGCTCCATGAGCATAGCCTCTTCCTCGGCCGGGATGGCGATGATCTGGAGAGCGGCGAGGGCAGAGAGGGAGGTCGGACGGTCGCTCAGCACCCAGGTCGGGTCCGATTCATCGGCTTCGGCCAGTTTGCCGAGGCGGCCGTCGTTGTTGTTGGCGGTGAGATCGCCGGCGACCTGGCCGGTACCCTCATTGAAGGGATAGCAGGCGGCCAGACCCGCCTCGGCGCCGCTGAGGCTGAGGAACAGGGTGGCGTTGATGTCGGCCTCGCTGCGGGCGATATTCCAGAGGCGCAGATCATCGAGCACGCCCTTGTAGTGGTACTCGTAAACCTCGTTATGCTTGGCGCCGCCGATGATCAGATCATTCATCAGGTTGCGCGGCGCGGCTGTGCCCGTTCGGGTCGACTGCAGCACGCCGTTGATGTACATCTTGGCGGTGGTGCCATCGAAGGTGCCGGCGACATGAATCCAGTTGTTGCTCTGGATCACGGCGGTGGAGGGGCCGAGGATATTGTTCATGCGAGTGCCGCCCGGGATGGTGGTGCGGAGGGCTCCGCACATGCGGCCGGTGGCGCCGTAGAAGGAGATGTAGTATTCATCCCAGCCGCCCTTTTCAAGAATGCGGCGCCAGCTCTGATTGGGCTGGTCGGTCTTCATCCAGAATTCAATGGTGAAGCTGCCGCTGATGTTCAGGGTCGGGGCGTTCGGGACCGTCACCAGGTCGTTGAGGCCGTCGAAGGCGAGGGCGTAATTGGCCTCCGGTCCGGGTGAACCAGCGGGCACAATCGCGAAGACCTGGTCGCTGAGGTCGACCGGGGCGCCGGTATTGGCCTCGGCGATTTTGATCAAACAGGTGCCGGAGACATTGTTCGGGATGGTCCATTCATAGACTCCCAGGGCAGGCTGTCCGGCGGCGAGGGTCGTCCAGTTGGCGCCGTTGTCACTCGAGAAAAAGAGGGTGACCAGGCCGTCAAAGTTCTCCACGGTCCAGGTGACGGCGTGGATGCTGCCCACTTCCCAGGCTTCCCCGCCGTTGGGCTCGGTCACCGTGATGCCGGCCGGGGTGGGCAGGGTCTTGTGAATGGAGAAGAGGCTATCGCTGACATCCATCGGGATGCCGCCGGTCGTGGCCGCCACCTTGACCAGGCAGGAATCGGCATCAACCTGGGGGATGGTCCACTCATAGGTCCCGGTATTGAGGATATTGGTGGCGAGGCCGACCCACTCCCTGCCATTGGTGAGGCTGTAGAGGAGGTTGACGTTGCCGCTAAAGTTCTTGTTGGTCCAGGTGATGTTGGTCTTGCCGCCGAAGATGAAGGCCTCCCCGCCATTAGGCGCTGCGACGAAGACCTCGGGCGGCGGATTGATAATCTGCACGGTCTCCCAGGTCTGGTCCACCGGGCACTCGCCATCCTCCTCCGAGATCCTGATGTGGGCCTTGTCCAGGAGCTTGTCCGGGGCGGTCCAGATATAGGAGCCGTCGTTGGGGGTGTCCTTGACGATGAGGTGCCAATTCAGGTCGGTGTCGTGCTCCTGGAATTCGATCGTCACCTTGCTGGCGATGTTGATCGAGGTCCATTTGATCTCGTACTCGGTATTGCGCACGATCCTCGCATGGTTCTCCTCGGCCGGCTGGGTGATATGGATCTGCTCGACCGGATCGGAGCCGTACCAGTCGGGATTGAGGTTGTTGGTGACGACGATGCGGTCAAGACGGGTGTAATGCTCCTTGCCGCGGAAACGGATGGTGTGATTGCCCGCGGTAAAGTTGAAATAGATGGGATCCAACTCGGCCAGGACATTGGGGATGCCGGTCGTGCCGCGGTCGCTGATCCAGTCCCAGGTCCATTTGTAGCCCTTGGTGGTGTCCCAGAGGTACTCGGTGCCGCCGTCGACCTGGACAAGCCAGGAGTTGCGCGTGCTGCCGGCGCCCAGGGCGCGCGCCCAGATGACATAGAGGCCGGGGGTGGTGATGGTGAAATTAAGGGTACCGATGCCGGGATCGCCGGTGATGTCCTGGGCGGAGAAGATGAACTTGCAGTCGAAGGCGCGGCCGTCGACACCGACGTACATACGGCCATTCATGGTCGCGCTTTCGCCCTCTTTGGTGATCGAGCTGGCGACGAAGCCGGTCATGTCGATGGTGATGTCAGCATCGCTGTCATCAAAGTTGGCGCCATTCGCCGGATCGGAGATGCGGTAACGCAGCTGCGAGGTCGGATAGCCGGGCACGACCGTGGCATAGGTGCCGGTGTTGGGCACATTGGCAGCCAGCAGATACCACTTGAGGCCACCATCGAAGCTGAAGAGGATGTGGACCTGAGTGAGTTCGGGGTTGACCGCCCAGGTGATATTCAAGGGTGTGCCGGCGACCAGGGTGCCGCCGTTGGGGGCGAGCAGATTCATGCCGATCGGGGCGGTGGAAGGGGCCCAAATCGGATCGTTGATGTCGGCGAGCAGGGGATCAGAGCCGAGGGCGGCGTCGAGATTGTTGACGGTCGCATCGCCCGCCACCTGGCCTGTGCCCTCATCCATCTTGAAATAGGCGAGCAGGCCGGCTTCAGTGCCGATGAGGGGGAGGCCGCGATTGGCCTTGATCGCGGCATCGGTCAGGGCCACGGACCACAGGCGCACCTCATCGATGGAGCCGCTGAAGGTGCGGTCAAAGCCGATGCGGTTGCCAACATAAACCGGCTCGGTGCTCGCCGGCAGCGCAAGGCTGGGATGAATCAGGGTGGCTACCGGCAGGCCGTCGAAGAAGAGGGTGCCGGTATTATTGAGGCCGACGGTCTGAACGCGCACGGCGACATGGTGCCAGCCGGGGGTGACGGTGTTGACCGGCGAGGCGAGTTCAGGGCTGCTCGGACGGAGGAACTGCACAGTGTTGTTCGGTCCGAGGGCGAGGGCGAAGACGCCGTTGCGGTCGAGAAGACGGTTGTTATTGGTGTAGGCCGTGGATTTGAACCAGGCCTCGATGGTATAGTCGGTGGTGAGATTGTCGAGCAGGGGATTGTCGATCACCAGCCCAAAGTCGTTGGTCCCGTCGAAGGTCAGCATGGAGCCAGCCTGCGCGAAGACCAAGACCGGTGCGAGCAACAACACTCCCCAGATCAGGTGCAATAACGTTTTTTTCATCTGCTTCTCCCTTTATGCATAAGAGTACATCAGGCCGTTTGCACAGCGGGTGGATTGTCGGAGCTGTGTTCGGGGCCTGACTGGAAATTCGCCATCTGCCGTGACAGTTTTTCTGTTTCTGCTTGCCTCCCAGTCTGAATAACAGCATGCCTGAAAACAATTATATAGATCACCTGTACTTCAATACAGAAAAACGAAACAGCTGCGTAACAAATTATAACTAAAATATAAATAACCCCAAAATAATTTACGAATTTTAGCCAATATTATTGTGACGTGGGTCACCAAACGGGTGCCCCGATCATGTTCTCGTGCCGGCCGTGAGGGGAGTGAGAGAGGTACAATGGGATGCCAATACGGGGGATGCCTTGCTGAGAGCGGCCGCAGGGTGCGGAATTGTGCCGTGCTATCTTAAAGATGAACACCACACCAGATTTAAAATATGGTTTTAAAACCTCAAAATCAAGTATTGATATTGTTTTTTACAGAATTCTGCGCACCGCCTGGAGGTCTCTGGCCCGGCGCGGGCTAAAATCAGGGTGCGCCGGATTGAAGCTGTTGACGAGAACCAGATCTCCGGAGTGGATGAAGCGGTAGTTGCCGATATACATGCCGACATGGGTGATCCTGCTGCGGTTGCGGCCGAAGAAGAGCAGATCCCCCTGCTGAAGTGCGGAGAAGGAAGAGTCGACAGGGACTTCGCGGCCGGCAAAGACCTGCATATTGGCATCGCGCGGCAGGGTGATGCCGTGCAGCTTGTAGACGGTCAAGGTGAAACCCGAGCAGTCAAAGCCCTTGGTGGAGCGCCCGCCCCAGAGGTAGGGATAGCCGGTGAACTGGCGGGCGGTGGCCACCAGCTGTGCCGGAGTAGGTTTGGGCTGACGGGCGAATTTTTCGGCCTCGATCACCTCGTCGCGGCGGAGCCAGCCCTCGCGGCCGTCCGCCAGGGTCACGCGCAGCCATTTGCCCTCCCGTCTGACCAGGGTGACGCTGGTGCCGAGGACGATATCCGAGACCGGATCGCTCTTGTCGTTCTTTGCACTGCGGATTTCACCCCACTTTTTCCAAAAGATCACCTTGGGCCGGCTCTCCCAGGCGGCGAGTTCGCTCCGGCTCATCACCGCCGTGGAGCCGCCGTCGATATAGCCGACATAGCCGTCGCTGAGCTGGACGAGGTCGAAATAGTGGCTATCCTTGAGCAGGGTGAAAGTCTCGCCAAGCAGGGCCTGGTTGATGATCTCCTCCTTTTCGGAGGGGCCGCTGCGGAGCAGGGCGGTGCTGACCGTGATCACGCCGACGCAGCGGTCGCCCAGCCTGGCCTCGGGCAGCTCTTCGATCTCACAGCGCACGGGAGCCAAACCGGCAGCTGACAGGGCGGCCAGCAGGCTGTCGCAGGCCGCCGGGGTGGTGGTTTCGCCCCTGACGACCAGGGTGTCGCCGCGCATCTCCGCGGCGGCATGAAAGACTCCCAGCCGCTGGTCCGGGACGAGGCTCTGGCCGAGGCGGGTGATGATCTCATCAGCCTGGCTGGAAATCGCCGCGGGTTCCTGGGCGGCTGCGGCGAAACTGATGAGCAAGGAAAGAGTGCAGATGATCGATTTCATGGGATTTTTCCGGTTTAGGAAAAGATGGAGAGATCACCCTTGCCGGCGCGGATGAGCACAGGCGCTTCGCCGGTCAGGTCGATGACACTCGAGGGGTCGAGAGAGCCCGGCCCGCTGTCGATGACAACATCGACATGGTGCTGAAATATTTCACAAATCTGATCGATATCCTGCATATAGGTCTGTCCGGCCAGGGTGGCGCTGGTGCTGATGATGGGCTTGCCCAGCTCTGCGAGCAGACGCTGGCAGATGGGGTGATCCGGCACCCGGATGCCCACGGTCTTGCGCTTCTCCAGCAGGATTTTGGGCACCAGGCGGCTGGCCTCGAGGATAAAGGTGTAGGGGCCGGGGGTGAGCCGTTTCATGATCTTGTAGGCCGGGGTCGAGACCTGGGCGTACTGGGCGATCTCCTTGAGGTCCGGACAGATGAAGCTGAGCAGCTTGCGTTTGTCGTTGCCCTTGAGCCGGTAAATCCGTTCCACCCCCCGCTTGCTGAGCAGGTCACAGCCGAGGCCGTAAATGGTATCGGTCGGGTAGATGACCAGCCCCCCCTCGCGCAGAATTGCGATGGCCTGCTGCAGGCGCCGTTCGGAGGGGTAGAGGGGGGATATCTCGAGTCGTATCATCGCATCTCTTTCACCATGTTCATGCGCCGGCCCGGTCGTCACCGGCCCGGTCATCACCGGTCAAACCGCTGCCGGTGCTTCTCTCCGCGAGGGCCAGGCTGAGGGCGCTGCAGAGCGCCGGAGTCTCTTCTTCGCGAATGGTGCGCAGATCGAGCCAGATCCGCTCTTCCTGGATATATCCCAGGACAGGCGGATTGGCGCCGCGCAGGCGGGCGGCCCAGTACTCGGCCCGGCCGTCGGGCGGGGAGAGGACGACGGCGTGGCTGGGGATTTTTTCCAGGGGGAGGGCGCCGCTGCCCGCCTGCGCGGCGCTCGCCTGGATCGTGACCGCAAATCGGTTCTTCACTTCGGGTGCGAGTGCCTCGACCACCTTTTCCGCCCGCATCCGCACCTGGCCTGCCGGTTCCGCCAGCATCGCCAGGGCGGGATGGCTGGCCGGCAAACCGCCCTCCTCAAAGTAGAGCCGGAGGGTGGCCTCGAGAGCGGCGAAGACCAGCTTGTCGCAGCGCAGGGCGCGCATGAGCGGGTTGGCGTGGATCTTCCGGATCCAGCTCTCCCGGCCGACGATGAGCCCCGACTGCGGCCCGCCGAGGACCTTGTCCCCGCTGAAGGTGACCACATCGGCCCCTGCGGCCAGGCTGTCCTGCACCAGGGGTTCATAGGGCAGTCCGTAGCGGCGCAGATCGACCAGCACGCCCCCGCCGAGATCGTGGAGGAGCGGCAGCTGGTGGCGGTGGGCGAGGGCGACGATCTCGGCCAGTTCGGGTTCCTCGGTAAAGCCGACCACCCGGTAATTGGAGGTGTGGGCGACGACGATGGCCCCGGTCTGCGGGGTGATCGCCTTTTCATAGTCCCTGAGCCGGGTTTTATTGGTGGTGCCGATTTCCCGCATGATGGCCCCGCTCTTCTCCATGACATCGGGCAGGCGGAAGCTGCCGCCGATCTCGATGAGCTGGCCGCGCGAGATGATCGCTTCCTTGTTCAGGCAGAGGGTGTTGAGCGCCAGCAGCACGGCGGCGGCGTTGTTGTTGGCGACGACGGCCGCCTCGGCGCTGCAGAGGGCGCAGATCAGCCCGGAGACTGCCTCGTTGCGCTCGCCGCGCTTGCCGCTGGCCAGATCGAGTTCGAGGCTGCAATAGCCCGCCATGATCTCCATCACCCTGGCGCGGGCGGCCGCTGCAAAGGGGGCGCGCCCCAGTCCGGTATGCAGGATGATGCCGGTGGCATTGAGCACCGGAGCGAGCGGGCTGGTGAAGAGGCGGTCGAGGCGGCTCCGGACACGGCCTGTCAGCTCATCGGTCAGGGCCGCGCGTGCGGGGGCTGCCGGCGCTCCGGCGCGCAGGGCCCGGCGCATGGCCTCGAGCTCCTCGCGGATGAAATTCTTGATGAACGGCGCCGAATAGCGTTCGCACAGGGCCCGGAGGGCAGGCTGGCCGGCGGCCTCCTCCACGGAGGGCAGCAGGCGAAGTGTCGTGTTATCCATAGCTTCCTTCATCCTTTGCAAAAAACACGAGGCGGGGGAGCTCCCATTCAACGCCACGGGGGTCAGGCCGATGCTTTCGCACCGCCACCCCTGCGGGCGGGAATGAACAGCGCGGCCGCCAGGCCGGCCAGGGTGACGAAAATCAGTCCGTTGAGCGCAGCTTCGACGCCGATGCGCTCCGCCACCGCCCCGAGGGGGGTGACGCAGAGCCCGCCGATTCCCCAGCCCATCCCCATCATCAGTGAGGAGATGGTGCCCGCCTGGCGGGGAAAGAGGTCCTGCCCCATGACGATATTGACCGAGATCGAGGAGTAGATAAAAAAGCCCCCTGCCGCGAGCATCACCAGGCTGAGCAGGCTGGAGCTGTGCATGAAGAGCCAGAGG
>JAKPUX010000042.1 GCA_029554865.1 bacterium | reverse complement strand
CTGGCCCGGCGCAGCGCCCTGGGTTTTCATAAATAAAAAGGAATCCATGAACGAATCAACCGAAACACCCGGATCGGCCGCGGAGAAATTCGCCCGCTACGGCGTGGCTGACTCGGACCTCGCGCATGTCATCGTCGAGTTCGCCGAACCGATGCTGAAACACTGCACCAGCTATGCGGCTCGGGAGGAGGCGATCAGCTATGCCATCCTCGCCTGGAATCTCTCCCTCGAAAGCGAATCGGGCCGGGAAGAGTCCCTGCATGAGATGCTGGCGCAGCTCCCCGCCGAAAAAGAGCCGGAGATCGCGGCCCTGATGCAGTTTCTGCTGCGGCGCAAGGCAGAGCTTTTCGCCGACAACCGTTTCCTGGTGGTGGATTACACCCTGGAGCGCCGGGGTGAGAAAATGCAGATCGAGATGACCACAAAATATATTCCGAGATAGCCGGATCGGTCGAAGTGGTGAAGCGGCTTGACCCCACCCTGCTGCCGCGGATATCCCCGGCTGATCCGGAAAAACTGCGCCAAAAATGAGGAGTTTCCATGACCTATCTTCCCGATGAAAAACGCTACGCCGGTGGCCACTACCGCCGCTGCGGCCGCAGCGGAATCAAACTCCCCCTCATCTCCCTGGGGTTGTGGCACAACTTCGGCGGGGTCGATCTCTTCGAGAACGGCCGCGCTATCGTCCGCCGCGCCTTCGACCGTGGCATAACCCATTTCGATCTTGCCAACAACTATGGCCCCCCCTTCGGCTCGGCCGAGGAGAATTTCGGCAAGATCCTCGCCCAGGACTTGCGGCCCTGGCGCGATGAACTGGTCATCTCCACCAAGGCCGGCTATCTGATGTGGCCGGGCCCTTACGGCGAGTGGGGTTCGCGCAAGTATGTGCTCGCCAGCCTCGACCAGAGCCTGAAGCGCATGGGCCTTGACTATGTCGATATTTTCTATAGCCACCGTCCCGATCCCGACACCCCGCTCGAGGAGACCATGGGCGCCCTCGACCAGGCAGTGCGCAGCGGCAAGGCCCTCTACGCCGGGGTTTCCAACTATTCCGCCGAAATGACCGCCCGGGCGGCCGCGATCCTGCGCGACCTCGGCACCCCCTGCCTCATCCATCAGCCCAAATACAATATCTTCAACCGCTGGATCGAGGAGGGTCTGACCGGTGTGCTCGAGCAGGAGGGCATCGGCTGCATCGCCTTTTCGCCTCTGGCCCAGGGGGTGCTCACCGATCGCTACCTGAAGGGCATTCCCGGAGATTCCCGGGCCGGCAAGCCGCACGGCTTCCTGCGGCCCGAGCAGATCACCGAGGAGAGCCTGGCCAAAGTACGGCGCCTCAACGAGCTGGCCCAGCGCCGCGGCCAGTCCCTGGCCCAGATGGCCCTGGCCTGGGTGCTGCGCCTGCCGCAGATGACCTCGTCCCTGATCGGCGCCAGCAGCGTGGCCCAGCTGGAGAACAACCTCGGCGCCCTGAACCATCTGGATTTCAGCGACGAGGAGCTGCGCGAGATCGACGAAATCGCACGGTGAGTTTCGGACTCGTACCGGCGCATACAAATTTTAATTGATTTGAATGGTCCCCAATGCCTATATTGGCCTGCCAAAGGAAAGGAATCCACCCTCCATGCAGGATAAAATATCAGCACCCTCACTTGAAGAGATCGCCGCGGCCTTTGACCTGCCCGGCGCTCTCAGCAGCGGCGCCCCCTTCGGCTCCGGCCACATCAACGACACCTACCGCCTCGACTATACCACAGGGGAGGGCCCGCGCAGCTTTGTGCTGCAGCGCATCAACACCGCCATCTTCAAAGATCCTGACCGGCTCATGGAGAATATCCTCCGCGTCACCCGCCACCAGCGCACCAAACTGCAGGAGAACGGAGCTGGCGAAACCCATCGCCGCGTGCTGGAGTTCTTCCCCGCCCGCGACGGCCGCTTCTGCCACGTCGACCCCAAGGGCGGCTGCTGGCGCCTCTCCCTCCTCGTCGAGGGCACGCATACCTGCGACATCATCGAGTCGCCCGAGCAGGCCTTTCTCACCGCCGCCGCCTTCGCCCGTTTCCAGCAGACCCTGGTCGACCTGCCGGGCGGCCGGCTGCATGAGACCATCCCCAACTTTCACAACACGGCGCTCCGCTTCGCCGATTTCGAAAAAGCGGTGCGGGAGGACCGCGCCGGTCGCGCCGCCGCCGTCGCCACGGAGATCGATTTCGCCCTGCAGCGCCGTCATATCGCGCCGGTTCTGGTCGATCTTATGCGCAAGGGGGCCGTACCCGAACGCGTCACCCACAACGACACCAAGCTCAACAACATCCTCCTCGACGATGCCAGCGGAGAGGCCCTCTGCATCATCGACCTCGACACCGTCATGCCGGGCAGCGCCCTCTACGATTTCGGCGACATGGTGCGCAGCTCCGCCTGCACCGCGGCCGAAGACGAGGCCGACCTGACCCTCGTCGGGGTGGAAATGAGCATGTTCGAGGCCCTCGCCCGGGGCTACCTCTCGGTGGCCCGGGTCTTTCTCAACCCCGCCGAAATACAACACCTCGCCTTCAGCGGCAAGCTGATCACCTTCGAACAGGGCATCCGCTTCCTGGGCGATTATCTCAACGGGGACAGCTATTACAAGATCAAATATCCGGAACACAACCTCGTCCGCGCCAGAAACCAGTTCAGGCTGGTCGCCTCCATCGAGGAACACGAGGCGGAGATGGCGGCCGTGGTCGACGAGATCGCCGGATAACAAATCGGCGCTCCTCCAGCCGCAGGCGAGAGCTCAAGGGTTCCGCAGGCGGTGGCGGGCGCAGTCATCCTGCAGGACATGAATGGACCTAATTGAAAGGATCGGAAATGGCGGCAACTGCGGTCGCATCGGAAAAGAAGGGGTATAACCGTTTCCTGCTCCTGGTCGCAGGACTGGGGGGACTGCTCTACGGGGTTGATGTCGGCATCATCTCCGGGGCGCTGCCCTATCTGGAGGCCACCTCCAAACTGAATGCCGGGCAGCTCTCCTTCATCGTTGCCGCGGTGCTCCTCGGCAGCGTCATCTCCACCCTTTTCGCCGGCATGCTCGCCGACTGGATGGGGCGTAAAAAGCTGATGATCCTGAGCGGACTGCTCTTCGTGGTCAGCATCCCCTCGATCGCCCTCGCCCAGGGCTACGGCCCCCTCGTGCTCGGGAGGCTGCTGCAGGGGATCAGCGCCGGCCTCATCGGCGTGGTCGTCCCCCTCTACCTGGCCGAGTGTCTGAGCGCCTCGTCGCGCGGCAAGGGGACCGGGATCTTCCAGTGGCTGCTCACCCTCGGCATCATGGCGGCGGCCCTGATTGCGATGTATTACAGCATCCGGCTGGACAAGATCGCCGCCCTCGGCGATGCCGCCCGGCTTTTCGCTGCCAAGGACGCCGCCTGGCGCGGCATCTTCTGGATCTCGCTGCTCCCCGGCCTTCTCTTCGTGGTCGGCAGCTTCATCGTCGCCGAGTCGCCGCGCTGGCTCTACAGCCGCGGTAAAACCGAGGCCGCCCGCGCCGCCCTGCTGCGTTCGCGCAGCGAGGAGCAGACCGCCATCGAGCTGCGCGAGATGGAGGAGAGCCTGGCCGCGGAACGGAAATCAGCCACCACTGCGAACGCGAAAATCAAGGAATCCCTGCTCAAGCGCAAATACGTCATTCCCTTCCTGCTCGCCTGCATCATCCTCGCCTGCAACCAGGCCACCGGCATCAACTCGATCATCGGCTATAACGCGACCATCCTCATCCAGGCCGGCCTCTCCGATGTCGCGGCCCACTGGGGCTATGTCATCCTCACCATGGTCAATTTCCTCATCACCATCGTCGGGGTGATGCTGGTCGATAAAAAGGGACGCAAATTCCTGCTCTCGATCGGCACTGCCGGCATCATCGCCTCGCTGATCGCCGTCGCCCTGCTTTTCAACGGGGTCGAGCGCCAGCGCCTCGATGTCAGCGCTGCGGTCCAGCAGCAGGTGGCGGCGGATCAGAGTCTGACCCTGAGCTACAATCCCGCCGAGGCGGCGCGGCTGCTGGCTGGAAAGGGCGAGGCCGGTGCGGCCATCGCCGGACGGCCAAGCAGCATGATCATCATCTACTCCTACGGGGATTTTCGCACCGCCACCAAGGTGATCCGCTCGACCGACACCCTCGCCAAGCCGATCGCCATCGACCGCGCCTCGAGCCTGCCGGCCAACAAGACCGTCGCCTTTTTCAGCAATCCCTTCGGCGATCTGACCACGGCCAAGAGCGCCCCCCTCAAGATCGAAAACGCACTGATCACACCGGTGCCCTCGGCCCAGCGCGGCTGGGCGATCGCGATCCTGCTCTTCGTCTTCATCGCCTTTTTCGGCGTGGGACCGGGGATCTGCGTCTGGCTGGCCCTCTCGGAGCTGATGCCAACCCGCATCCGCTCGAACGGCATGAGCATCGCCCTGCTCCTCAACCAGGCGGTTTCCACCTTTATCGCGGCGGTCTTTTTGCCGACGGTGGGCAAGCACGGTTATGCGACCATGTTCTTCATCTTTGCGGGCTGCACCCTGATCTACTTCATTACCGTCGCCTTTTTCCTGCCCGAGACCAAGGGCAAGACCCTCGAGGAGATCGAGGCCCATTTCAGCAAGTGAGGAGAGTGGGCGGGGCTCTATTTCCGGTCCCAGACTATGCGCAGCCGGCAGAGTTCGGCGGCGTCGGCGGGGCGCAGAATGGCGTGGCCAAAAGCGCCTTCCTCCCCCGCCGGGGCCGTGCGGATGACGATCTCCTCCCCGCAGCGCGATTCGGCGAGGAAATTGATCTCCACGGAGCGGGGGTGATGCCCCATGAGGAATTCGGGATCGTAGCTGTCGAGGGCCCACTGCAGATAGTGGACGTTGTTGGTGTGCAGGTTGACGTCGAGGTCGCTGAAGCGGACCCGGAACAACGGCGAAAGGATGGCCGATTCCGCCACCGGCTCCAGCTTGGCAGCGCTGCGCGGCAGGGCATTGTCAAATCCCCCGGAACTGCCGCGGAGCAAATTTTCATCCGGCCGCTGGATGCGGCGGGTGGTCTGGTCGATGGTCAGCCAGGAGGTGGTGGCGGCGGCGAGCGGGCGGCCATCCGCACCGGAGACCCGGTAGTCCCGGAAAGAAAAGAGCTTTTCGGTCCCCCTGTGCCAGGTCTGGATGGTGAGCACCGCCGGCCAGATCGGCCACTCGATAATCTCCGCATAGAGGCGAGAGAGCACCCACATCCGGTTATCCTTCATCAGGTCATCCCGTCCGAACCCCAACTGCACTGCATGTTCCGAGGCGATATCCTGCAGATAGTCGAGAAGGGCGACCAGTCCCAGCCGGCCGTCCGGATTGGTCTCGAAAATCCGCATGCTGTATTCTTTGCTGTACATGCAAGCTTCCCTGTCTGTAAATAGTTCCGCAGCCGCATTTTCATCAGTCGGTCTTACTGTTCGCGCTGCAGCGGCCGCACCTCCCGGACAAAAAAGTACCCATTCAGCCGGCCATATGCAAGGAAAAAGGCACCGCAGCGGCAGGTGCGCAGCCGGGGCAGCGGAATAAGCGGCCGTGAAAAACTGTATTACTCAGTGCAAACAGGTTGAAACTCATCAAGCGAGGTAAAAATATGACAAAAATCGTGCTCATCACTGCCGCCGTTCTGCTTGTCGGGGCTCTGGCCCTGCTGGCCTCGGCCAAAAAACCGGTGTCGACGCCGGTCTCGGCCGGTTCCATCCATGCATTCACCGTCAACGATATCGATGGCAGTCCGGTCAAGCTGGAAAAATACCGCGGCCAGGTGGTCATGATCGTCAATGTGGCGAGCAAATGCGGCTTCACCCCGCAGTACGAGGGGCTACAGAAACTCTACACCGACTACAAGGAGAGCGGGCTGGTCGTCCTCGGCTTCCCGGCCAACAACTTTATGAAGCAGGAGCCCGGCAGCGATGCCGAGATCAAGGAGTTTTGCTCCCTCAATTTCGGGGTCACCTTTCCGATGTTCAGCAAGATTTCGGTCAAGGGCGAGGATATTCATCCCCTCTACGCCTGGCTGACCTCCAAACAGAGCAATCCCGAATTTGCGGGCGACATCGCATGGAATTTCAACAAGTTCCTCATCGGCCGCGACGGCAAGGTCATTGCCCGTTTCGGCAGCCGCACCAAGCCGGAGGATGCCGAACTGGTCGATGCTGTCAAAAAGGCCCTGGCTGCAGTTCCGGCCCAATAAGGCCGCACTGTCACCGGGAACCGGCTGTGCCCTGGACCAGAGTCAAGCCGACATAAAAAAGCCTCCCCGGCTCCAACGCCGGAGAGGCTTTGCTTTTTCGATCAGCAGCAGCCGCTTCAGATATCGAATTTGATGCCCTGAGCCAGGGGCAGGGCGGTGCTCCAGTTGAGGGTGTTGGTCTGGCGGCGCATGTAGGCCTTCCAGGCGTCGGAGCCCGACTCGCGTCCCCCGCCGGTCTCCTTTTCGCCGCCGAAGGCCCCGCCGATCTCGGCGCCCGAGGTGCCGATGTTGACATTGGCGATGCCGCAGTCGGAGCCCTCATGAGAGAGGAAGAGCTCGGTTTCGCGGAGGTTGTTGCTGAAGATGGCCGAGGAGAGTCCCTGGGGCACATCATTGTGGAGGGCGATGGCCTTCTCCACCCCGCCCTGATAGCGGATCAGATAGAGGATCGGGGCGAAGGTTTCTTCCTGGACGATCTCCCAGCTGTTCTCGACCTCGGCGATCACCGGAGTCACATAGCAGCCGGACTCGTAGCCCGCGCCCTCGAGCACCTCGCCGCCGCAGAGGATCCTGCCGCCCGAGCTTTTGATTTTTTCCAGAGCGGCCGTAAAGATATCGACGGCAGCCTTGTCGACCAGGGGGCCCATATGGTTCTTTTCCTCGCGCGGGTCGCCGATGCGCAGTCCCGCGTAGGCCTTGAGCAGGCTCTCCTTGACCTTGTCATAGACCGACTCGTGGATGATCAGGCGGCGGGTGGTCGTGCAGCGCTGACCCGCGGTCCCGACCGAGCCAAAAACCACGGCGGGGATGGTTATCTTGAGATCGGCATCCGGGGTGATGAGGATGGCGTTATTGCCACCGAGCTCGAGGATAGTGCGGCCCAGGCGCCGGGCGACCACCTCCGCGGCATGCTTGCCGACGGCGGTCGAACCGGTCAGCGAGACCAGCGGCACCCGCGTGTCCTGAAGCATGCGTTCGCCGACTGCCGCTCCGCTGCCGATGACCAGGTTGAAGATCCCCTCGGGCAGATCATTGTCGCGCAGCACATCCCGGATGGCCTTTTGCACTGCGATGGCGGTCAGGGGGGTCTTGGAGGAGGGCTTCCAGACGACGACATCGCCGCAAACCGCTGCGATCATGGCGTTCCAGGCCCAAACCGCGACCGGAAAGTTGAAGGCGGTGACCACACCGACCACGCCGAGGGGATGGTACTGGTCATACATGCGGTGGCGGTTGCGCTCCGAATGCATGGTGAAACCGTAGAGCTGCCGCGACTGGCCCAGGGCAAAATCGCAAATATCGATCATCTCCTGGACCTCGCCCCACCCTTCTTGCAGGGATTTGCCCATCTCGTAGGTGACCAGTTCGCCCAGGGGCTTTTTCACCTCGCGCAGTCTCATCCCGATCTGCCGGACAATCTCGCCCCGCTTGGGGGCCGGGACCATACGCCAGACCTTGAAGGCCTCTGCGGCGCTCTGCATGACCGCGTCGTAGTCAGCCGCGGAAGCCCGGAAAACCGAGGCGATCTTTTTGCCGTCCGCCGGCGAAAAAACATCCAGCTTGCCCTGATCCTTGCTCTCCAGCCACTTCTGCCCGGTGGAGGCCCCAAAGTTATCATCAGCGATGCCAAGGGCTTTTAAAAAATCCATACTCTCTCTCCTCTTGCGATATGATTATCCGCCGCAGCACCAGGCTGCGGTTCAAGTTGTCAACCCCAATTTGCACTTTTTTTTGATAAAAGCAAACAGTTTCGCGCAGAAAATCGGTCCAGCCGCATGGCGCGAACCCAAACAATCCCCGGACGGGAAACGTAATGGTGTACATATCCGTACTTGCAACCACAATCCTGTACCTGGAGGGACAGGATTCCCGGGGCCGAATCGGGCTGCCATTGCCTATCTTATTGTTTTTGTTATTCTATTTCCTGCCCTTCGACCCTGGCACAGGGGTTGCAACAGTGCAGCTTAAAAAGATGGTGTGCCCAGCCGTGAAAGAGATCATGAAAAAAAACACTCCCCTCATCCTTTTCCTCGCGCTGCTCGCCGGCGGCGTCTTTGCACAGCCTCGTTCCGGCCAGCCGGTTCAGGAGGAGCGCCTCCGCTACAACCAGCTGCTGCAGCGCACCCGCGCTGCAGTCTCCGACTGCGACAGCGATCTTGCCCGGCGCCTGCTGCGCCAGGCGGAAGAGAAGGATAGCGCCATCCGCGACCTGCAAAGGCGGAACGACCGCAAGGCCTTGCGCGCTCACTATGCCGACGCCACGCGCCTGCTGCTGCGCGCCCTGGACCTTTGCTCGGAAAAGCGCAGCTCCGGCGGGGAGGAGATCGACCGGGAATTCGCCCAACTCGAGCAGCGCATCGACCGCGCCGGGTCCCCCGAGCGGCCGCGCAGCCGCGGGGGACGGGGGGGAGACATCGGCAAGATCAAGGCCCTGCAGTCCCAGACCCGGCGCGCCCTCGACGCCGGCCAGGTCGATCTGGCCCGGCGCAAGATGGATATGATCCGCCTCCTGCTCAATCGCCCCGATGAGCCCGCCCCCTCCGGAGACCGTTCCAGCCAGGCCCTGCGCGGGCTGCGCGAGGAGATTGACAGGCTCTATAACTCCCCTGAGGGCGGATCGCCCCGCATGCGCAGCCTGCTGCAGGCCGCCGCAGAGCAGGCCGAGGATGCAGAGCGCTTTCTTCAGCGCCGCAGAATCGTCCCCGCCCGGGCCGCCATCGCCGCCGGCAACCGCCTCCTCGCCCGCGCCGCCAGCCCTGCAAACCGGCGCGACGATCCTTCAGCAACCGATCTCCAGGCCGAGGTGACCTTCATCGGCGAGATGCTTTACGTCCTCGAATCTGAACGAAATGCCGATCCGGCCCGCCGGGAAGAGATCCGCCTTTGCCGCACCGCCTATCAAAAGGGCGAAAGGGCGCTCAAAAACGGCCAGCCCGGCATCGCCCATGAATATTTTCTGCTCGCCAAGGAACTGATCGCTGAGCTGACCACCTAAGCGGAGGCCGGTTCACCCGTCGGAGGCCCGGGCGGGCCGGCAGTTTTCAACCAGGCCGTCACTTTTCCAGCACGTGATAATTCTGACGCTAACCAAGCCGTCAAGGAGTATCCCATGAAACCAAGAGTGATTGTATTGTTGCTCGTCTCCACCCTCCTGCTCCTGCTCGGAAGCGCTTTCGCGCATGATCCCGGCAGCCATGACCGCGGTGGGCTCTCCGGCCGGGTCACCGATGCCCTCACCTCGGCACCCATTCCCCGTGCGCTCATCCGGGCCTGCAACGAAGAGCGGGGATGGGGGCACAAGCGCTCCTTCCAGACCCTCAGTCTTGAGGATGGCACCTATTCCTTTGCTGTACTGCCCACCGGTCGTTATATTGTCTGGGCTCAGGCCGCCGGCCACCTGCCGGAGTACTGGCAGGAGGCCGACTCCCTACACAAGGCCACAGCCGCTGCCGTTGACAGCGGCATCACCACCACCGGCATCGACTTTACCCTCGGAACAGGCGGTTCCATCACCGGCCTGGTCACGGATGAAGCGGACAAGCTGCCCGTCGCGGGTGCCATCATCGAGGTCCACCCCCGCCGCAGCCTGGCCTGCTGGAACTTTATCCGCAGCGATGCGGAAGGCCGCTATCTGGTCACCGGACTGGAGGACGGGGAGTATCTGGTCAGCGCCTGGCGCGTGGGTTACTATCCGCAGTGGTACGACAGTGTCTCCATGCGCCGCGAGGCCACCCCGGTGACGATCAGCGGCCATTCCGCTGCAGCCGGCATCGATTTCGCCCTGAGCAAGCCCGCCCCACTGCCGCGCAGCATCTCCGGAGTGGTCAGCGACGACACCACCGGCCTGCCGGTCGAGAACGCCCGGATCATGGCCATCCCGCTGCGCTCCTTCAACCGTCCGCGCCGGGTCCTCTCCGACGCGACCGGCAGCTTTGTCCTGCGGGGGCTGGCGGCCGGCAAATATGTGCTCCTCATCGATGCCCGGGGCTACAAGGGTGAATTTTATGATAACGTCCGCTCCTGGAAGGAAGCCCTGGCCATTGAAGTCCTTGAAGGCCAGGAGGTGACCGGCATCGAAATCAAACTTGCCCCTCAGCTTGCAGGCGCCCACCGCATCACCGGCCGGGTGCTGGATGGACAGGGCCAGGCCGTCGAAGGGGCCCTGGTGAGGATGAACGAAGGGGTGGAGGAGATCGCTGCCGCGGTGACGGCCGAAGAGGGCTATTATGATCTCGAGGATCTTCCCGCCGGCAGCTATACCCTGACTGCCTCCGCCCCCGGATATGAAGAGGCCACCCCTGCCTTCGCCCAGCTCTCCCTGGGCAGCGCCCTCCCGGTTGACGGTCTCACCCTGCTGGTGAGAAGCACGGCCACCGGCATCGGGGAGAACCCCCAGCTGCCGGAAGCCCCGGAGCTCGGGCAGAATTACCCCAATCCCTTTAATCCCGACACCCGCATCGATTTCACGCTGCCCGCCAGGGGGATGGTCCGGCTGACCCTCCATGACATGCTCGGCCGGGAGATCAGAACCCTGGTCCACGGCGAAATGGCGGCCGGCGGTCACAGCGCCGCCTGGGACGGCGCCGATGACTATGGCAGCAGGATGGCTTCGGGCATCTACCTCTGCCGGCTCGAGGTGGAGAGCGGGTCAGGTTCCTTCACCCGGGTGCGCAGGATGCTCCTGCTCAAATGAGCCCGGTGTTTCCGCTCCGGTCCGGATCTCCGGATGAGCGGGCGGCAGCAGGATATGGCGTTGAGGCCGCTTGGCCTCAACGCCATTTTTTTTACCCGCTGCAGCCCTCATAAGGTCGGACTTGTAAATGATCTTGAATTGTTGTACATTAGACAGAATTATCCCGGCAGCGGGTATTTCCATCCAAGCGAGGATTTCATCATGACCAAGCGGCCCTTTTTCACCCCCGCCACAGGCCTGCTTCTGCTTATTATCGGCCTCACTGCGCTGGTCATCAAGTCGGCGCAGGACTCCCTGACCCAGGCCCTCCTGGCCGCCCTCTTTTTCCTCCTGGCGGCCGGCTATTTTACCGCCCGTTCCTTCGAAGGGGAGAAGCGCTGGTGGATGATCCTGCCGGCCGGCTTGAGTTTCACGGTGGCGGCGATCGTGCTGCTGCGCCATTTCGCCCTGCTGAAAAGCCATCTGCTCTGGGCGCTCTTTTTCTGCGGCGCCGGCCTGACTCTCTTCCTCTACTGGAAGAACCGCCCGCACGCCCTGCCGGAAAAGTGGGCGCGCAACGGCGCCATCCTCTGCGCCCTCCTCGCCCTCTTTCAGTATCTGGGGAGCTTCCGTTTTATGGACCATATGACCCTGGTTGCCCTGCTCCTGTTCGCGGCCGGGATCCTGCTGCTGATGAGAAAAAGATGAGATCGATGACCGGGAACTGCCTGCCGTGAACCCTCCGGATGCCTCCAGAAACGGCGACCTCAAGCCTCGCCGCACCATCCTGCTGCTTTCGATGGGCCATTTCGCCAACGACGCCTATCCCGGCTTTATTGCCCCCCTGCAGCCCCTGCTCATGCAGCAGGCAAACTACGGCCTCACCCTCGCCGGAGTACTCACCTCCATCGCTTCGATCACCGGATCCTTCATGCAGCCTTTCTTCGGCCTCTGGGCGGACAAACTGCGCAAGCCCTGGCTGGTCATTCTCGGCCCCCTGGTCACCGCACTCCTTTTTGGCACCATCGGCTGGTGGCACAGCTGGCACGCCCTCGCCGCTGTCGTCCTTCTCGGCGGACTGGGAACCGCCGCTTTTCATCCCCAGGCGGCCGCCCTGGCCGGCAAGGCCGGCAAGGAGATCAAGGGGCGCAGCGGACTGATCATGTCCCTTTTTGTCACCGGCGGCAACGCCGGCCACGCCCTCGGCCCGGTGATCATCCTCAGCGTCGTCTCCCTGTGGGGACTGCGCTACAGCATGGTCACCGCCGTGCTTGGCCTCTCCGCCGCCCTGCTGCTCTGGCGCAAACTGCCGCAGCAGCCCGTGCCGCGTGAAGAGGCCGCACGTACTCCCCTGAGCTGGGCCCGGATTAAAAGCGGCCGCTTCGGCAGCCTCATCCTGGTCTGGCTGGTGGTGGTGATGCGCGCCTTTGTCGTCAGCGGACTGCTCACCTTCACCCCGATCTATCTCACCGGCCGGGGCCACTCGATCATGATGGCCGGGAGCGCCAACACCCTTTTCGAGATCAGCGGGGCCTTCGGCAGCATCCTCGGCGGCGCCCTCTCCGACCGCATCGGCCGCAAGGAGGTGATCGTCCTCTCCATGGCCGGGGCCTTTCCCACCCTCTGGCTCTTCATGCACAGCTCCAGCCTGCTCAGCCTGGTGATGCTCGCGGCAGGGGGCTTTTTTATCTACTCCTCGATCTCGGTCAATATCGTCATGGGGCAGGACCTCTTTCCCCGCCAGGCGGGCACCATCTCCTC
>JAKPUX010000002.1 GCA_029554865.1 bacterium | reverse complement strand
CGTTACTCGGCATAATCGCAGGTAGATGCGTTTTACGTTTTACGCATGGCCTGCGATTATTGGTCGCTATGGATTATGCGGCATGAATATGCAGTTTTCGGCGCATATTCGCTGCATATTCGCATATTTGGGGCTGTTTGCGGCAGGGATGAGGGAGGCGATTTCCCAGCGCCTTCGGCGCATGACGCATACAGCGGAATCCTTCCGGCATCGCTGTATGCGTGGCTGGAAGCGCCCAGGGCGGCGCTGTAGGGCGAGAAGGGCCGGGGCAGGCATAGATGGTGCCTCCGGCGCGGATCGGGGCGCAGAGAGGCGACTGGAGGGCAGGGTATGCAAACATTTGCAGGCCCTGAGTTGTGGCGACTGTGGACAGGCTGGAAGCGCCCAGGGCGGCGCTGTAGGGCAGGATCATGGCCGTGCTAGTGGGCGCGGCCTTCGTGTTGGGGGGGTGAGTGAGACGGGGAAGAAGCAGACGAATCCGGCGAGCCTGGCGAATTTGCGCGAGAGTCAAAAACCCATTCATGGCGTTTATGAAATAACGGTGGGCCAGGCCGAGACGCAGGCACTGGCCGGCAGGATCATGGCCGTGCTAGAGGGCGATGCCGACATCATCAAGCCGGCGGACGCGGCGGCCTGCTCGGTGCTGGCAGTGCTCCTGCGGAGGATCCAACAGGCAGATCAATATCTGGACGCTGAAGGGATCGTGGGGCCAAAAGGAGAGGTGCGGCCTCTTCTGCCGGTTCTGGTGAGCATGGCAAACACGAGCCTACGATACCTGGAGGCGCTGGGCGCGACGCCGCAAGCACGGGCGAAACTCGGAGTGAACACGGGGCGAGCTCTTGACCTGGCGCGTTTGATGGCCGAAGCGGAGGCCAAAAGAGAAGGAGGTGAGACAGACGAGCGAGACACTGACCAGGTGGAAGGCTGATTGTGCGGCCTTCGCCGCCGAGGCCTTGCGGGTGCCATTGTGGGATCATCAGGCGGAGGTTGTGAGGGATCCGAGGCC
>JAKPUX010000377.1 GCA_029554865.1 bacterium | reverse complement strand
ACCAGGAGGTTTTGCAATGGGACTTATCGATTTCATCAAGAATGTTGGCGCCAACCTGTTCGGCAAAGGCGAGGACGAGGTCACCACGATCACCAATCTGCTCAACACCGAGCTGCCGAACCAGATTACCAACCTTCAGGTCAAATTCGATGATGGTGTGGTCGATCTCTATGGCCAGGCCGAAAGCCAGGCCGTCAAGGAAAAAGCCGTGCTGCTGGCCGGCAACATCAAGGGTGTCTCCAAGGTGAACGATGTTTATCTGACGGCTCCCCCCGCCGTCGAAGAGACCACCTATTATGAAGTGAAATCGGGCGACAGCCTCTCCAAGATCGCCAAGGCCTTTTATGGCAACGCGATGAAATATCCGGTCATCTTCGAGGCCAACCGCGAAGTGATCAAGGATCCGAACCTGATCTATCCGGGGCAGAAGCTGCGCATTCCCAAAATCAGCTGATATCTACCCTATAAATACAAAAAGCCCGTGCATCCTGAGATGCACGGGCTTTTTTTTATCAACCCTGTGGAAATCAGTCCCCCCAGTTGACGCTGAAGCCGCGCACGTCGACGTGAACGAAGGGGCCGTGGCGCCGGGTGGCGCGATAGCGCGCCAGTCCGCCCAGATAGGGGGCGAACCAGTCGGCCCCGGAGAGGAGGTCGACCACCTGGTAGAGGACGCCGGCGTCCGCATAATCGCGCTTGCCGTCCTTGTTCAGATCGTCCATGATCGAATCGACCGGATCGGCATCGATATAGATGTCGGCCGCGCCGCCGTAACAATGCTGGCTGTACTTGCGGTTGCCAATGCGGCGGTTGTAGGCGGGGGTACGATAGCCGCTCATGACCGCGAAGGTCTCGCAGGCATGGCCCCGCTCGTTGACCTTGGCGAGGAGGTGCTCCAGTTTGTAAAGCAGGCGTTCCTGCAGGACGACCAATTTGGGCAAGCCCCCCGACTGCTTGCAGAGGAACTGGTCGAGGGTGAAATGGGGGGTGAGGCGGACGTTGAGGTTTTCCCGGGTCACCCGGATAAAGCCTTCAGGGGGGCGGTAGACGTCGAGGTCGCGGAGGGCGATGGCGGGATAATGGCCGATATGGTAGCCCTCGAGGTATTCCCCCTCCATGGCGCTGCGCGGGATCATGACGAAGATCTGCAGGTGCATGGTGTCGGGGCGGTCGAGGCAGATGATGCTCCCGCTGTGAAAACCCGGCGCGGAGGGGGCGGTATAGAGCCAGGTGTTGAGCCCCTTGAAGCTGAGGGCGCCGCTGTCGATCTGGACGATGAAGTGGTGCTGGCCGGGGTTTTCCTCGACCCGGAGGGTGACCTGATCCTCGGGGAGGAGAAAGATCGGCGAATATTGAAAGCGGCTGACCTCGTTTTTGTAGCGCAGGGAAAAGCCGGTCTCGCCGGGCGAAAAGGCCCGCGCCTCGAGGGTGAGGGCGAGCAGGGTCAGAAAGAGCAAACAGAACTTGCGGGGCATCATAGGCAAACCTTGTCAGATCCAGGGGTCCGGCCGCGGCTGCTCAGGGCGCGATGGCGACCGGGATGGCCTGGTCGCGGCCGTAAATGTCATGACGAAACTGCACGCGCCCCTCGTCGTCGACCCACGCCGTCATATAGAGCAGCATGACCAGGATGGGCCGGGGAAGCTTGAGGGTAGTCTCCGAGCGCGAGGCGATGATTTTTCTCAGCCTGGCCTGGTCGTACTCCGGGTTGTCGAGGAGATGGACGGCCAGATCCAGGGGTTTTTCGATGCGGATACAGCCCGAGCTGAAGGCCCGCATCGAGCGGTTGAAAAGCGAGTGCGACGGCGTATCGTGCAGATAGACGTCGAACTGGTTGGGGAACATGAACTTGATCGTCCCCAGGGAGTTGAGCGGACCCGGATCCTGGCGCAGGCGG
>JAKPUX010000367.1 GCA_029554865.1 bacterium | reverse complement strand
GAAAAAATCAACGAGGGCAAGACCAAGGTCATCTATGCCCATCCCGAGGACCCCAAATGCGTCTACATGCTCTTCAAGGATGATATCACCGCCGGCGACGGCGTCAAACATGACATCATCGCGGGCAAGGCCCTGACCGACTGGCAGACCAACCGCGACATCTTTGAGTACCTCAACCGCTGCGGGGTGCGCACCCACTATGTCGCCACCCCCGCGGAAAAGGTGGCCCTGGTCAGGAAACTCGATTTCAAGATCAATCTCGAGGTGGTCAGCCGCCGCGTCGCCGCCGGCTCTGTCGTCCACTGGGGTAAAATCGCGGAGGGGACCCGCTTCGATCCGGTCGTCACCCAGTTTCACTACAAGGATGACCCCCTCCACGATCCCATGCTTGACCAGGGCTATATTGATTATCTCGTCAACAGCAAGGGGGCTTCGGAATACCGGCAGATGCAGGAGATCAACGCCGAGGTCTTTGCCCATCTCGAGCGGGCCTTTGGCCATTTCAAAATCCAGCTGGTCGATTTCAAGCTCGAATACGGAGTGATCGACGGCGTGGTCCATCTCATCGACGAGATCACCGGCGGTTCCTTCCGCCTCTGGCCCTATGCCAAGGAGAATCCCGATCTCAGCCTGCCCAATCTGCTCTCAGAACTCGATCCGGCGGGCCGGCTGGACAAGGACACCTACCGAATGGGCGGGGCCACCGACAAGGTGTTGGCCAAATTCCAGCAGATTGCCGCCATTACTGCCCGTTTCAGGGAGATCTGACCATGACCGGCTGCCGCCCCCTCGTGCTCCTTCTGCTCACCATTTTACTCTTTCCACCCCTTCCTGCCGGGGCCTTGAATCTCGCGGATTCCCCGGCGCCGGGCTTCTCCGGCGCCAACGCCCTCGCCCATGTCGAGGAGCTGTGCAAACCGGAATACGGGGGGCGCTTCACCGGCCATCCCGGTGCCACCCGGGCGGCTGAATGGATCGGAAGGCAGTTTGAGAACTGGGGGCTGGTCCCGGCGGGGGATGACCGCGGCTGGCTGCAGTTCTATCCGATGTTAGTCACCGAACAGCTGGAGCGGGCGAAACTGACGCTCAAAAACGGGGCCTTCGGCCCGGTCGACTATCAGGAGGGCAACGATTTCACCGTCTACATGAACTCGGGTTCGGGCAAGGTGACGGCGGAGCTCCTCTTCGCCG
>JAKPUX010000361.1 GCA_029554865.1 bacterium | reverse complement strand
CAGGAGGTGAGCTGGAACTCGCCGCGCTCGCGCAGGTTGAGGCGGATGTTCTCCTCGAGATAGGCGAAGATTTTGGGATCCAGTACATACTGGCCGAAGACGGTGAGAAATTCATCCTCGCCCATCCCCTCCATGTGGAGGTGCTGGCGGGCGTATTCGGGCGTCGGCTTTTCGGCGAACTCGGTGATGGAAAGGGAGGAGTTGGGCTCCTTCCACACCCCGGTCATGCAGCCGAAATGGCCCACCTCATCGCCGGCATTGATCTTGGCCCCGACCACGCTGACCCCGACCCGCTCGTAGAGGTCGAGGAGCTGGCGCGAGCAGCTTTTCTCCACCTCCGAGGCGTAGAGGTGGTCGCCGAGCAGCAGCAGGAAGGGCTCGTCCCCGACCCAGTCATGGGCGCAGTAGACGGCATGGCCGAAGCCCTCCTGGGTGTCCTGGGTCAGGAAGGTGATGCGGTTGCCGATCTCCATCAAATAGTTGCAGTACTGCTGGTCCTCGCGCGAGAGCTTGTTGAAATTCTCGATCGGCGGCGGGGTGCAAAAGATCTCCTCGAAGAGTTCGCGGTCCTGGCTCTGCACAATGATGCCGACCTGTTCCACCCCCGCGGCGAGGGCCTCCTCGACGATGGCGAGGATCACCGGCTTGGCGCGCCCCTTGCCATCGATGATCGGGAAGAGTTCCTTCTTGACCGCCTTGGTCGCCGGAAAGAGGCGCGTGCCGAAGCCCGCTGCCGGGATGACCGCCTTGCGCACCCGCCGGCCCGCCTTGAGGACCAGCTTGAGGCAGGACATGCCCATCTCCTTCTCGATGAGCTCGACCGCTTTGGCCTGGCTCTCCTCGTCGCGGCAGATGAACTGGGCGGAGCCGTCCCCCTGCGAGCCGACCCCCTTGCCGCCGTAAACGTAGGGTTTGAGTTTCTCCCAGGCCAGCAGCCGGTGCAGCACCGGGGCGGTGAGCTGGCTGGGACAGGCGGGCTGGAGATGGCGGTCGAATTCGGCCTGGGCCTCGGTCATGTGTGCGCCGAGCGCGGCCGCGTCGCCGGCAGCCAGGGCTTCCTGGGCGGAGGCGACGATGCGCTGGTTGATGGGGCCGAGGTACTCCTGCACCTGGCGCTGCTCCTCGTTTTCGGCGAAGGGGTAGCAGTGGTTGAGCTGGTTGAGGATCTCGCGGGTGTCCTTGCTGGCGTGAAGATCGACGATGATGAAGTGGAGGTCGCCCGGCACCGAGATCTCCTCGACATCCATGCGGTCGCCGTCGAAGACCATGAGGATAGGGCGGTTGCCGTAGGCGCAGCCCTGATCGAGACGCCCGCAGCGCGAGGGGGTGGTGATCTCGCCGAAATAGGCCAGCTCCATCTCGCCGCGGATAGTCAGCTTGAGGTCATAGACGCGGTTGAAGGCGCGGGCGACCAGCACGCAGACAGCTGCGCTGGAGGAGAGCCCCTTCTTGACCGGCAGGTCGGTGCGAAAGTTGTCGATCTCGAGCCCGCGCACCCGGTGCTTGGTCATGATCTGGTAGGCAACCCCGGCGGCATAGCTGAAAAAGCCGCCCTTTTCGGCCTCGGCGAGCAGGGCTTCGCGCTCCATCGGCACCTCGTAGGGTCCCTGCCGGGTGCCGTCGCCGAGGGTGGCCCTGAAGATGAATTTGGAGGGATGGGG
>JAKPUX010000047.1 GCA_029554865.1 bacterium | reverse complement strand
GCTTTTCGCCGAGGCCCTTGCCGTTCATTTTGGCGAGGCCGCTGGTATAATAATCATCGCGCTTTTTAATGAGGATATTTTCACCGTCGGCCGAGATGCGCCAGTCTGATATTTTTTGCTCAAGCACGGTCTCCTTCTGCTCCGCAACATCGTAGATATGCAGCTCCCACTTGTCGCGGCCGCCGGGAATGTAAAGCTCCTCGTATTCATCGTCACCGAACTCATCCACGGAGGCGAAGGTGATCCTGCCCTTGCCCGCCTTGGCGTAGAAATAGTTGCCCGCTTTTACCGGTACGACAAAGTGGCGATCCTGGATGCCCTCCAGATCAATGCGGAAAGAGCCGGCGGCATCGGATTTGGCCGTCTCTCCGGACCTGGTGCCCCGCGCCATGGGCGGACGCGCATCCTCAGAATCCGCGCTCATGCCGCCGGGTCTGCGGCCCATGCCCGGCCGGGGTGCATCCGCAAAGGGCGGAGTCTGGCCCGCCTTGAGCTGAACCAGCATCACCTGCACCGGCCGCGGCAGGATGTGGTTGTCTTCATAGACATCCATCTGGATATCATTATAGTTGCGATAGGAGAGGTAATAGAGATAATCGCCGTTGGCGTCGAACGTGGGGTAGAGATTATCGTAAAAATCGCCGGTGATGGCAAAACTTTTCGCCTGTTCCAGGCTGTAAAGATAGATGATCGAGTTGCGGTTCTCCTGGACGAAGGTGTAGGCGATCCATTTGCTGTCCGGGCCCCAGGTATAGTCGCTGATCTCCCAGGTGAACTCGTCGTTCTTGAGCCGGTTCGAAGAGCCGATTTTGGTCAGCTTTTTCGCCGCCACGTCGACGTACCAGAGGGTGAAGGACTTGTCGCCGAAGAGGATTTTCTTGCTGTCCGGCGACCACTCGAGATGGTACACTGTGGTCTTGAGGTCGTCGGTGAGCCTGAGCCACTCCCCGCCGGCATCATCCGCTTTCATCATGTAAAGGGCGTACTCGCCGCTCTTGTCGGAGAAGAAGGCGAGCCACTGGCCGTCCGGAGAGAGCTGGGCGAAGCGCTCGCGCGAGCCCGGGGTGCGGGTGAGGTTGAGGGTCTCCTTTTTGTCATCAGCCGGAACGATGAAGGCATCGCCGCGGGCCTCAAAGGCGACGCTCTTGCCGTCGCCTGCAATGGCCATGCTGTGGATGTACTCTTTGGGATTGATGGTGCGGTCAGCCAGCTGCCAGCGGTCGCTCGGAATCTGGATGTCGACCTTGCGGCTGGTGTTGGTCTTGCTGTCGAGCACGTAGAGATAGCCGGAGCGCATATAGACGATCTGCTGTCCGTCGCTGGCGGCCATCTGGACGTCGAAATCGTTGAAGAAGGTGACCTGAGCCACCGCTTTGGTGGCAAAATCATAGGTATAGAGGTTGGAGATGCCGTTGTCGCCGCGGTCGGAGACGAAATAGAGCTTCTCTCCGACCCACATCGGATAGGCGCTCTTGCCGACATAGTCGGTGAGGTCGGAGTACTCTTTAGTGGTGAAATCGTAGAGCCAGAGGTCGACATACTGGCCGCCCTTGTAGCGTTTCCAGTAATACTCCTCGCGGCCTTTGGGGCAGTAGGCCAGCTTTTTGCCGTCCGGGGAGTAGCTGGCGAGGGTGCCCTGCGGCACGGGAAGCTGCTCGGGCCACTCGCCCTCTGTGGAGACGGTGTAGAGCTTGGCGATCGGCCGGTAGGTATTTTCGTAGGAGGCGCGGTAGACGATTTTTTTGCCATCCGGGGTCCAGGTCAGGGGCTGGGCGCTGTGATGCCAGGTAAGGCGTTTGGGGACGCCGCCGTCGCTGGGGATGAGATAGAGATAGCGGCCGCCGTCATATTCGCCGGAGAAGGCGATGGAGGCGCCGTCGGGCGAGATCCGGCTGGCTGTCTCCGAGCCGGGATGGACGGTCAGGCGCACTGCCAGGCCGCCCTGGCTGCTGACGCGCCAGAGGTCGCCCTCGTAGGAAAAGGTGATCAGATCGTTGCGGATATCGGGGTATTCCATGAAACGGCCGGGAATGGCCGCGAAGAGCAGGGCCGGCAGCAGCAGAAACAGCAGAATGTATCTCGGCATAGAGGGCTCCTTGGATGGGTTATTATTCAGGCGGGACGCATTATTAAATAGACGCAGAAAGAGTGAAAAAGTTGCACGCTGGTCCGGGAAATCCTGGCGGTCGCTGAACACCCTCTTCATTTCGCTTGCATCTCAGCGCTGAAATGTTAATTTATGTAAAATTTTCTTTCTCTGCACGCAAAGGATTTTCTGCGATGCGCTCATTACGTTATTTGATGCTGACGGCAATACTGCCGGCCGCCCTTCTCATCGCCCAACCCTTCAGTCAACCCAACAGCGCCGAGATGCAGCTGGCCCTGGCCCGTCTTAACGTCCTCGGCCGTGTTCTCTACATCGGCGCCCATCCCGACGACGAAAACACCGCTCTGCTGGCTTACCTGGCCAGAGAGCGTCTGGCCGACGCCGCCTACCTCTCCCTCACCCGCGGCGACGGCGGCCAAAACCTGCTCGGCAGTGAAAAGGGCGAGCTGATGGGGGTTATCCGCACCCAGGAACTGCTGGCGGCGCGGCGCATCGACGGAGCGCAGCAGTTTTTCACCCGCGCCATCGACTTTGGCTACTCCAAATCCAGCGATGAAAGCCTGGAGATCTGGGGCCATGAGGCTGTTTTATCGGACATGGTCCGGATCATCAGAAGCTATCAGCCGGACATCATCATCGCCCGTTTTCTCGAGGGCGACAACGGCGGCCACGGCCACCACGCCGCCTCCGCCCTGCTGGCGCGCGAGGCCTTTTGGGCCGCGGCCGACAGCAGCCGCTTCCCCGAACAGCTCGCAGAACTCAAGCCCTGGCGCGCCAAACGGCTGCTCTGGAACGGCTGGCGCCTCGATCCGGCCAAAGAGGACTCGCTACTCATGGTTGATGTCGGGCTTTACAACCCCCTCCTCGGCCAATCCTACACCGAGATCGCCGCCCGCAGCCGGAGCATGCACAAGAGCCAGGGCTTCGGCTCGGCCGAGCGCCGCGGCAGCCGCATCGAGTATTTTCGCCACCTCGGCGGAGAATATGGCCCCCACGATCTCTTCGATGGCATCGATATTAGCTGGCGCCGGGTCTCGCCCGCAGGGGATTCCCTCACCGCCCTGTTCACGGAAGCCCGGCAGCGCTTTTCTCCGGCCGCTCCGGCTGCGGCCCTGCCGCCCCTGCTGCGCGCCTGGGAACAGCTGCAAAAACTTGCGGATGGCCCCTATGTGAGTCAAAAGCGGAAAGAACTCATTGCAGCCATCCGCGCCTGCAGCGGACTCTGGCTGGAAGTGGCAGCCGACCGGCCGGTCGCTGCCGCCGGCGATACGCTCCGCCTCGCGCTCCAGGTGGTCAATCGCAGCCCCGCCTCCTGGACCCTGGAAAAGATCACCTTCTCCTGGGGCCACGGCGACACCCTGCTGCAGACCGCCCTGGCGGACAACCTGCCCTTCGAGAAAAATACCACCCTCATCCTGCCCGCCACCCTGCCCGTCACCCAGCCCTTCTGGCTGCAGCAGCCGGCCGGCCGCGGCCTCTATGTTGTCGCGGATCAAAACCTCATCGGCGAGCCCGAGTCCCCCCCGTCCGGCACCGTCACGTTCCATCTGCGTTGGCGCGGTCAGGTCATTCCCATGACCATTCCCATGCTCTACCGCTGGACCGATCCGGTCGAGGGCGATCTCTACCGCCCCTTTGTCATCGGGCCGCCGGTGGCCGTCCACAGCAGGGAGAATCTGCTCCTCTTCACCGATGACACCTCCCGGCCGCTCCGCCTCCAGCTGCGCAGCCTGACCGGCGCCGTGAGCGGCCAGGTGAGTCTTGCACTGCCCGCGGGCTGGAGCTGCACACCTCAAAGCATCCCCTTCCGGCTGACCGCGAGGGATGAAAACCTCGAGCTGGAATTCCAGCTCCGCCCCGGAAAGGGCGCACTGGACGGCAGCGTCACCGCCCTCGCGGGAATTGGCGGCCGGAGCTGGAGCCAGGATCTGATCACCATCAGCTATCCCCACATCCCGATCCAGACCCTTTTTCCACCGGCGCAGGTCAGGCTGCTGCGCCTGCCCCTGCCTGCGGCCAAACCCCGCATCGGCTATATCATGGGGGCAGGGGACGAGATCGGCGACTGCCTAACGGCGGCGGGTTACCCCCTGCGCATGCTCACCGACGACGACCTGGAAAAGGGCAATTTCGCCGGCCTGGAGGTGATCATCGCCGGGGTGCGCGCTTACAACACCCGACCCGCCCTGGCCGCCGCTCAGCCCCGGCTGCTCCGGTTCGTCGAGGCGGGCGGCACCCTGATCGTCCAGTACAATACCCCCTTTCGTCTGGTGACCGGCCAGCTCGGTCCCTGGCCGCTGCGGCTCTCGCGCGACCGCGTCAGCGATGAGCAGGCCCCGGT